>DATHAB010000063.1:0-23793 GCA_035296885.1 Rubrobacteraceae bacterium
AAAGCCTCGGCCACCGGCCGCACGTAGTCGCCGCTAAATACACCGACGAGCTGGCGCTTCGCGCCGGCCGGGTTGGTCAACGGTCCCAAGAGGTTGAAGACGGTCCTGAACGGCAACTCGGCCCGTACGGGAACTACGTAACGCATCGCCGGATGGTGGGTACGGGCGAACATGAAGCCTAACCCCACCTCCTCTATACACCGACCGACCTCTTCGGGCCCTAAGCCTATCTCGGCGCCCAAGGATTCCAGGACGTCCGCCGAGCCTGCTTGGCTCGTGGCGGCCCGGTTGCCGTGCTTGGCGACCATGACACCCGCCCCCCGCGCCACAAACGCCGCGGCCGTCGAGATGTTGATGGTGCCCTTCGCGTCGCCGCCGGTGCCGCAGGTGTCGATAACACCCTCCGGGGCCTCTACTCTGGTCGCGAAACGGCGCATGGCGCGAGCGAAGCCCACGATCTCCCCGACCGACTCGCCCCGCACCCGCAAGGCGGTCAACAGCGCCGCCGTCACCGCAGGGCCCACGGTGCCCTCCATGATCTCCTCGAGCGCCCGTTCCGCCTCCCCGGCGCTCAGAACTTCTCCCGCGGCCGCTTTCTTTAGGCTCTCCCGCAGCAAGACCCTAAAGCCTCAGAAAGTTCTTGAGCAGCTCCCGGCCACTCACCGTTAGTACGCTCTCTGGATGGAACTGGACACCCTCGACGGGCAGCTCCTTGTGGCGAACACCCATGATCACGCCGTCCTCGGTGTTGCTGGTTACGATGAGGCACGCCGGCACCGACTCGGGCTCGATGACGAGCGAGTGGTACCGCGTAGCCTCGAAGCCCTGCGGCAGCCCCTTGTACACCCCCTCGCCGTCGTGGAAAATCCTCGCCGTCTTGCCGTGTACAGGCTCGGCTGCGCGCACGATCTTCCCCCCGTAGGCCTGTCCTATCGCCTGATGGCCTAGGCAGACGCCCAGCACCGGTATACTCCCCGCCGTCGGCGCCTCCTCGACCACTTGAAGCGAGATACCGGCTTCGTTCGGGGTGCATGGGCCGGGCGAGACAACTATCCTATCCGGGTAGAGCCCGGGGATCTCCTCGAGCGAGACTTCGTCGTTGCGCCGCACAACGACCTCTGCTTCCAGCTCCCCGAGGTACTGGACCAGGTTATACGTAAAGGAGTCGTAGTTGTCTATGACCAAAACCCGCATATCTCCCAAGATTGTAGCAAGTAGAGAGTGGTGCGGTAGGCCGGAAGGATCGGAGATCAAATGACCCTGTTTCTTACCGAAAAAGAGGTCGAGAACCTCCTCGACACACGCTCGACCCTCGACGCCGTAGAGGAGATACTACGCCAACAAGCCGAAGGGCGTGCCACTAACCGCGCCCGCCGCCGCGTCGCCTTACCTGGAAGCGGCCTGAACGTGATGTTTGCCGGGGCCCCCGAAATCGGCGCCCTGGGCCTTAAAGCCTACTCCGTCGCCCGGGCCGGCGCCCGCTTCTACACGATGCTCTTCGATCCCGAAACCGGCGAGCTACTCTCACTCATGCAATCGGACAAGCTCGGCCAGCTGCGTACGGGTGCGGCGAGCGGAGTCGCCACGAAGTACCTTGCCCGCGAGGATGCAGACTCTTTGGGCCTCTACGGCGCGGGCTGGCAGGCCGAGAGCCAGCTCGAGGCGATCGCCGCCGTGCGGAACCTTAACCGCGTCATCGTCTACAGCCGCTCGGAGGAGTCACGCAAGACGTTCGCCCAGAAGATGAGCGAGAGACTGGGAATGGAGGTGGAGAGCACTCACTTCCCGGAGGAGCCCGCGGCGCAGGATATAGTCGTGACGTCGACCTCAGCTAGAGAGCCAATTCTGCACGGTGAGTGGCTCAAGTCTGGTGCCCACGTCAACGCCGCTGGATCGAACTTCCTGTTCAAGACCGAGATCGACCGAGACGTCGTAAAGCGCGCGAGCCTCGTCGCCATAGACTCCCGCGAAGAACTCGGTCTTGAGGCCGGCAACCTCCTCCAGGCACTGGAGACCGGCGTCGTCCTCCCCGAAGCCGTTCGCGAGCTCGGACAGATAATCGCAGGACAACTGCTCGGACGAAGGGGCCTCGAAGACATAACCCTGTTCGCTAGCCAGGGCATAGCTCTGGAAGATATGGCCGCTGCCCGACTCGTCTACGATCGTGCGATAGAGCAAAACGTGGGCCGCGAGATGAATTTTTAGCAAGCCGCGTCCTTGGCTCCGATTAGCAGGGTAGCTTGGTCGGTCTCGGACACATAGTGCTCAAGTTCTGGCAGCTTTTCGAGGAAGGCGTCACGCACCTACCGACCGTATCTGTAAGTACTGCGCACAGCTCCTCTTACCATCTAAGCCTATAATGCTATAGGCTTGCTCTTGCCAATTAAACTACTCGAGCACGCCTTAACGTTCCTCGATGAAGGCCACGAGCTTCGGGTCGGCGAAGTCGCGCACAACCAAGTTTACGCCCAACTCTTCACGGTCCGTAAGGTCATGGGTAGAGGCGACCCCGACGGTAGGTACACCGGCAGCGACCGAGGAGCCGATCCCGGAGGGGGAGTCCTCAAATGCTACGGCCTCGCCAGCAACGAGGCCTAACGCTTTGAGGGCAGCCTCGTAGGGGCCGGATCGGGCTTACCGGCGCGAACCTCTTCGGCCAGTATTCAGAATCGAAGGCTTCGTCGAAGCCGAGGACACGCAAGACGGCGAGGTCGTTCTCTTTAAGGGCGTTGGTGACGAGCGAGATCTTTATCCCTTTCTCTCGGGCCTTCGCGATGAAGTCCAGTAGGCCCGGAAGCGGCTCTACAGCCCTGGCCCGCTTACGAAAAGCTGGGTACTTGGCTCCGGCTAGCTCCCGGCGCTCCTCTGGCGAGAGGTCGGGGAGGAGATTCGAGGCGATTTCGGGGGCCAAGCGACCGCTGATCTTATCTCGGTAAAAATCCCAAGTGATACTTTAGCTGTGGGGTTCGAGTACCTTCGCCACACTAGATGATGCACGGAGTTGGCCTCTGTTAACGTGGCGTCGAGGTCAAAGATCAAAGCCTTGAGCATAACGCAAAGCGCCCTAAACGAACCGGTTCTTCTATATAGAACAATAAGTGGTGGTGGTACCTAACCAAACGCTGTTCTGGCCAACACAGAAATGCAGGAAGCCGCCGCTTTGAGCGCGTCCAGATGTCCTCTGCGCGCAGAGAGTTTATTAGTTGGGTAGCTGCAAGCTATCATTGTAGGGATGGAAGTCTCGTTCTTGCTCGGGCTCGGGTTTCTTCTCCTCCTCTTCTTGCTGACCGGTCTAATGCTGGTAGGCTCTGAGGGCAGGCTTCTATTCGTCGGCATCACTCTCGGTTTCGCTGGGACTATTCTCGTCCTGTTCTTCGCAACGAGTCCATAGCAGGTAGAACCCGCCTGACCGGCCCGCAATCTCCTCTGAATCGCGAGCTTCACGGATTGTAGTATAGGAACATGTTCAGGGCGCGGGTTACGATGAGCAGCGAGCCGAGGTAGAGGAGTATAAAGAGGTGCCCCCGCTCCCTTCTCTTACGCAAGGGGCTTGTCTTATACTCGGCCATCCCACAGAGGAGTCCTATGGCGCACAGGCCCCACGCCCAATACAGGACCAGGTACCGTGTAGCGTCCCCAGGCGCTGGACTCATGGTCGCCCACGCGAATACGCCCGTGACGAAGAGAGCCAGGGCCACGGACGCGACAAAGAGCACCTTGTTGGCCCGGCTCCGGCGTCCCCAGGCGAGCCAATCAGTGAAGGTGTGCGCAATGCCACTCAATCTCATACCATCATGGTAGCAGGCGCGGGGGTGGGTCCGTGAAAGCTCTCTTGAGGCGGCTCGTACCCGCCCCAAAGTTAGAATAACCTCGTGCGTCGTCTGCTCGCCCTCACCTGCGCGATGATCTTCGTGGACACTGCGTTCTACGCGACGCTGGTCCCACTCGTACCGTACTTCAGCGAGGAGTTTGGGCTCTCGAAATCCGCGGTCGGCGTCTTGAGCGGAGCGTTCGGAGTGGGGGTGTTCCTGGGAGCTGTGCCAGGCGGTTACCTGGCAGCCCGGCTCGGAGTAAAGCTGACGGCTTTAGTAGGGGTCGGGGTGATGTCGTTCGCGAGCCTGCTCTTCGGGTTCGCAGGCGAAGTCTGGGAGCTCGTCGCGCTCCGGTTCGCAGCGGGATTCGGGAGCGCGCTCTCCTGGGTTGCGGCGTTCACGTGGTTGGTGGCGCAAGCCCCGGAAGAGCGGCAAGGGCAGATGATCGGGACACTCTTAAGCGCTGCGGTCGTAGGGGTGCTTCTGGGTCCCGCGCTCGGAAGCGCCGCCGCGGTAATCGGTATCACGCTCGCATTCACGCTCCTCTCTGCGGTCGGGCTCTCTATGGCGCTGTGGGCCTCCGCTACACCAGCGCCTGCCCCTTCGCCCGGAAGGCCCTTCGCCGGAACCTTCAACGCGATCCTCCGGCCACGCCCGGCGACCGGGCTAGCCTTCGTCGGGTTCTCGCCCCTGCTCTATAGCGTGCTCGCCGTTCTCGCGCCGCTGGAGCTCGCCCGACTTGGTTGGGGTCCAGCCACCATCGGGGCCGTCTTCTTCGCCGCCGCCCTCTTGGAGGCCGTCGTCCACCCCCTTATCGGGCGGTGGACCGACCACGCCGGGTACCACCCACCTATCCTAGCAGGCCTCTTCGCCTCGTTCGCCGCCCTCCTCGTGCTTCCCTGGGCATCGACCGCCCTCCTCGTCGCCGTTCTCGTCGTCCTCGCCAACCTAGCGTTCAACACCCCGCTCGTTCCGGGCACCGCCCTCTTCACCCGCGAGGCCGAGAAAGCCGGGATCGAAGTGGCCCTCGCCTTCGGCGCGACCAACTTCGCCTGGGCCTCCGGTTACGCGCTCGGGTCTTCTCTGGGCGGTGCTTTGGCCGACCTAGGAGGTGAGACCCTCTCTTACCTATCCCTGGCCGCGGTTTGCCTGCCCGCCTTGCTCCTGCTTCGTCGATTGGTCTAACCTGCGGACCATTCCCGGCATCTACACCCCACTTTCGCATACTGAGTTTCGTGTAAAGTTCTAGAGCTGGAGGAGGAGATGGCAAACGTCGAGCGTAAGGCACACGTGGGGTGGGAGGGGAACCTCGCGAACGGCAGCGGAAGGCTTACCGGGGAGGATAGCAGAGCGATAAGGGAAGCCCCAGTGACCTTCGCCTCACGCGTCGAACAACCGGAGGGCACGACGAGCCCTGAAGAGCTAATAGCCTTCGCTCATGCCACCTGCTACGCCATGACGCTATCTAACCCTTAGCCGAGAAGGGCACGCCGCCGGAGCGGCTTGCGGTGGCGGCCGTATGCGCTGTTGGACGACCAGACCCTCAAGATAACCACCATGAACCTCGATGTGCGGGGCGAGGTGCCCGGTATAGGCGACGAGGAGCTCAAGGACGCCACTCGCGAGGCAGATCAGATTTGCCCCGTTACGAACGCCCTTAGGGGCAACGTAGAAATCCAGCTCGACGCACGCCTGGAGGACGGGTAATAACAAGAGTTTCGCAGATCCTCATGACCTCATAAGGCCCGCGCGGGAGCATTCCCACGGGGGCCTCATCAAGCCTTTTCGTAGAGCGACAAGGCTTCGATGCCCGCCTCTGCCACCTCCTGATCCTGATTGACCGTGCCGCCGCTTACGCCTATCGCGCCGGCTACGTCGCCATCGCGCATGAGCAGAATGCACCCGGCAAAGATGGCGATTCGGCCCTCGATGGTGATGTTGATGCCGAAGAGCGGCTGCTCGGGCTGCACCATCTCCCCCAAGGTCCTGCGCAGACATCTTGAAAGCGACCGCGGTAAAGGTTTGATCTATGGCGATGTCGCATCCTATCGAACACGACGTAATCCAGAAGACGTAGTTAGCTCACCTCGACCATAAACAGCGGCGGGATGTGCATGTATGTGCTGCTTGGTCTCGGACCCACGACATCTTTCGCCATCTCCAGGGCCTCGGCCACCGTGTCGGCGCGCTTGCAACCCATGCGGGCGGTGGTCATGGGATCGCCGCCGACAAAGATCACATCGCCCAGGTAGTCAACCGCATGGGCGGCCCAATATAAGACCGTAAAAGGGTGTGCACCGTGGTAGGCGTGTGAGTTGCGATAAAGTGTCCTGTACCAAGGATCGTACGCGTACCGCTCCTCGTACCGCTCTCGTATCTCGTGCATGTTCGTGGTCTCGGACAGGATTTCGTTGAAGAAGTCGATGTATGAGGGATGGTGCACTTTGTGGAACGCGTTCGGGACGGGATGCGTACCTATAAGGACTCCGCCCTCACGCACCAGCGGCTTACCCCTGTAGAGGTTGAAGAGGTAGCCGAGGAGCATGTTGTAGACGAGCATCGGGTTCATTATCGAGTTGACGTTGTACGGCCCGAGATACGGGATACCTACCAGGACCACGTCCGCCTGCCCTTCGACGGGTACGATCTGCTGCCGGTAGACGTGCCTCAACGTCTCTTCATGCACTGGGTCGGTGGCGCCAGCCTGCACGCTCGTCATCTGGTGCGGCGCCTTGATGCTTTGGAAGATCCTACGCGAGACCCGGCGTGGCATAGCCTTCGTCGCCTTGTGGTTCACTAAGAAATTCGCCTTCGTGACAGCGTTCCACTCATGTTCGGGCTTTGCCATGAAGTCGAAGACGGACGGGAAGGCGCTGTTGTTAAGGGTCGTCTCTATGTGGAAAACCTTCGCGTTCTCGTCGAATATTTTGCCCATCCGGTTCAGGGAGCTGTGCATAGCGGAGTTCGCAGGGTCCATCAACGAACGGGTATGTTCCAGCGTCTTTGGGTCGTGGTGGTGGCGGATGGAGGAGTAAGGCGAGATGCCGGTGTGGACAGACTTGTGGCCGCCGTCCATCGCGATGTAGTTTATGTTTACGTACACGAGAAGGTCGCTCTCGACGGCTCGACGGCTCACGCAGACCTCCTCACCGCGCTCCGTCGTGCCGATCGTGACGTTGCCCTCCTCGTCCTCGGCGTCGTAGTTGTAGAGCCGGTCGGGGTAGAACCTGGACATAATCTTCTTACCCAGGCAGTGCCTTAGCTCGGCTTCGGTCATCCTGCGATGCAGCCCCAGGGCGGCGATGAGATGTATATCCTCCACCCCTTTAGCGGCTGCCTCTTCGAGAACCTTCTCTATAACCATTTGCCGGATGTCCGGTCTTTGCATCGGGGGCAGCGGCAGCGAGAGGTCGTCGAAGGCGATGGTGAGCTTCATACCGGGGAAGAAAAGTTCGTGCAACGGCTCCATCTCCATCGGCGTAAGGAGTGCTCGCTCTATGGCGGCGTAAGGGTCGGTGAGCGGCTCGACAGGACCGGGGGGGAAGATCACGCGTGTCCCCTCCGGGAGCTGCTCGTAGTGGAACTCGTCCCCCGCGTTGAACATCATCGGGGGGCTATTTCTCTCTAGGATGGTCGCGAAACCGGGACGGCTCATCTCTCCTCCTACGGTTTGAACGACTACCAGTAATCGTTCATCTTTTGCCTCGTAAGGACAAGCCAAGTTAATTACCAGGCCCGCCTCTCAAAGGATACAGACAAATCGGCGAGCTTTTTCTAACGGTCTTCTAACCCTCGAGCCGAGGCGTGGTGTCTTCGACCCTGCCGTAGAGCCGCCCCTCGAGCGTACGCCGCCAGGAGCCCGATAGCTTGGGGATGGTGAGCAGGCGTTCGATACCAGCTGCATCGTACTTGTTGTGATGCATCACCCGGTTTGCCTCGGTTATGCTCACGCTCCGAGCCAGCCTCTCGAGCAGCATGGTGTCGTCTCTCACGCGAACCTCCTCAGGTTGGAGGCAGCGAAGGTAGAAACCTGTAATCCGGCATCCTTTCAGTGCTGAAGTTCTCGCCGAAGGCTCCCGGCTTTAACTCCCTTTCGAGCCGTGCCGCCCAGTAAGGATAATGCTCTAGCGCATACACGCAGACCGCCTTCTCTGGTCCGTCATGATGATTCTCGAGGTCGGCGCGTTGCCCTCGAGATTGATGCTACCCAACCACAACGGTCCTGAGACCAGCGACTTGAAGATAGCGCTAGGTACCCACTTGTTACGCTGGATCAGCGGGCGCGGTTTTACGACGTTCAGGAGACTACGCGGGCACACCAGGCAACTCCGATAAGCTACGTCTCTTTGAGATCGAAGACGATCTTTACGTGGCCATTCGAACCGGCCGAGCGCGCAGCGGCGATTGCCTCGCGGTACTCTCGCAGCCTGAAACGCGGCCCGACCAGAGACCCGAGCTTTATCTCCAGTGCGATGCGTAGTGCCAGCTCAAAGCTCTTTATGCGCTCGCCTCGGAACTCCTCGAGGCCGTAGACGTACGTGCCAACGAGCGTCACCTCCTTACACCAGAGTGGAGTGAGGTCCAGGCAGCTTTTCATCCCCGGCATCCCGACGAGCGTCACCTCCCCGCCGGGACGGGCCAGCCGCGTCGCGTCCTCGATGCTTCCGGCAGCCCCCACGCACTCTAGAACCTTTTCCGCACCGCCACCCATCAACACGGGCTTGCCGAGCTCGGGCGTATACCGCTCCGCTCCTAAAGCCTGGGGCAGCTTCTCGTAGATCTCTCTCGGATGCACTACCTCGTCCGCCCCGAGGCGCAGAACCTCCTCTCTCTGCCGGGGGTATTTGGCTACGCAGATTATGCGCCCTGCTTGCGTGAGCATCCTCAGAGCCGCTACGACGAAGAGCCCGATGCTACCCGCCCCGATCACGAGTGTCGTCTCATCTGGACCCGGGTTCGCCTCCAGCGCCGCATGCACCGCGCAGGCCAAAGGCTCCATCGCCACGGCCGCCTCGTCGGGCACCTCCTCCGGGACCCGGTGAAGTTGGGAGGGGTGAGCGACGAGGGTTCCCTCCGACCATCCCCCTCCCGTATCGCCGCAGAAGCCGGTTTGGATACCGGGTAACACGTCCCCCTTCGTAACGTTCATGCATACAGCGTATCGCCCGGAGGCGCAGCAGGCGCACGGTGGGTCTATCCCACGCGTGGCGCAGCCAAGGGCAGGTTCGACTACTACCCGTTCACCCCTCGCGAAGCCGGAGTTGTCCTCAGCCACGACGCCGAAGATCTCGTGCCCCATAACGAACGGCGACGAGATCATCGGGGAGAAGTACGGCGAGCTCTTCGCCGAAATCGTGCTGAGGTCCGAGCCGCAGATGCCGGAGAGAAAAGGCTTTACGCGTACCCACTCGGGGGTAGGGAGCGTGGGTTCAACCACCTCTTCGAGCTGCAGTGGTGAGAAGCGACTCGTATCGAGGCCTTTTATACGCTTTGCGCCAGCACGCACGAGTAGGTAGCGAGGAACGCTCTTTCTATACTGGAGAGCTAGCATCTCCTTAGGGCGTCTCGGACCCGCTTTGGGCTCCGTTCTTACTCCAGTGTTTTATCTGCCAGCCGCGTTCCTTGGCCGCTGCGCGAAGACGGGCGTCGGGGTTAACGACCACCGGGGTACCGACGGCCTCGAGCATCGGGAGGTCCGAGATCGAGTCCGCGTAAGCGTAGGAACGCGAGAGGTCGAGGTTTCTCCGCCGGGCGAACGAGGCGAACATTCGGGCGCGCGGCTGTCCCGCGACTGGTCCCCCCGAGAGCTCTCCGGTGTACACGCCGTTCTCCTCCTTCAAGCGGGCTGCCAGAACGTCGTCGGCCAGATCCTCGAATGGCTCGAGGACGAAGTCTAGGGCCCCCGAAAGAAGGACGATGCGGTGTCCGGCGCTTTTGTGTGCCTTTAGAGTCTCGATAGCCTCGGGGTAGAGCCTCTTCAAGGCGTAACCGGAGAAGCTTTTCTTCGCCAATACGCGGGCGCGGGCGGGTTTCCAACCCTTGTAGTTTTTGTAGAAGACGCGGTTAAAGTGGGCGCGGCTGATCTTGTCCAAGAGCCAGTAGTACGGAACCCGCACCACAAAGGCCGCCGCCCATAAGGGGCGTAGCGCGGTGGGCAGCTCTTGCATCCTCATCCACGCGTAGTAAGAGACCACGTTCGAATCGAGGAGCGTGCCGTCCACGTCGAAGACCGCCGCGACCTCCCCCACTTTTTTCTCGGGAGCCTTGCGTCGCTTTTTGCGCCCGGGGTTTTGGGTTATGGCTGGCAGGTGTGTCTCCTGCAGCCAAGCCCTCCAGTCGATCTCTCCGGCATCGAACGGGAGGACGCGCCGGTCCTCCTCGGAGAGGCTCTCGAAAAGCGCCACGGTGCGGACAGAAGAGAAAATACTCTTCATGTTGGCGTACGCTCCGTAGATGCGACTGAAGTAAAAGCTCGTGCGGGCCTGTCTCTCGGCCCGAACTATACGACCACGCAGGTCCGTCTTTAGGTGACCCTCGGGCAGATTCAAGGCGAGCTTGCCCGCAACTTTAAGGCCCAGAAGCTCAGCCTTGAGCCCCCTCTCCACCCAGCGCCGTCCGGGAAAGCTCCACTCGGGGACCGGAATCGGCCGTCCCCCGGAGTCCCGCAAGGGTTTAGCAAGGAAATACTCCCGGACGTGCTCGTAGAGGTCCCGGAAGCGCAAAGGGTTCCTCTCGCCGGAGGCGACCTGGTAGACCTCGGGCTCGGTGGGACGGTAGGCAAGCCCCCGGGCCATCGCGGCGATCGTAGCGTTCACAACGTGGTCTACGGGTACGAGATCCACGACGGCATCCGGGTCGCCGGGGAACTCACGGAGGATACCCCTGCCAAAGGCCATAATTATTGGGTCCATCATGCGCGAACCCTGGATCCAACCAGGATGTGGCTCGACGAGGCTGCTCTCGATGATCGCTGGTCGGAGGATTACGAGCGGCAGGTCTCCCCGCTCCTCCAACATCCGCCTCTCTGCCAAGGACTTCGTGAACGTGTAGACATCCTGCCAGCCGAAAGCTTGTGCCCGCTCGTTCCCACGCTCGACGAGCCGCTCGCGCACCCAGGCCTGCCGGAGTTGCTCGACCTTTTCCCAGACCTCGACTCCCTCTTTAGCCGTCCCGAGCTCCTTATGAGCTTCAGCCTGCAGCCGTCTGACAAGGCCCTTCTCCTTGGAGGCCTCCTCGACCTCCCGCACCACCTCTTCGAGGTGAGTTATCTCCGCCCGCGGAACAAGGCGCACGCCGCTCGGCGAGTATTCATCGGGCACCTTCTCCGAGATGAGCCCCTCCTTCGTCCCGGCCACGTAGGATGTCGAGACGTGTACAAAGAGCGGTCTCTTCTCCCAACCCCTGGCTAGCGCGAGCAGGCCAAGAGTCCCCCGGACGTTCGAGTCTACCGCTGCGTCCAAGGGCGCGTCAAAGACTACGGAGGCAGCGGAGTGAACGATCACGTCCACCTCCCGCGAGAGCTCGGCGAGATCCTCCGCGCCCAACCCCAAAGAGTCCGCGTGCACGTCTCCCTCCAGGACGCGCACCTTCTCGGCGACCCATTCCACGAAAGAACTCCCGAGCTCTTCACGCAGCCGTTGGAAGGCCGGGGAGCCCAAAACGTCGCTCTCGAACCTCTCCTTCGCGCCCTTCTCCCGGGAAGGGCGGATAAGCAGGTACAGCCGCTTTAAAGTCGGCAAGCTTCGGAGCATCTTCTCTACGAGCGCCGTCCCCAAGAAACCGGTTCCACCCGTAGCCAGCACGGCCTTGCCGCGATACGCCTCAGCCAACACGGGCATCGTCCTTCCTGATACTTTGTCCGACCTTGCGCTCCGTACCGTCCGCGAGGGCGCGAGCATTCTCCCGATGTTTCCACAGAACCAGGGCTCCACCAACTATTGTGTATAAGACGTAGGGCGCCGGCTGCCCCGTCACGAGGAAAGCCAGCGGGCTGACAAGCATCACCGAGATCGCGCCCAAAGACGTGTAACGGCTTACCAGCACCACCCCCCACCAGAACGCGAAGAGCGCCAACCCCACCACCGGCGCGAGCGCGACGCTCGTACCCGCCCCCGTCGCCACCGCCTTGCCGCCTTTGAACCCCAAGAAGACCGACCAGCAGTGCCCCGCCAACGCCGCCAGTGCCACCGCCGCGATCACCCACTCGTCCTCCGTGAGTAGACGCGCCAGAAAAACCGGCAAGAACCCCTTTAGCATGTCCCCAAACATGGTAATGACGGCCGGCCACTTCCCGAGGGCTCTGAGAACGTTCGCCGTCCCTACGTTCCCGCTCCCTACCCGGCGAACGTCCACCCCGAAGGCTCGCCCCACCAGGTAACCGGTCGGGAACGAGCCCAAGATGTAGCCGCCCAGAATCAGGAAAACGTCCAGCACGATGGCAAGTATAGCCTACAGGTAGAGGTGTCACAGGCCTTTACAAGAAGCCGTCCCGGTAGAACAAAGCCCGAAAACAAAGAGGGTCCGCACTGCAGCTAGCACCCAGGGTTCTGCAAGGGTGCTAGGAAATAGAGTCAGGCGCCAAACAAACCGAGTACGCGCGAACGCAGTCATCGAAAAGCGATGGAAAACCACTTGTTCTGGAAAGAGATCAAAGATCTCTCTTCTCTCGAAGTGTACATCTCGGCAACAAAGTATCTTATTACATCTACAGCCACAGCCCGCGGCTCCGAGCGACCTCTAAAGCACGCATCATCGCTCCGGCCTTATTACGGCTCTCCTCGTATTCCAAGGAAGGCACCGAGTCGGCGACGACCCCGCCGCCAGCCTGAAAGTAGATGAAGCCGTCCTTGAGAAGCGCAGTGCGTAAGGTTATGCAGGTGTCGAGACGTCCGTCCACACCGTAGTAACCGGTCGCGCCAGCGTAGGGTCCACGCCGGGTCGGTTCGAGCTCGTCTATGATCTCCATCGCCCGCACCTTCGGCGCTCCTGAGACGGTCCCTGCCGGGAACGCGGCAGCCAAAGCGTCGAGGGCATTGTAGTCTTCGCGTAAAGAGCCGATTACGGTTGAGACGATGTGCATGACGTGGGAGTAGCGCTCTATCTGCATAAAGCTCTCAACGCCCACGGTACCGGTCTCCGCGACCCGCCCCAGGTCATTACGCCCCAAGTCTACGAGCATTACGTGCTCTGCCCGCTCTTTGTAGTCGGCCAAAAGCTCCTCGGCGAGCAGCGTATCCTCCTCGGGGGTCGCGCCGCGCCTCCTCGTCCCGGCGACAGGACGCGTCATCACGCGGCGGCCCTCGGCACGCACCAGAGGCTCCGGCGAAGCGCCGACGAGCGCTAGATTACCCAGCTTTAGGTACGTCATGTAAGGCGAGGGGTTGACGGTTCGGAGGCCCCTGTACAGAAGGAACGGGTCCAGATCGCCTATCTCGGCGAAGAAGCGCTGAGATGGCACGATCTGGAACGCATCCCCCGCCCGGATGTACTCCTTGGCCTTCTCCACGGCCTCTTCGTAGGCAGCGCGGGTGAAGTTCGAGGAGATTTCAAGCCCTCCTCCATTCCCCGAGGGAAGCGTGCGACGCGTGGTCGGAGTGGCGAGGCGTTCGGAGACCCGGCGGATGTCGTCGGCCGCCCGGCGGTAGGCCGCGGCGAAGCCCTCGCCCTCGACCTCGCGCAAATTGGTGGCGTCTATAAGAGAGATCACGAGCACCTTATGCCGCAAGTGGTCGAAGACAATGAGGGTGTCCGTAACCACGAAGTACGCCTCGGGCACGTGGAGGTCGTCGGGTGGCGCCTCCGGCAGCGTTTCTAGGTAGCGCACCGCGTCGTAGGAGAAGTAGCCTACAGCCCCGCCGACAAAAGCCGGAAGATTTGGCAGGGGGGTGACGCTCTTTTTTCCGACGAGCTCGGCGAGCCCGCGGAAAGGGGTCTTCGCCGGCACCTCGCGTACCCCATCGGCGTCCACGATCGTGTAGGTACCGTCCCTGTAGGAGAGCGTGCGCTTGGGGTCGAAGCCCAAAAAAGAGTAGCGCCCGAAGCGCTCGGCGGCCTCGGCGCTCTCCAGAAGAAAGACGTTCTCCTCGTCCGCAAACTTGAGGGCAGCAGAGATCGGGGTCTCCAGGTCCCCAATGAACTCCGAGTACAAGGGCACGATGTCATAGTCTCGCGCGAGCCTTCGAGCATCGGAGAGACCGGGCCTCAGGCTCCTAACGGTGGCGTTCATCGAGTACCTTCGCCACCTCCTCGGGCTTCACCCCCCGCTTCTCCAACAAGACCAACAGATGGTACAAGAGGTCCGCCGACTCCTCGGCGAGCTTCTCCCCATAAAGGGCGGCGACGACTACCTCAACCGCCTCCTCGCCAACTTTTTGGGCTATGCGCCCCGTCCCGAGCTGCAGTAGCTTCGCTGTGTAGGAGCCCTCCGGCCTCTCCTGAGAACGTTCGGCTATCGTCTCGGTAAGCCTCTGCAGGCTGCGCCCAAGGTTCGGGGCTTCTCCATCCAAGCTAACCACGGAGGTGAAGAAGCAGCTGTACGTACCGGTGTGGCAAGCCGGCCCGCGAGGCGCAACCCTGTAGAGCAGCGTATCGCCATCGCAATCCAGGCGGATCTCGACTACTCTTTGGGTGTTGCCGCTCGACGCTCCCTTACGCCAGAGCCCCCCACGGGAGCGAGAGTGATAGTGAGCCTCTCCGGTCTCCAGGGTCTTTATCAGGGCCTCCTTGTCGGCGTAGGCGAGCATCAGGACCTCCCTGGTACTTGCGTCTTGAGTGACGACGGGGACGAGGCCCCTTTCGTCGTAGCGGATGTCTTCCAATGAGCTCACCGGACAGGTATCCCTGCCTGCGTCAGGCGATCCTTAACTCCTGTGATCGTCCACTCGCCGAAGTGGAAGATGCTTGCGGCCAAGACGGCGTTCGCCCCGGCCCTGACGGCGGAGATCATATGCTCTGGATCTCCCGCCCCCCCAGAAGCAACTATGGGTAGGTTGGTCTTGCTCGCGACCTCGGAGATGAGCTCGAGGTCATAGCCTGACTCCGTACCGTCGGCGTCCATGCTGTTCAATACGTACTCCCCGGCCCCCCGCTTCTCCCCCTCAACGAGCCATTTCACCACGTCCATCCCTGTGTTCAAGCGACCGCCGTTCAGGTAGACCTCCCAACCCGAGGCACGCTCTTTGCGCTTCACATCCACGCTCAGGACGACGCACTGGCTTCCGAAGCGCTCGGCGCCGTCGTTTATGAGGTCGGGCGAGCGGACGGCAGCGCTGTTTATGGAGACCTTGTCGGCGCCTGCCCGTAGTATGGTGCGCATGTCCTCTACGGTTCTGACGCCGCCGCCAATGGTGCAGGGTATAAAGACCTCTTCGGCCGCTCGGCGGGCCAACGCCTGGGCGGTGTCGCGGTTCTCATGGGAGGCGGTTATGTCGTAGAAGACAATCTCATCAGCCCCCTCGAGGTCGTAAAAGGCGGCGAGCTCGACTGGATCTCCGGCATCACGTAAGTTCTTGAACTTCGTCCCTTTTACAACCCTGCCCCTATCCACGTCTAGACACGGGATGATGCGTACTTTAAGGCTCATCAGGAGACCACGCTCCTAGACATAGGGTAGCTTGGCCATGCGGCACTCCTCGGCGATGCGTTCGTAAAGCGGGCCCGAGGCGGGTAAGAGAACGGAGCCCTCGTACCCGGTACCCACCACGATAGATCCATCCCGCCCCTTCCAGTGCCTGTGGACGGTGTACGCCGCCAGCGTGCCCTCGACGAGGCTTGCTATCTGGTCGAGCTCTGCGTGCGAGAGCGTTGGCGATATGTCGAGCTTCGAAATATCTACGTTCTCCTGGGCCTGGAGCTCCGCCGATAGATTACCAGTCCGTAAGCGTAGACCTGGAGTGTTCCAGAGGGCATCCACGGCACCCTTGAGCTCCTCCGCCCGCCCTTCCTTGTTGCCCTTGCGGAGCCTAGGCTCTGGGAGATCCCGCAGCGAGCCCGCGAGCTCGTCACCCCCTTTTCCCCGGCCGTCTTTGCTACCACGCTTCTCTTCGAGTTCGAAGCGGAGCACCTTCAACGTCGCAGCAGAGTCCACCTCGGTCGCGGTTCGCTGGCCGCGTGTCCTGGGGAACGGGTAGTCAGTATATCCTACGTCGGTCCCTTCAAGCGCCGCGAGGAACTCCTCAGCGAAGGGCTCGCCACCGAACATCCTGCGGCTCGCCGAGTAGGCTGGGAGCGATATCCGGGAGAGAACCCGCTCTACCCCGCGAGTGCCACGCTCGTTCGGGATCGAAAGCGGAGCATCTACCCCTACCAACAATCCCCGGCGTCCCTCGGCATAGCCCTGGACAGCCGCCGCGAGCTCCTCCGCCCCAGTCGCAAACGAGTTCGCAACGATGCTTCCCCGCTCGTCCATAACCACCAAGTAACTCGTCCGCTTGCCCGCCTCGCCTGGCCGCCACGCCAGCGAGCACCCAATGAACCTCATGGCACCCGCACCCACTCAGGGGCGCTCCGCGAGGAGCTCAAGGAAACCGCGGCGGCGACCTCCTCGCAGACCCCACGACACACCTCCTCGTCCTCGTGTTCGACCATCACCCTGACGACAGGCTCTGTCCCACTTGGTCTAAGTAGTATACGGCCCTTGGCCGCAAGCCGATCCTCGGCTTTTGCGACGGCTTTCTTCACGGACGCGCTCCCGGCGACCATCCTGGCGGAGGATGCTCCCTCGACGGGGACGTTTATCAAGGTCTGTGGATAGACTTCCATCACCCCCGCGAGTTTCGAGAGCGGCTCTCCGCTTCGCGCCATCACGTCCAAGAGCGCGAGCGCCGTCACGAGCCCGTCCCCGGTTGTGGCGTACTCCCCGTGGATCACGTGTCCCGACTGCTCTCCTCCCAGGTTCGACGCCCTCCTTTGCATTGCCTCCGCCACGTGCCTATCGCCGACCGGAGTCACCACGTAGGGCACCTTGAGAGACTCCATCGCTTTGAAGAAACCCAGATTACTCATTACCGTGACCACGACCCCTCCCCGCAACGCCCCACGCTCTACGAGGTCTCGGGCGAGGATCGCGATAATCCTGTCCCCGTCTACCACGCAACCCTTCTCATCCACCGCTAGCACTCGGTCGGCATCTCCGTCGAAGGCAAAGGCCACATCATGACCCTGCACCTCAAGCTGCTCCACATGTGTCGAGCCCACGCCCTCGTTAATATTGGTTCCCGTCGGTTCGTTGCCCACCATAGCAAGCTCAACGCCGATCTCCTCAAAGGCTAGCGGCGCCACTTCGTAAGCAGCCCCGTGGGCACAGTCCAAAAGAACCTTTATGCCCTCCGCGTGTGGTCTCAAGCGCGAAAGGAGGGTTTTTGCATAAAGCCCAACGGCATCGGAAAACGTCTCCAAAGTGCCAACCCCACTCCCGGTTGGCCTACCGGCCTCCTGTTGGGTCAGGAGGAGGCTCTCCAACTCCCTCTCCATCGCCTCGGGAACCTTGTAGCCCTCGCCCGAGAAGAACTTGATACCGTTGTCCGGGTAGGGGTTGTGCGAGGCGCTCACCACCCCGCCCGCCGACACCCCGAGTTCTTTAGCCAGGGCCGCCACCCCCGGAGTGGGGAGCACCCCGAGGTCGAGGACGCGGGCGCCACCGCTCGCCGCACCGGCAGTGAGAGCCGCGGAGAGCATACCGCTCGAGAGACGGGTGTCCCGGCCTACTACGAGCGGGCCGCCAAAAAAGCGCGCCCCGACAAAGCCCAAAACTAGGGCATCCTCGGGTCTTAAGCTCTCGTTGGCAAGCCCCCGCACCCCGTCGGTGCCAAACTTGATTCTAGGTTCTTCTCCTACGGTGTATCCTCCATAGAGACGAGCCCCCTCCGCTGCGCGGTCGCGACAGAGAGAGGGCTCACTCTTTCGGTAGGGTTAGAGCTGTAACTCTAGCGCTTGGAAAACTGTGGGCGCTTGCGGGCCTTCTTCAAGCCGTACTTCTTACGCTCGACGGCCCGGGCGTCCCGCGTCAACAACCCCGCGCCCTTAAGCTCGCTACGCGCCTCCTGAGACTCCCCAGCCAAAGCACGCGCTATGCCATGCCGGACGGCGTCCGCCTGTCCTGTGGGGCCTCCCCCATGTACCTGGACGACGACGTCGTAGCGGTCCCCCACTTCTAGGGCCTTCAAAGGCGCGCTCACCCTCTCCTGGTAGGCCTGGCGGGGGAAGTACTCAGTATGCTCGCGCCCGTTCACCGTTATTTTGCCGTCCCCAGGCAGAAGCCTCACGCGGGCTACCGCCGTCTTGCGCCGTCCCGTCCCCCTGTACAACTCTTGCGCCATCGTTTACCTCACCTCGTAGGGCTCAGGTCTCTGAGCCTCGTGCGGGTGCTCGGGTCCCGCGTAGATCTTCAACTTCTTCAACTGCTGGCGCCCCAGGCGTGTCTTCGGCATCATCCCCTTGACCGCCCTGCGCAGGATCTCCGTCGGCTTGCGCTCCAACATCTCTTCGTAGCTCGTCTCTTTAAGGCCCCCCGGGTACCCGCTGTGCCGGTAGTACACCTTCTGCTCGGCCTTCCTGCCCGTAACGACCACCTTCTCGGCGTTCACCACGACCACGAAGTCGCCCGTATCGACGTGCGGCGTGTACTGGGGCTTGTCCTTGCCGCGCAAGAAGCGTGCGATCTCCGTCGCCAACCGCCCTAAGGTCTGTCCCTCAGCATCTATAAGACGCCACTTACGCTCGACCTCACGGGGCCGCGCCATGTAACTCTTCATTATCCTCCGCGAATGGTGCCATTCTCAGTTGCAAACGCGTCAAATAGTAGCATACATTCCCGAATTGGGTACACACGGCCCCGGCAGAAAGCACCGGGAAGAGGCTCTCGGTGTAGACCGCCTTGAAGAAGAAGCTGGTGGAGAAGATGTATAGGTAAAGCACGGCCCTCTCGGCTGCCCGTACGCCCCACCCCTCTTCGGCTATTCGATAGACGAAGTAGAGAGCGACACGAAAGACCGCCAAAGAGACCGAAACTCCGACAGTGGACGAAGCTCCCCGACACATGGGGCCACCGATCAGTGCAGCCACTCCACACACGAGCAAGGGATACAGGGGAAAGAACGCTGGGGAATCGTCTTCGTAACCGCTCTCGGCCACTCTCAAGTAATACTACCAGTCGAAGTAGGCTCAAATGCTTGTGGTCCCGAACAGATGTCTCATGTTTGGCTGTGGAATGGGTGAATCGGCTCGACGGGGGCGAGTAGCACACCCGCGACCAGATAAGAGACACGGTTCGCCGCAAAAAACTACAAGCACAAAGCCTCAGGCCTCACCGGCGTCAACCCCGCTCTCTTTCGTTTGTGTTTTCCTCTCACTCATCCGTAGTAGACCTAATAGATATAGACGAACACGCACGGCCACCAAGAGTAACGCGACCGGGGTCTCCCGATTCTTCTCCGGCTGCCTCTCTAGGATAGTTTCTCCTAGAAGGCCCTGCTACTCCCGCAGATAATTTGCCGATTCTTAATCGAGAACCCGCGCTATCGCGAGGCCGTCCACGCTTTCGCGGATTAGGGGTAGGATGAGGGTCGAGAGCCGGGAATCGTTTGCTAACGTCTCGTTGAACTTTTGGGTCGTTCGGGCGAGCTCGTCTTCGGGCTCGATTACGCTTCCACCCCTTATGGTGTTGTCGGCCAAGATGAGCGAGCCGGACCGCGAGAGTCGCACAGCCCGCTCCAGGTACTCCGGGTAGCTTCCCTTGTCTGCGTCTATGAACGTAAGATCGAAATGTCCCTCCCCGCTTTCGACCATGCTGGCGAGCAGCTTCCTCGCATCCCCAACCCGCACCTCGACCCTGTCCTCGAGACTAGCCACTGCTATATTTTCGCGGGCGATGTCGGCGTAGCGTTCGTCCAGTTCGAGAGTGACGAGTGAACCGCCTTTGGGAAGGGCACGGGCCAGATGTATCGTGCTGTAACCACCCAGAGTACCCACCTCCAGGATGCGCTTCGCGCCCACTATCTCCGCGAGGAGTTGGAGCAGCTTCCCCTCGTTTGGGGAGACGTGTATTTCAGGCATCCCGGCCCGGCGTGCCCGGAGTAAAGCGCCTTCTAACACCGCGTCCGGCGACGCGAAGAGCCCTTCGATGTAATAGTCTATCCGGCGAAGCAGGTCTTTTTCTTCGTCGCGGTTCACCATGTTCCTCCAAAATCGAGTTCTTCGTATCCTACGCCCACGAGCGTGAGACCCCGAGCCGGGGCCGCAGGGCCGGCGTTTTTC
This sequence comes from Rubrobacteraceae bacterium, assembly GCA_035296885.1. Lineage (GTDB taxonomy): Bacteria > Actinomycetota > Rubrobacteria > Rubrobacterales > Rubrobacteraceae > Rubrobacter_F. The sequence continues at coordinate 20,064 of DATHAB010000063.1, forward strand.
CGCGTACCGGCAAGGAGAAGGCGTTCGAAGTCGGTGAGCTTACGTTTGCCGCTCCCCACCTCCAACATCGTGCCGACCAAGGTGCGGACCATTCCGTACAAAAAGGAGTCTGCAGTGATGCTGTAGACGAAGAGGCTGCCACGTGCCTCCCAACGAGACTCCTCCACGACACGCTCGAAGCGAACGTGATAGCTCTTTGTCGGGGTGAAGGCCCGGAAATCATGTACGCCCCGGACAAGGTTCGCCGCCTCTTGCAAGAGGGCGAGGTCCAGTTTTTTTGCGACGTGGATCGCCTGACGCCGAAGGAGTGGGGAGCGGATGGGGTCATTAACTACGCGGTATTCGTAGCTCCGTCTTTTGGCGTCCTTGCGGGCATCGAAGCTCTCCCCGGCAGCCACGCAGCGCCTAAGCGCCAGATCTTCTGGGAGTACAGCCGTGGTTTTATAGGAGATCGAAGAGGGTGCGAGGCCCGTCTGTGCCTCGAAAGAGACGACCTGTCCCAAAGCATGCACCCCGGCATCTGTGCGCCCCGCAACTACCAGCTTCACCGGCTGCCTAAGGACAGTCTCAAGCGCCCCGACGAGCGTCCCCTCGACGGTTCTAAGATCCGGCTGAGCAGCCCATCCCGCGAACCCCGCTCCGTCGTACTCCAAGAGTCCGGCGAACTTCAAAAGGAACGCCGTTCTCTACGCTAGGGAAAGACTACTGACTACTCTACAGAGTAGTTGACCAGCTCTAAGTAGACCGTCTCGGCGCCGTCACCGAGACGTGGCCCCAGCTTGAGAATGCGCGTATAGCCCGAGTCGCGGTTGCCGAGGTTGGGAGCCACATCCTCGAAGAGCTTCCTCAAGACGGTTTTATCTGTGAGAACCGCGGCAACCTGACGTCTGGCGTGGAGGTCGTCCTTTTTGGCGATGGTGACGAGGCGGTCGACGAGGCGACGAACCTCCTTAGCCTTGGGGGTCGTAGTCTTTATGCGGCCGTGCTGAATGACCTGCCCGGCCATAGTGTTGAGCATCGATTTGCGATGAGCGGCGTCCCGATTAAGCCTACGCCCCTTTTTTTGATGCCTCATACTCCTTCGCTCTCCAGCTGGTAGCCGTATTCGATAAGCTTCGAGCGAATTTCGTCTACGCTCTTCATCCCAAGGTTACGGATGTTCATCAGCTCTTCTTCGGTCATCGTCGCAAGCTGCCCGATAGTGTCTACACCCTCGCGCTTCAGGCAGTTATACGAGCGGACCGTGAGCTCCAGGTCCTCCACGGGGCGCTCGTCGGTTATGACCGGACGCCCGATCCGGCTACGCGCCTCCGTCCGCGCCCCCTCATAGCCGTCCGTAAAGAGCCCGAGGATATCGGTTAGCTGTCTAGCCGCCTCCTGCAAGGCCCTACGGGGCGGGATCCGTCCGTCCGTAAAGACCTCTATGGCGAGGGAGTCGAGGTCGGTACGGGCACCGGCGCGTGTCTCGGAGACAGTGTAGTTCACCCTTTGTACCGGTGAAAAGATCGAGTCAACTGCCATTACACCGATAGGGTCTGCATCGCTCTTGTTCTGCTCGGCCCTTACATAACCCCAGCCCTTCTCGACCGTCAGGCGCATCTCGAGGTTCCCACCCTCGGAGACGCTCGCTATATACGCGTCTTCGTCCACAACCTCGATATCGGCCTTGATCTCGATGTCCGCCGCCGTCACCTCGCCAGGGCCCTGCTTTATGACCTCTAGCTCTATGGGCTCGTCGCGCTCAAGTATGAACTTCAAATCCTTTATGTTGAGGACGATATCTACCACGTCCTCCTTAACCCCGGGTATGGTCGAGAACTCATGGCTGACGCCCTCTATTCTCAACTTGGTTACCGCAGCCCCCGCGAGCCCCGAGAGCATCACCCTCCTCAAAGAGTTACCCAGGGTGTGCCCCAGGCCACGCGGCAACGGTTCCGCCACGTACCTGCCGCGACGCTCCTCTTCTTCTTCCACCCTGAAACGGGGTGGCGCTATGTCTAACATCGTCAAACTACCACCTGCTGATAAATAGCTTTTGTCTTCTTCGCCTACTACCGGCTGTAGAACTCGATAATGAGTTGCTCTTCGACGGGCGTGTCGATCTCGTCGCGGCCCGGCGTGTGCAAAACGCGACCCGTGAAGTTATCGTGGTCGGCCTCCAGCCACGGCGGGACCGCCACGACGTTCTCGACTGCCTCCCTCATCGGCTCCAGCCTCTGGCTCTTCTCCCGAACCGAGATCACGTCCCCGGGCTTCATAATGGCCGATGGGACGTTGTGCTTGCGGCCGTTAAGGAGAAAGTGTCCGTGCACCACGAGTTGCCGCGCTTGCAGCCGGCTCGTAGCAAAGCCCATCCTGAACACGGCGTTGTCCATCCTGAGCTCCATAAGCCGTAGGAGGTTCTCACCGCTAACGCCCTGCATCCGGGTCGCCTTGTCATAGGCGCGCCGAAACTGCTTTTCGGAGACGCCGTAGTACCAGCGGGCCTTCTGCTTCTCGAGAAGCCGGACTCCGTACTCCGTCTGCCGGTGCCTCCCGCGCCCGTGCTCCCCCGGGGGGTAGGGCTTCTTCTCCAGGGGGTTTTTGCGCATTTCGGAGAGCATTACCCCTGCTCGCCTGTCACGCCTAGCTCTCGGTCCCGTGTAACGCGCCATAGAGCTACCCCCTACGCCGCTTCGACGGTCGGCAGCCGTTGTGCGGCTGGCCTGTGACGTCTTTTATAGACAGTATCTCGATGCCCATACCCTGAAAGGTACGGGCAGCCATATCTCGACCCGAGCCGTGCCCCTTGAGCTCTATATCTACGCGTCGCACCCCCTGATCCATCGCCTTGTTCGCGACGCTCTCGGCGGTCATCTGGGCCGCGTACGGGGTGCTCTTGCGGCTTCCCTTGAAGCCTAAAGCGCCGGCCGACTCCCAAGCTATGACGTTACCCTCCTGATCGGTCACGCTGACGATGGTGTTGTTGAACGAGCTCTTTATATGCACCACGCCGGTCGTGACGTTCCTACGCACCTTCCGGCGCGTCCGGCCTCCACCGCGAGTGCGTCCCTGCGTGCGTTGCCGCTGCCTGCCCATCTACCTCTTCTTCCTCCCACCTATGGACGGCTTCGGACCCTTGCGCTGGCGGGCGTTGGTCTTTGTGCGCTGCCCGCGTACCGGGAGATTGCGGCGGTGCCTGATGCCCCGGTAAGCGCCGATGTCTATAAGCCGCCTTATGTTCTGGTTTGTCTCACGCCTGAGATCACCCTCGACCTCAATGTTCTGGTCTACGTATGTTCTTATCGTGCCAGCCTCGCCCTCAGTAAGATCCCGAACCTTCGTGCCCGGGTCGATGCCGGTCTCCGCGAGGATCTTTTTCGCCATCGAACGACCAACGCCAAAGACATACGTGAGCCCGATCTCGACTCTCTTCTCGCGCGGCAAGTCCACACCCGCTATACGCGCCATTCTTAGCCCTGCCTCTGCTTGTGTCGGGGGTTCGTACAAATCACACGCAAAACCCCGCGCCTGCGTATGATCTTGCACCGCTCGCAAATGGGTTTCACGCTCGCTCTAACCTTCAAAGTTTCCCTCCTGCCGATTGTGTCTAATTATCTGAACCTGTAGGTTATGCGCCCCCGGTCGAGGTCGTAGGGGCTGAGCTCTACCTTGACCTTGTCGCCCGGCAAAATTCGGATATAGTTCATCCGCATCTTGCCCGAGATGTGGGCTAAAATGTTGTGCCCGT
>DATHAB010000064.1:0-2220 GCA_035296885.1 Rubrobacteraceae bacterium
AGGGGACGCCCGAAGACGAGACCGAGGAGAACATTCAGGCCCGGATCCGAGGAAACATTCTCATGGCGCTCTCCAACAAGTTCGGCTGGGTCGTCTTGACCACTGGCAACAAGAGTGAAGCGAGCGTCGGATATGCCACGCTCTATGGAGACACCGCCGGTGGGTTCTCCCCGATTCAGGACGTCCCCAAAACGCTCATCTACCGCATCGCCGAGCACATAAACGAGTTGGAGGGCCACGAAATCATCCCTGAGTCCGTCCTCACCAAAGCGCCCTCAGCCGAGCTGAGCCAGGACCAGCAGGATACGGATGCCCTGCCGCCTTACGAGGTCCTCGACCCCATCCTCAAAGCCTATGTCGAGGAGGACAAGGGGGTGGAGGAGATCGTCGCCGGCGGCTACGACGAGGAGGTCGTGCGGCGGGTAGTGGATATGGTGGAGGCCGCCGAGTACAAGCGTCGACAGTCCCCACCCGGCATAAAGGTCACCTCCCGCGCTCTCGGCAGCGAACGCCACATGCCCATCACACACAAGTACCTCGAGCAGTAGTCTTAGTAGACGAATCTCGTAGTGGACCAGTGCGCTCCCGGCAGTTCTCTAGAATCATCTTGTGTGCCTTTTCGGGTAGCGTCTTGAGGGACCGAGCACTAGTAAAAGCGCGAGCTTAGAGAGAATACAGCTCGCTCAAACCCATCCCTCCATCTATAAAACTTGCTCGTTTCTGGAGCACCTTGGCATGCCTCACACGAACTCGAGGGGCAGTCTTAGGGCCCTCGAACGTTCGACATTGCGCTGAATGGTCCGCGCGTGTGCCCTGCCGGCACCCTTCACCCGGATCAGTTCTTCTTCTGTGGCCTTTACCAAATTCCCTAGCGAGCCGAAGCCTTCGAGACGTTGCTCGCGAACCCTTTTGGCAGCCGGGGCACCTGAGCGAGCTGGCGGTAGCCCCGGGGCTGAGGACAACGTTCTCCGGGAGTTCTGCTCGCGCCTTTTGCCTTCAGGCATGCTCTATAAGCTCGTCGAGCGAGCGCTCGTTGTGCAGGCGGCCTATGGCATCGGCCAGAAGCGGCGCCAGACTGACCAACTCCAGGGGTAGCTCCAGCCCCTCCGGCGGAGGGACACTGTCTGTTACGATGAACCGCTCGACGGGTATGTCGCGCAGGTCCTCCTCCGCTGAACCGACGAACAACCCGTGGCTGGCGACGGCCGTGATCTCGGGCTCGCAGCCCCCTTCGAGTAGGGCGTCTACCGCCGCCCTCAGGGTTCCCCCGGTGTCGATCATGTCATCAACGATGATCGGCTTCCGGTCCCGGACCTCGCCCGTTACACTCCCCACGCTCACCTCCGAGCCGCTGATGCGGGTCTTGTGTATGATCGCCACGGGTAGTTCCAGCGGTTCGGCGTACCTCTCCGCCAGCTTTGCCGCCCCCAGATCGGGCGCGACGACCACACGGTTTGTGTCGGCGTGGGGCCGAACGGACTCCAAGAGCATCGGCACGGCGCTCAGGTGCTCCAAGGAGATACCGAAGAAACCCTCGATGGCGGCCGTGTGGAGGTCTACGGCGATTACGCGCTCGAACAGCCCGCCGCTTTCGAGCAGGCCGGCGACGAGCCGGGCCCCGACCGCCTCCCGCCCGTTAGCTCTCCGATCCTGACGGGCATAGCCGAAGTACGGGATCACGGCGGTCAAGCGTGCCACGCCCGCCCGCTGCGCCGCATCGGCCATCAAAAGCAACTCCAGGATGTGCTCCGCCGGAGGACTCGTCGGCTGGATGAGGTAGACGTCCTCCCCGCGCACACTCTCTTGGAACTCGACCTGCAGCTCGCCGTCCGGGAAGACATGCACCTCTAGGTTGCCTACTTGGGTATCGAGCTTGGCGGCAACAGCCTCGGCGAGGGGCTCGTTGGCCGAGCCGGTAAAGATCTTTGGCGTCATTCTTTGGCTGCCCTCCTCCTATTCTCTTTCCCCTTCGAGTGTTAACTTTATATCCTCCGAAGAAGCGGTGTGGAACGTAAGCTGGCTCTCCCGTAATTCCTGCAATGTCTAGCCTCCTTTGGTCCGCTTCAAGATAACTGTTGCATCTTCAACTCGTAGCATTCGCGCGCCAATCTCGTGAGTTCGGTGAAGCCCCAGCTTCCCTGATCCGTTAGGCATTCGGCAAAGTTCGAAGGCATCGCCTCAAGGCCTAGGTGGGCCCCACTGACGGCCCCAGCCATGGCG
>DATHAB010000065.1:0-18139 GCA_035296885.1 Rubrobacteraceae bacterium
CGCCGGGCTGGTGGCTCCCGAGGTGCTGGGCCGCCTCGACCCCGGCGAGCAGTACGGGATCCAGTGGTTCAACCGCCGGAAGGTGACTACGGAGACCTACTCGGAGCCGGACGGCGAGGGCGGGCGGCGGTACAGGAAGCGCAAGAGGACCGTGTGGAGGCCGAAGGAGGAGTGGATCGCCGTTCCGGTCCCCGCGTGGCTGTCCCGGGACTTGGTGGACCGGGCGCGCGCCATGATAGCCACGAACAGGGGCTCCGAGAGAAAACACCTCGCACGCGAGTGGGAGCTCCGAAGCCTCATGCGTTGCCCGTGCGGCGTCAACATGGTGACCTTCACCACGAGCCCCGAAGGCAGGGGCCCTTACCATTATTACGGCTGCCGCAACCGCCGGGAGTTCAGGGGCATGGGCCCGTGCCGCCAGCGGTACATACAGGCCCACGCCGTCGAGCCCGTCATTTGGGGATTTGTCTCCAGCCTCCTGAAGGACCCCGAGAGGATCAGGGTCGGTATGGACGCCCTGATAGACCGGGAGTGGGCGGCCGGTACCCAAAACGCTAACGAACAGTCCGTGGCCTGGGCAAAGAAGCTGGAGGAGTGTGACCGGCTGCGCGGCGCCTACCAGGACCAGCAAGCGGCCGGGCTCATGACTCTGGAGGAACTAGCCTCGAAGATCAAGGGCCTCGAGGAGACCCGAAAGGTGGCGCGGGCCGAACTCGCCTCCCTGGATGCCCGAGAGGTGGTTGCGGGTCAACTCGAGAGGGACCGAGATGCCCTGCTTGGAGAATGGTCCGAGATGGTGCCGGAGGGCTTGGATGGCCTTACGGGCCAGGAGAGGAACAAGGTCTACAGGATGCTCAGATTGGAGGTGACACCCACTAAGGACGGCTTCGAGGTCACGGGGGCGCTCTGCGGACGTTTGCACAACGAAACTTCTTCCCCAGAAGCGGAGACGGTTATCGGCAATCTACCCAGGAAGGCATCCGCAGGTAAGGAAAGAGGCTATTGCAGGCATGGCAGACGAAGGTCTGCAGAGACTAGACTGCTGCTACAACTCCACGGTACGAGCATAAAATAAGCTGCGCAACCGAGCCATACACAAGTGCGCTTATCGTCCCACTGCTGAGGAAGCAGAAGCGGCACACCGCAATGCGGCAGAGATTCTGCACGGCCTAACAATGCGCCTGCGGTTGAGGGGCGACATGACCTGCAGGTGATCTGGTGCATCAACCAGCTGGGGCGATGACAGGCGAGCGGAGCGTCTCTCGACGTGCGCGGCCTACCCGGCCGCTACAGCCGAAGGGCGACTCGGGTGCAGTAAGCGTCACAGTTCTACGGCTCGAGATGCTGCAGACCAGAACCTGCACGTACCACCAACTCTACTTCGGGTGCTTCCTCGTTCAGTAGAGCGCTAAACCGCAGCTCAGGTTGTTTTGTATTCTGGAACCAGCCCGCAGACGTTGCGGCAGCCGAGTAGCCCGCATCAATGTGCCTACGCCAGAGTAGCTACCAGCGCGCAAAAAAGCGGTAGGAGAAGGAAGGTTGGCCCCCCGCCGCCTTTCCTTTCCTTACCCTTTTGAGGAGTAGGTGGCGATCCCTTACCCCGAAGGGGGGCTAGGCGAACGGGGCCCGTGGGGCAAGGACCCGGTGATCCACCGTTGGCCATCCTTCGTAGGGGAAAGAGAAACCGGCATCCCTACTCTCATCTCCTTTCGCTTCACTACCCACAAGGACGCCGGTTTTGTATACCGGACATTTTGTGCAGAACGGGTTTTTCGTCGCGAAGCCGCCCGCAACCCTGCCAGAAAAATACATAGAAAGGTGTAGAAACGTTTCTCGGGGGTGGTTTGAAATGCTTGCATCCCTCTTAGAAGGGGGAATAGTAAGCGCCTATACTCCTCCTTTTTCTTTCCCCGCAGCAGTCTGTATAGGCGCCTGCCTGTGTTCCTAGGACGAGCCAACTTTTGGTGCAGAGAACGGTTGGTTGTGGGGCTTGCCTCCTTGAAGGCAGTACTGCGCGCTACCTTAGCCTCGTAGTATTGAAACGAAGGGCGGCGGAGAGCATAAAGGGGTCATAGCCCGCCGCCCTAGCGTCGTGGAAACACCATCGGAGCACGAAAAGGAGCGATGGGTGAAACGGAAAGCAAAAAGGCCCATCACCCGAAGAACACAACGCCCTCATACTCGGCTAGCAACTAAAGGAAACTAAGAAATGCGGCGAGTGGGAGAGAAGCAGAGGCCCCGCCGCCAACGGAGGAGTGTACGAGATTGTACCCAACGAGGGCGCTGGGGAAACGGCGAGAGACGTTTGGTTCACTGACTTTGTGTAAGGCCCAGCTACCTGACCCGTAAAAGCAGCTTCTACCAACTTAAGCGAACCTTTGCAAAGTTGCGCTAACCTTCTAAGTGCTTCATACTCGCCGACGTTGTTGTAGACGAAGAAAGGAGTTCTGAAAAACAGTGCTCAAGAAACTACTGGTCTGGGGTATGGTTCTGGTGGTTACGGCTTCGCTAGCCGTGCCAGCCTTCGCCCAGGCAACGGCAGACCTTAATACAGAGTGGGGCAGTGACCAGTGGCTTGTCGGTCAGTTTGGCGTCAACGGTGACATAAGCCCGTTTTGCCAGACAATCGGTGAGGATCCTGATGCGCTAGCTGACTGGTTGGCACAGTTCCCAAACCTCGCTAACGTTTGTGGCGTCGCACCGGCTACCGAGGGTAGTGGTGATGTTAGCGGTAGTGGCGGCGGCGGTAGTGGCGGCGTCAGCGGGCCTGAGTTCGGCGAACAGACATCTGAGAGTGGCGACATCACGACGCAGAACGATGATAGCTCTATATAGAGGGCAACAACTACTCGTGAGTCGGGCCGTTGCAGTTCGGCCGGGAGGCCGACTTCACGCCTGAGAGTGAGCCGGCGCGAGAGCAAGCGGTTCAGCAGGCCTCTGTAGCGGCCTCCTCTTAGGAGTGGCAAGAGCGCTCTAAAACAAGGCTAAAAAAGAAACAAGAGGGCCGGGGGCTGTTGTCCCCGGCCCTTGTGCTTTCTAAGGAGTAGGGCGGCTTTGTACCGCTACGCCGACTTCTAAATCGTCTATGGGCGGCGGAACCGTTGCACTGTTTGTTGCAGCAGCATGCCGCGTATATCGGGGTCGTTAAAAAGCTCGAAGGCCCCCTGGCGCATCTTTGGATTAGATAGAAGCTTCGTGGCGAGAGTTCTCTTGTCCATGCGCGGGTTCTTAAGAAGCATCCTCAGGTACAGAAACAGAGCGAACTTGGTATGCCATGATACTCCCTTCTGCCCACCACCCCTCCATAATTACTACGCGCTGGTTCCCGGAGAATCGAGCTTCAGAAAGAAGCATCTAGGGGTGTGGGAAAGGAAGGGAGCCAGCTACATATAGGCAGGTGCTCCGCGGTTTCTTACTACCCCCTCCTACACAGCGGGGCACCTGCCCGCTATAGGTTAGTGACCATACGCAGCTTCTCAGCTGGCACAGGGCGAAAGAGATACGAAGGAAGGCAGACGTAATGTGGCGATTAGCGCCCCCCCCGCCTCTCCTCGGGGCCGCCTTATTGAACTCAGGGCGGCCCCCCACTCATGCTTGACATTGGGTGTCTGTTGCGCGGTTACGTGAGGTGGAAAGAGGGCCCCATCCTGCTTTCCGAAGGGAGGAGCGACGGAAAGCCCGAAGCATCACCCAACCGGCTAGGGTGTGGGTTATCGGAGTTTGCTTAACGTGGTTGCCACCGTCTTGTCGGAGGGAGATCGGTCCGCGCCCTACTGCCCAGCGTCTCGCCGAAGCCAGAGTGTGGCGGAGGTGCCACACGCGTCCGGCAGCTTGATTGTGGGCGCATATAAGGTATAGTCGGCATGCTACGTAATAAAGAACATACGTCCACGATTACCGAGATGCCGGATGAAGCGCATCTCATTTTTGTGTCCTGTGCCTATCCTCTCCCGTTGAGTGGTCGCCCAAGACGTGCGCTCCTTATGGTGGCGACTGCTCTACACTCAACAAGAGGAAGGAAACGTATCATCTTGACAACGCATACTTTAACCGAGGCCCCGCGGGCCTCGTTCAAAAATCTCCCCGTCTCTAAGCAGGTCCACAAGGCCGTGGCCGATCAGGGGTGGGAGAGCCCTACCCCCATCCAGACGCTGGCGCTGCCCGCGCTCCTGCGCGGAGAGGACGTCGTAGGTCTCGCGCAGACCGGCAGCGGCAAGACTGCTGCCTTCTCCATACCGCTAATCGAGGCTATCGACCCGAAGGTTCGGGGCGTACAGGCGCTCGTGCTCGTGCCCACGCGGGAGCTCGCCGCGCAGGCCGCGACCGAGCTTACGCACCTCTCCCGTTACGAGCCGGTTCGTCCGGTCGTTCTCTGTGGGGGCGTGTCTATAGGCCCCCAGATCAAGGCGCTCCGCCACCGCTCCGCCGCGGTCGTCGTCGGCACGCCGGGGCGCACCCTCGACCACCTGCGAAGGGGTACGTTGCGGCTCGGCTCGGTGTGCTACCTCGTGCTCGACGAGGCAGACCGGATGCTCGACATGGGCTTTGCGCCGGACGTCGGTCGCATCCTTTCGTACACGCCCGACAGCAGGCAGACCGCCCTCTTTTCGGCCACGATGCCAGAGGGGATACGCGGCATGGTCAAACGCCACATGCACTCTCCACAGTGGCTAAAGGTGGAATCTGAAGCGCCTACGGTCGATACCGTAGAGCAGGTCTACTACCGGGTGGACGTACGCGACAAGACACGTGCCCTGCGCTCGCTGATCGACGCCGAGAAGAAGCCCCTGGCGATCGTGTTTCGCCGGACAAAGCACGGGGCCACCAAGCTGCACCGCCAGCTAGAGAAGGACGGCTACAGGGCGGGCCTGCTGCACGGCGGGAGAACGCAGACGCAACGTGGCAAGACGCTCGCCGCGTTCGTCGGGGGCCGGACGCGGATCCTCGTCGCGACGAACGTCGCGGCGCGCGGGCTCGACATCCCGAACGTCTCGCACGTCATCAACTACGATATGCCCGAGGACGTGGAGACCTACGTACATCGCATAGGGCGCACGGCACGTGCCGGCAAGGACGGGGTGGCGGTGACGCTCATCGGCGAGTCAGAGGTTAGGGAGTTCAATAAGATCAAACGCGCCCTGCCTGTGGAGGTGCGCGAGAGCAGGTTGCCCATCTCCGCCTAGAGATCGGCCACCGACCGTAGTAGGCTAAAACCCGAAAGCCGACGACAAGTAGAGCGAGGCGGGGCACGGCCCGCTCTACCAAGGCTTTGGTGCGGCTCTTCACCCCAAGCTTTGCGTAGATGGGGGAGACGTAGAGTTGGCGGGCTCGCGCTTCAGTGGTTCCTGACGCGCCGAGATAGTAGCTAGAGACCTAGCCAGAACCGGTAAAGTAACCTCCTCGGCTTCCGAAGAGGGGGCCTGTTTCACAGCAGTTTTGTGGTGTCAGATGGGCAGAGTAACTATCAACTTTGGCCTGTGTCCGGGAGAGCTTTTGGCGGTTATCTCCCCGCCGTGTCGCTCGACCACCTGTCGGCAGATCGCCAAACCCATCCTTGTCCCCTCGTAGACGCGTCCCGCCTGTGCAACCTCTGGAACGGCGCAAAGACGTGCTCTAAGTACTTCTCGTCGAAGCCTATGCCGTTGTCCTCGACGAGGATGCGAACCCTACCGCCCGTACGCTCCCCCTCGGGAGCTTCTTCTCACCTCAAGAGCACACTACGTACCTTGAGAATGGGCGCTTCGCCCTCTTTATGAAACTTCAGAGCGTTGGCTATCAGGTTCTGCAAGAGCTGGCGCATCTGCGAGCGGTCGGCCTCTACGTCGGCAGCTCTCCAACCTTCACCCGGCCCTCCACCCGCTCGATCTGCGCCTCCATGTCCGAGACTACCTCACCTGCCACTTCGTTTAGGTCGACAGGCTCGAAGTTGAGCCTGGGCGCTAGTCTTGGAGAGGACGAGCAGGCCGTCTATGAGGTTTTGCACGCGCTTGGTGGCACCATCCATGCGCTCCCGGTAGTCGCGCTCCCTCTTGCCCAGGGCGACAGCCTTCGTTTTCAGCCGTTCGGCGAAGGTGTGTACCTTGCGAAGAGGCTCTTGCAGGTCGTGCGGGACCACCCGGACAAAGTCTTGCAGCTCGCGGCTTCTCTCCCTCAGCCTGACGGCACTCTACCAAGAGCTGCGTGTTCTTGACAACCGGTTTGCCCGAGAGGATTGTACTGACCGCTCGCGCTTCTGGGTGTGGCAGCTGTAAACGACTCAGTTTAGCTGGCTACCGCCAGCAAAAAACCTAAAAGCCGATTGCTAGCTGCTAACGGGCGTATGCGCTTTAAGCGGCCTGTTCTCTCTCCATCTCCTCGGAGTAGCCTCCGTAGCGGGCGGCGCTGTTCATCCTGGCGCGGTGGAGGAAGATCCTCTGCGCCTTCTCGACGTTTGCTACTTCGCCCTTCCAGGTCTTCATCGGCAGGTCTTGCAGGGCACGGGCGTAGGAGAAGGAAAGTTCCCAGGGGAGGTTTTCGTACATGGCATTCATCGCATTCAGGTGGGCGGTCGCCTGTACGTCTGTCTGGCCGCCGGAGAGGAACACGATGCCGGGTACCGCCGCCGGTACGCTTCTCAGGAGGCACTCGACCGTGTAGCGGGCGACCTCTTCTATCCCGGCCTGCTCTGGAGCTTGCTTTCCGGAGATCACCATGTTCGGCTTAAGCAGCAGCCCCTTGAGGTGGACGCGCTGCTCGTAGATGGCACCGAAGGTGCTCTTTAAGGTCTCTTCCGTGACCTCGAAGCAGCGCTGTATGGAGTGGTCGCCCTCTATAAGCACTTCGGGCTCGACTATTGGCACGATGTCCGCTTCCTGGCAGAGGGCTGCGTAGCGGGCGAGGGCATGAGCGTTTGCGTCAATACAGCGGCGGGTCGGGACGCTCTCGCCGATAATGGTAATTACCGCCCGCCACTTGGCGAAGCGGGTCCCAATCTCTTTATACTCGACGAGGCGCTCGCGTAGGCCGTCCAGGCCTTCGGTGATCTTCTCGTCTGGGGCGGCGAGGGCCATCTCCTTCGCACCCTTGTCCACCTTTATGCCCGGGATGATGCCCTGCTCTTTGAGGACCTCCGGGATCGGGGTGTCATCTGAGGCCTTCTGTTGAATAGTCTCGTCGAAGAGGATCACGCCGGAGAGGTACTCGCCGATGCCGGGGGTGGTAAAGAGCATCTCCCGGTAGGCCCGGCGACTCTCTTCGGTTGACTCGACGCCTGCGGCGGTAAAGCGCTTCCCTATCGTGCCGAAGCTCTCGTCGGCGGCGAGGATGCCCTTGCCTTTGGCGACGAGCTCCTTGGCGGTGCTCTCGAGCTGGTTTACGTTCACGGATCGCTCCTTTTCTCTAGGGCTTCGTCGCCCCTGAAGGATAACAAAGTCCCTACGGGCTATTCTCCCCTTATCGCGGTGTGTCCTCCTTAATAATCCCTCGCTGTTTTTTACTTCTTTACCCTTACACCTCCTGGCGGAGCGAGGAGGTGTAAGGGCTCCTCACAGAATAGCTTTATGGTGGCAACGTACCTCCAAAAGGGAGCAGGCGCATCTTCCAAACGGCCTATTTGCCCGAAGGACTCTCTGTTAGGGGTTGAGCGGTGCGATCTAGTCCTTCGCGCGCGCTTCTCTAGAACGTATCTTGCGGGAGTTCTTCTCCGCGCATCGAACGCCCCTCATCGGTGAGCAGCTGGCTCAACAGCTGCAGTTTGTCGGCGACCTGCGATGCGGTCCCGCTCACCGCCACCGCCTGGGTCTGGTCCCCGAGCTCGACGAGCAACCCGGAGATGGCTTCGACGTCGAGGTTATCGATCGCCAACAGCCTTTTGAGCTCACCGAGGTTGTCGGCGATGGGCTGGAGGCCGGGGTCGCCAGAGGCCTCGAGCTTGTTCTGCCAGCCCTCCACCTCCGAGATCGCCCGCTCGATAGCTACCCGCCTGACCCCCTCACGCAGGGTCGCCGTGGTAGAGTCGAAGTCCTCGTCCCTTATACGGTTCTCCGTCACGTCCCATCCTCCTCTTTCGACTTCAACGACAAAAGGCCCCGGGGTATCGTCCCGGGGCCCCGCCTTCTATGCGTCTGCGGCGCTCTCTACGCCCTTACTAACTCCCTCTCTCTATCCGACGACCTCTTCTTCTCCTCCTCGGCCCGCCGGGCCTGCTCTTCTCGCTGCCTACGCAGCTCCTCTTCCCGCTCTCTGCGGGCCTCTTCTTCTTTACTGTCTCTGTAGGAGTAGCACACGGCCACCACCTCCTCAAAAGAGCTCTCTACCTCACCGTAAGGCGTACCCTTATTACCGAAGGCTAAAACTCACGACGGACAGGATGTTAGTCTGCGCCAATATTCCCAAAACCCGAGAACAAGAGCCAACTGGAGATCTCTTATACGAGATCTATGCAGGGCCGTTATGCAGGCGCTATCCGAGGAGGTATCACCGATAATGCTTAAAAACGTTCTTTCCTCGTGCCGAGAATAAACCAAGAGCGTGCACAAACCGTATCAATCCTTGCTGCAAGACGAGATCCTATAGTAAAGGAATTAATCGAGAAGACGAGGATGGACAACTACAAAGGTAACAACGGTACGCGCGGCACTGTTCGGGCTGCGGAAAGCTGCCGGAGAAGATGGTCGGACCCGGCAGGCGTTACCTGTGGTTGCCTTTAGACCACACCCTCGCCAAGACCTACAGGAATCTCCATAGCGCCGGATGAGAGTGCGAGACCACGAGGGACCACTGCGTGATGGTGCACCTAAACGGCGAACGGTTAACCGACCTGTTCACCTCCCTATAGAGTGCTCACCGGCACGGAGGTGGGAAACACCTGGGCCCTCTTCAAGCTCGACGCGTACGAGCTTACTTTGAGCGACATCCCAAGGGCGCAGTTGTTGAGGGAGCTCTCCGCGGTGAGCCGGTCGGACTGGCTCCTGGATATGCTCTTGGAGGAGCGTTTGACCAGCCACTTCCAACCTATCGTCTGGGTCGAAGACGCAACAGAAGTTTACGCCCAGGCGTGCCTGCTCAGGGGCATAAGCGTCGACAACGTTCTGATCCCGCCGGGTCGGATCTTCGAAGCTTCCAAGGAGAGCAGGATGCTTTTCCAGGCAGACCTCGCGGCTCGCTTGACGGCGGTTCGGGAAGCCGTACGTCATGGCATAGAGAGCAACCTATTCATCAACTTTACACCCAAGTCCGTCTATGACCCTGTCTTCTGCCTGCGCTCCCCGGTCGAGACGATCGACGACTCGAGGTTGCCCCACGAGAGGATAGTCTTCAAGGTTATCGAGACCGAGGGGACAAAGGACGTAGAACCCCTGACAACGTGGTGAATAGTATAGAGAGCAGGGATTCAGGGTCAACCTCGGCGACATGGGAAGCGGTTACTCTTCGCTCAACACGATCCATATCCTGCGCCCCGACTTCATCAAGCTAGATATGCAATTGATCCGAAAGTAGGCGACGATCCCTATAAAGCGGTCGTAGCGAGCAAGCTCCTGGAGATGGCTCAGAAGCTAACGTGAAGACGATCGCCGACGGCGCGGAGACCGAAGAGGAGCTAGCCTGCGCGCGAGAAAAGGGCGCCATTTTCGCCCAGGGCTACCGGATCACCAAGCCTACGACTCCTCCCACAAAGAATCGCTTGACTCCTCGCACAACTGATAGGCGCAGACCGTCGCAAGTACAGGAGCCTGGGCTTACCGGACCATCGTTAGCGGTCAGTTGAGACGCGAGTGAGGGTTGTCTGCAGGGAGCAGGAGAAGCGCGGAGTATGGTACGTTTTAGGGCGACGAACAGTACTCAAAAACAGCGTTGCCCCCTATGGGGCGGCGAGAGGGAGAGGAACAGTGACGAACCGGCTGGCGCAAGAGACTAGCCCGTACCTGTTGCAGCACAAAGACAACCCGGTTGACTGGTACCCGTGGGGCGAGGAGGCCTTGGAGAGGGCGAAAAGCCAGAACAAGCCTATCCTGTTGAGCGTAGGCTACTCGGCCTGCCACTGGTGCCACGTCATGGAGCGCGAGTCGTTTGAGGACGAGTCGACCGCCGAGATCATGAACAAGCACTTCGTCAATATAAAGGTAGACCGCGAGGAGCGCCCCGATATAGACTCGATCTACATGTCCGCCGTCCAGGCGATGACGCAGCACGGCGGCTGGCCGATGACGGTCTTTATGACTCCTGACGGCGCCCCATTCTACGGCGGTACCTACTTTCCGCCTGAGCCGAGTCGCGGGATGCCCTCGTTCAAGCAGGTTCTCCTGAGCCTTGCCGACGCCTACGAGAACCGCCGCGACGAGGTCTTACAGAGCGCAGGGAACGTCCGCGAGTATCTCCGGTCTGCAACCAGCGCCTCTGTCCCTCCGGCTGGCCTCTCCAAGAGGCTCCTTGATAACGCGGCCAGCTCTCTTGTGGGTCAGATAGATAACCGCTTCGGCGGCTTCGACGGCGCGCCCAAGTTCCCCCAGCCTATGAACCTGGAGGTCTTGTTGCGGCACCACAAGAGGGCCGGCGATCGGACGGCTCTCGCCGGTTTCGAGCTCACCCTGCGCCAAATGGCCAACGGCGGCATCTACGACCAGCTCGGCGGCGGTTTCGCCCGCTACTCGGTGGACGAGTACTGGCTCGTGCCCCACTTCGAGAAGATGCTCTACGACAACGCCCTACTCGCCCGCCTGTACCTGGAGGCTTACCAGGCCACAGGCGACGACTTCTACCGGCGCATCGCAGAGGAGACGCTCGACTACGTCGTCCGCGACATGACCGATCCTGAGGGAGGCTTCTACTCCGCAGAGGACGCCGACTCCGAGGGTGAGGAGGGCAAGTTTTACGTGTGGACGCCCGCCGAGATCGAGGCTGCACTAGAACCTGATGAGGCGAGGCTCGCGATGCGCTTCTGGGACGTAACCGAGCGCGGCAACTTCGAGGGCAGGAACATCCTCTACGTCCCCCGCCCCCCCGAGGCCGTCGCCGCCGAGTTTAACATCTCTGCGGAGGAGCTATGGAAGAGAATAGTCCGCATCCGCGAAAAGCTCTTGGCGGAGCGCGAAAAGCGGGTGCGTCCTGGGCGTGACGAGAAGGTGCTCGCTGCCTGGAACGGCCTTATGCTCCGCGCCTTCGCCTTCGCCGCCCGCGTCCTCGACCGCGAGGACTACCGACGGATCGCCACGAAAAACGCCTCCTTCCTGGTAGAGAAGCTGAAGTCGGATGACCGCCTCCACCGTTCGTATAAGGACGGTCGGGCCCGCTTTAACGGTTACCTTGAAGACTACGCCTGCGTCGCCGACGGGCTCATAGCGCTCTACGAGGCGACCTTCGAGATGCGCTGGCTAAAGGAGGCCGGCGCTCTCGCCGACGCCATCCTCGAGCTCTTTTGGGATGCTGAGAAAGGCGCCCTCTACGACACCGCTGCCGACCATGAGGAGCTCGTCACCCGCCCGCGCGACATCTACGACAACCCTGCGCCATCAGGCAACTCAGCCGCCGTCGACGTCCTTTTGAAGCTCTCCGTACTCCTCGACCGCGAGGACTACCGGCGTCACGCCGAGACCGTCCTCGAAGATTTGAGCGGCGTGCTCGCCAGAGTCCCCGGCGGCTTCGGCCGGCTCCTCTCGGCCCTAGATTTTTACTTCTCCACGCCCTATGAGGTCGCTATAGTCGGGGACCCGGACGCGCCTGATACGAGGGCCTTGTTGAGCGCCGTCTACTCCGCCTACCTCCCCGACAAGGTCGTCGCGGGCCGCTCCGAGGACGACGAGGAGGCCGCGCGGCTAGTACCGCTCCTCGCCGACCGCCCGACACGCGACGATAAGGCTACGGCGTACGTCTGCGTAAACTACGCCTGCCAGAACCCGGCTACCGATCCCGAGGAGCTGCGGAAGCAGTTGAACGGTTGAGCTACCTGTCGGAAAAAGCGGCTACGGATGGCGCTACGAGCGCGCAGACGCTTCGACAGAGAACGGCGGCGATCCTAGATGAACACCGCCGTTCTACCGCCGGTCAAACCGTGTTCGATCATTCTCAAGATCGCCTCTGCGATCTTCTCGCCACCCTGCGCCGAGGGTTCGATGGGGTTGGCGTAGTCTCCTTCTTCCGTGCAGACGAACCGTAGGTCGAGCAGGGGGATGCCGTGGGCGAACGCCATACGGATTATGCAATCGTTGAACACCGTCAACGCTGTGACCGCGATTCTCTGCAGGGACGCGTCGGGGAAGCGCGGGTAGTAGATGGTGCAGATCGCCGCCGGCAGCCCGTACGCGAGCACCCCCGCCAACATATCGCTATACCTGCGCTCGAACTCGTCGGCGATGTCGGCGAGACCGAGGAACGTTTCGGCGGTGGAACGAGCCGGCGCGGCGAGAAAGTCGCCCCTGTGGAGCGCGTCGTTGCCGCCGGCGCTGACGATTAGGTGCGTCGCGTCCGCCGGAACACGTTGTAACTGTCCGCGTACGTCTCCGGTAGTGCTCCCGTCGACGGCTTCGAGCGTAGCCTTTGACCCGTGTGGCAACCGTTGTCGAACTTGCTGGATAACATCGGGTGCGCCAGCCACATAGGCGGCGTTGTCGAGGATTGAATCACCCAAAAGAACAACGTGGTTCATGAAGCATCGTTTCTCCGCGAGGATTCGTAGCAGTCCCTCCTTTATTACCCGCAACTATGGTGTCTACGCCTAATAGCCGCCGCCCTAGAGGCCGAGTTGCTCCGCTCGCATCTACATAAAACCCTTACGAGCGCGCAAGATAGTCCCGATGCGAAAGTCAGGTACACCTACTTGTTGTTAATTTTATAGGTTATTACGCAACATCTTGAGGATAATCTTGTTGCTGTTCGAAAAGCGTTTTGATATCTGTGGCTTTCAGATAAAATTTATGGTGGTAAGGTCAACATAGCTACGAGCGGTCCTTAGACGGCAAGAGAAAATGGAGGGGGACAAGAGATGAGAAAGCTGATGCTGTTAGCAATCATGCTAGCGCTGGCGTTGGTGCTCGCTATCCCTACGGTGGCGCAGGCCAACAATACCGGAAGCTTCACGAACCAGCAGGGAGCATTTGATGTCGGTTCGACGATTGACGTCGAGGTCGACGGTTCTACGTCGGGTAATTTTACGAACAACGGGGGGGTCAGTTTTACAATCGGCAGCGCCGATAACGAGAGCGGTGACGTTAAATTCACCAACAGTAGCAACATTCCTTAGGAATCGTCAGAGAAAACAGCGGGGGGACAAGAGATGAGAAAGCTGATGCTGTTAGCAATCATGCTAGCGCTGGCGTTGGTGCTCGCTATCCCTACGGTGGCGCAGGCCAATAATACCGGAAACTTTACGAACCAGCAGGGGATGTACAATAACCGTTCTATGGTTGACCATGACGGGAACAGGGGCGTCAACTTCAAAATCGGCGACGCCAGGAACCAGAGCGGTGATATCACCGCCAACAACGGCCACGGGAAAAAGAAGAAAGGGAAGCAGCGGCATTAGCACCTCGCTAACGCGCCGCGTCGGGTAGTGTTTGTGCCGGGCAAAGGTAGTCTACCGCCGGAACAAACCAAAAACAAGACAAATGCTCGGAAGTACGGCTCAAGTCCAACTGCTACTCAAAGACATCTGCGGTTAATAGCTAGCGAGGAAAGCTGCCCGTTTACGGCCCGGGTGTAACAACCCCGGCTTTTTGTGTCGCTCGGGACGGCTCTTCCCGGCGGAGCCTGGTGTTCATGTCCAGGACCCGGCCTACACCCTATCCAGCGCCTGCTCTATATCCTCGATTATGTCGTCGGGGTGCTCGATGCCCAAGGAGATCCTTATTAGGTTCTCACCGACCCCGAGACGGGCCCGGCGGGAGGGGGAGAGCTCCCGGTGCGAAGACGTCGCCGGGTGTAACGCCAGAGTGTAAATGTCGCCCAGGCTCGGGACCTTTACGCAGAGCTCGAGCGCGTTCAGGAAATGAAAGGCCGCTTTGCGGCTTTCTTCGGGGCCGTCCGTGTCGAGCTCGAAGGAGACGAGGCCGCCGGTATCTGCCAGCACGCGGCGAGCGACCTCGTTGTCCGGGTGGTCCTTCAAGTTAGGGTGGTTTACCTTCGCCACCTTGGGATGGGCGGCGAGGCGGGTGGAGAGCTGGCGGGCGTTCTCGCACTGACGTCCTATCCGCAGGGGCAGCGTTTTGAGGCCTCTCAAAGCGAGCCAAGCCTCGAACGGCCCCATGACGCCTCCCACGAGCTTGCGGATCTGGTCGAGCGCTCCGTCATAAGGAGCGTTCGCAACCACGAGACCGGCCGTAAGGTCGCCGTGGCCGGAGAGGTACTTGGTCGCACTGTGAACCACGATCTCCGCCCCGAGCTCTAAAGGGCGCTGGAGGTAGGGGGTGCCGAATGTAGCGTCCACGATCAGGGTAGAGCCGGCGGCCCGCGCTATTTCGGCTACGCGGGGCACGTCGACAACCCTGAGGAGGGGGTTGGAGATGGTCTCGATCACTACGGCCGTGGGTCTTAACTCCTCGACCTTTTTCTCCACCGCCTGGGGGTCGCAGGCGTCGACGAAACGCACATCCGCCCCGCTCGCGCCGAAGATCTGGACTAGCAGCGTCGCCGTTGAGCCGTAGAGTTGCTCGGCCGCAAGGACCGTCGCCCCGCTGCCGACCTCCGCCGCCATAAGCGCGGCGTGCATGGCCGCCATCCCCGAGGCAAAGGCGAACGCGCTTCCTCCACCCTCTAGGGCCGCGATCGCCTCCTCAAAGGCTACGACCGTCGGGTTGCCGTAGCGGGTGTAGCTGTAGCCCGGCTCCTCGCCGCCCAAGACCCGGTCTGTCTGTTCGATACCCTCGTGGGCAAAGGTCGTGGAGAGGTAGACGGGGGTCGAGATCGGGTAAAAGTCACCCTCGGATTCACCGTTCGGTCTTCCGTTCGTCCCTTGGGCGCGGCGTTCGCCGGCGTGGACGGCCCGAGTCTCGAAACGCTTCAAGTGCTTCCCCCTGTTCTCGTCGTTCTCTTCGCTTCTAGCTCTGGATTAGCGTACCCTATACTAACCTAACTTGGAGAACGAGAAAGGCTAACAACAAAAGGAAGGCCTCGTGGAGGACAGGATAGTTTATTTCGAGCGGATGCTGGCTGATAACCCGGACAACCCTACGGGGCTCTTGGCTCTGGCGAACGAGTATAACAAGGCTGGACGCCATGAGGACGAGGCGGCGGTCCTCGAACGCTACGTGGCGACCCACGATGACGAGGGCAACGCCTATCTGCGTCTGGGCGAGGTGCTGGCGCTTCTCGGTCGCGAGGATGAGGCCCGTGTGGCCTACAATATGGGCATTCGCCAGGCCGAGAAGTTCGGCCATAGCGGCATGGCCGAGGATCTGCGCCTGGCGTTGGACGGGCTGGGGTAGCGAGGCCGGAGAGAGGGTAGAAAGGGCCTGTCTCGGGTAAATTACGTGCCGGAAGATGCGATCGCCCAAAGATGCGATATATTTTGAGAAGAGTTGTGATGTTTAATCGTTTTGCAAAGACGAGGCACCACCGGCGCCGCGCAGAGGCCTTAGAGCCCCGGCGGCGCCGCTTATCTTAGTAAAGAGTCTCTCTAAGGCGAGGCGACAATTGTACTACTACACGTGAGGATGTGGTTCTTTTGGAGAATCGTACTGAGACCCAGTTCTATGGCCCGAACCTCGGCTACGTCCTGGAGCTCTACGAGAAGTACAAAGAAGACGCGGAATCCGTCGACCAACGTACGCGAAGTTTCTTCGAAACCTGGGGCCCGCCCCAAACGGGGCTCAACGAGCAGCATACGTCTGTCTCCGAAGCCTCGCGGGTGGACGTAGACAAGGTCGTTGGGGCGGCCAAGTATATCCGGGCTATCAGAGACTTTGGGCATCGGGCGGCCCAGCTGGATCCTCTGGGGACAGAGCCTCCCGGAGATCCGACCCTAGATCCCACTTTTCACGACATTACCGAGGAAGACCTGGAAACCCTACCGCCGAGCATAATAAATGCTCCGGGCACGGGCCCGATCCCGAGGCGCACAGATACGGCGCTCGGGGCTACCAAGGAGCTCGAGCGCATCTACTGCAAGACCAGCGGCTACGACTTCGGCCATATACACATCGCCGAGGAGCGGTTCTGGCTTAGGGATGCGGTCGAGTCGGAGCGCTTTAACAAGGTTCTCGAAGGCGAGGGCGCAAAGAGGCTGCTCGAGAGCCTCACGCGAGTAGACACCTTAGAGAAGTTTCTCCACAAGGCCTTCCTCGGGCAGAAGCGGTTCTCGATCGAGGGCACAGACATGGTGGTGCCGATGCTGAACCAGCTCGCCCGCTCCGCTTGCGGCGCCGGAACGCCCGAAGTCGTCCTAGGCATGGCCCACCGCGGACGGCTGAACGTGCTGGCGCACGTGTTGGACAAGCCATACTCCAAGATCTTCGGCGAGTTCCAGCAGCCTGAGAAGGGCGAGTCGACGTCGGCGGCCGACCGCCTCGGCGAGGCCTGGGTCGGGGACGTTAAGTACCACCTCGGCATCCGGGGTTTTCAGCTTGGGGAGGACCAGGCTGACCAGAAGGTCCTCGTCAACCTGGCCCCGAACCCGAGCCACTTGGAGCACGTCGACCCGGTGGTCGAGGGTATGGCCCGGGCCGCCCAGGAGACGCGTGACGAGGCGGGCGCCCCCAGACAGGACGAGGAGGCGTCACTTCCGATTCTCATCCACGGGGACGCGGCTTTTCCGGGCGAGGGGGTGGTGGCCGAGACATTGAACCTCTACAGGCTACCTGGCTACAGGACAGGTGGGACGATTCACATTATCACCAACAACCAACTCGGGTTCACGACCGAGAAGCAGGACGCCCGCTCGACGACCTACGCGAGCGATCTGGCGAAGGGTTACGAAATCCCCGTCATCCACGTCAACGCCGACGACCCAGAGGCGTGCCTGGCGGCGGCGAGGTTCGCCTACGCCTACCGCGAGACGTTTCACAAGGACTTCATGATCGACCTGATCGGGTACCGCAGGTTCGGGCACAACGAGGGGGACGAGCCGGCTTACACCCAGCCCGTCATGTACGAGAAGATCCGGTCCCACCCGTCGGTGCGTGAGATTTGGGCTAAAGAGCTCGAGAGGCGCGACGTGATCTCACCTGGCCAAGCCGAGAAGATGGTCGAAAAGGTGCAAGACCAAATGGAGGAGGTCCGCAAAAACCCCTCCGCCAAGTTGGACGATGAGGAGCTCCTTACCGACGAGCCCTACACTCCCCTCGTAGGTATTCCGGAGACGGCCGTCTCCGCAGAGAGGCTGGCCGAGTTGAACAAGGCTTTGCTCGAGCGTCCGGAAGGCTTCGCGCCCAACCCCAAGCTCGAGCGCCTCTTCCAGAAAAGCCGGGGCGAACTCAACGGAGATGGCGGCGGTCTAGACTGGGCCCACGCGGAAGCCCTGGCCTTCGCCTCGATCCTGGAGGAGGGTACTCCTATACGCCTCACGGGCCAGGACACCGAGCGGGGCACCTTCTCGCAGCGCCACTCGGTACTGCACGACGCCGAGACCGGCGAGCCTTACACGCCTCTGCATAACTTACCGCAGGCCAATGCTTCCTTCGCGGTCCACAATAGTCCGCTCTCGGAGATCGCCGTTTTGGGGTTCGAGTACGGCTATACGCTGAACGCTCAAGAAGCGCTCGTGTTGTGGGAGGCCCAGTACGGGGACTTCGCCAACGTCGGTCAACCGATGATTGACCAGTTTATCGTCTCTGGGCAGGCCAAGTGGGGCCAGACCTCGGGGTTGGTATTGCTGTTGCCGCATGGCTACGAGGGGCAAGGCCCCGAACACTCGAGCGCCCGCCTCGAACGATTCTTGCAGCTCGCGGCGAACGATAACGTACGAATCGCTAACTGCACGACCGCTGCCCAGTACTTCCACCTTCTTCGCGCCCAAGCTGTGCTCAAGGACGAGCAACGGCCTCTCGTACTCATGACCCCGAAGAGCCTCCTCAGGCATCCTCTGGCGGCCTCGAAGCTTGAGGAGTTCACGCAAGGTAAGTTCAAGATGGTGCTCGACGACGAGGAGATGAGCGAGAGCGGGCGGGCAGAGTCGGTGGAGCGGCTCATACTGTGCACCGGCAAGATTTACACGGAGCTCGTCGGCAGCGAGGCG
>DATHAB010000066.1:0-6506 GCA_035296885.1 Rubrobacteraceae bacterium
CTGCGGCTCCTCCGCCCCCGCCCGCTGCGGCTCCGGCCCCGGCTCCGGCGAAGGCACTGCCGCCGTCGGGCGGTACCAGCGCTGCCTCGCTGTTCGCGCTTGGCGCGGGTGCTCTGCTGGTTGGCGGTGGTCTCTTGGCCCGCAGGTTCATCAGGTAGCAGCAGCGAACATCTCGGAAGAGGAAGGGGTGGGGCCGCGTGGCCCCACCCCGAGTCGCTGCGGGCGTCAAAGCCTTCGAATAGCTCTCTCCAAACAGGCGCGATATACTGTGCGAGTGAGCTGGGGATTGGCTGTACAATCCCTGGTTCACCAGCCTATATAAGGCCGCAAGCCCCCATCGTCTAGAGGCCCAGGACACCGCCCTTTCAAGGCGGCGGCACGGGTTCGAATCCCGTTGGGGGCACGCTCTGGGGAGACCGGGTGAGGGCGATTAGCTCAGGGGTAGAGCACCTCCCTTACAAGGAGGGGGTCGCTGGTTCAAATCCAGCATCGCCCACTCATAAAAAGCTGTACTTTGCAGGTAAAAATTAAGGCAGGAGAAGAGGGACGGGATAGCTCCCGTCCCTCTATACACCAACGGTACACCAACGCGGCTAGTCGGTAAGGGCATCCTCTATAGGGGCGAGCGCGTCCTGCATGGCGCGTGCGGTGTGGTCTCCTAGGCCGGGCACCTAGCTAGCTCTAAAATCCCGGCCCTGCTTTTCCCTGTCTGGTCACTCCTCGAAGCCTTGGAAGATACCCTGCGAGTACTGGGTCGGGTTATCGCAAAGCGAGTCTCTGTCTCGCTTGTTTGCTTATGTATTCGTTATGGTATCCCCGAAAGGTTGACTCGCCTTCCAGGGTATCCATAATCAGATTTACAGGCCATGGGAAGAGGAGGATCTCGAATGAATGAGGTGGAAAGTTCGCTCTGGGTCGACAGTAGCCGGAGGATGCTCGAGCGCATAGATGACACTGCTCAGCGGGTAACAGAAGGGTTCCCCAACTTCGCCGACCCCGAGACCGGGGAGTGGGAGACCTCGCCCCAGGGGGACTGGACGGGGGGACACTGGGGCGGCGAGCTGTGGATAGCCCGCAAGGTAACCGGAGAGGAGCGCTACGGAGAATGGGCCACAAGGTGGTGCCAGGCGCTGCGCCCGCGCGCGTCGTCCAACACGGTCTTCCGCAGCTTCCTATTCTACTACGGGGCCGCGCTCGGGGAGATCTTGCTCGGCGGCGGCCGGGCGAAGGAGGTTGCGCACGAGGGCGCACGAGGGTTGATGGGCCTGTACAACCCGGAGGCTGGGCTAATACCCCTTGGAACAGAGGCGGAGGAGGCCTCGGATGTGGGAGACCAGGAGACTAGCATCGACGCCGTCGGCTCTATCTCCGCACTCTTTGGTTGGGCCTCGGAGAAGACGGGCGACCCGTCGTATCGAGAGGCTGCTGCAAGGCACGCGCAGCGGCACATAGAGTTCTGCGTTCGGGACGACGCGTCCGTGGGCCAGTCGGCGTCCTTCGACCCCGATACGGGGAAGATAAAGCGCCGGTACAGCCACAAGGGATACT
Source organism: Rubrobacteraceae bacterium (assembly GCA_035296885.1). Taxonomy (GTDB): domain Bacteria; phylum Actinomycetota; class Rubrobacteria; order Rubrobacterales; family Rubrobacteraceae; genus Rubrobacter_F. Next base: position 1,549 of record DATHAB010000066.1, read on the forward strand.
CCGAGAACAGCACTTGGGCACGGGCACAGGCCTGGTGCATGCTCGCTTACACACTCTCCGCCCGCTGGATGCCGGAGTACGAAGAGTTTCTAGAAACTGCCTTGCGCACCGCGGACTGGTGGTTGGACCATGTACCAGAGGACGGGGTGGCCTTCTGGGACTTTGGTGACCCCAACATCCCTGACACCGAGCGCGACACGTCGGCAACAGCCATTGCGGCTGCGTCCCTGCTTAAATTGGGCGAGCTCGTCTCAGATGGCGATCTCAAGGCCCGGTACCAACATGCTGCCCGGGCGATGGTCCGAGCTTTGGTTCAGGGCTACTTGACCCCCACCGGACCCCGCGACTCGCGAGTCCCCGGCATTCTTACCGAAGGTTGCTATAATAAGCACATAAATTTAGCGACGCGCCACGAGCTCATCTGGGGCGACTATTACCTCTTCGAAGCGCTTCAGGTCCTCGACGAAAGGGTAGCTGCTACAGAGATCTGAGACGAGGGCCGGCAAGAGTACCTCGTTATCTGTACTGTTCGATGAGCGCCCAGGTGCTAGAAGGAGTTGTAATGTGATCATAGCCATCGTCGGGGGAACGTTGATTGACGGTACCGGGCGTGATCCAGTGCCCAATTCGAACGTAGTGATCGAAGATGGGCGCGTCGCCAAGGTGGGTTCCGCAAGAGCGATCGACGTTCCCCGGGGCGCAGCGGTCCTAGACGCTACTGGCAGTACCGTCATCCCCGGGATAATCGACTGCCACGTGCACTCAACCTACCGATCGCGCGACTTACGCCGCCACCTCCAAAACCCGCCGAGTTACAACATCCTCGCTTCTACGGAAATTCTGCGCGAGACTCTCGAATGCGGGGTGACGACCGTCCGCGAAATGGGCGGGGCCGACATTGGATTCCGGAAAGCTGTGGACGAAGGTATCATTGTGGGACCTCGAATAGCGGTATGTATAGTCATGATGTCGCAGAGCGGGGGGCACGGCGATACGTGGGTTCCTGCCGGGTTTCGCCTCCCTAAACGGGCGTGGCTTCCAAGTGGTGTTGCCGATGGAGTGGACGAAGTGCGGAAGTTGACCCGCGAATTACTGATGGCCGGAGCCGACTTCATCAAAGTTTGTGCCACAGGCGGAATTACCTCTCTGACCGATGATTACGACGAACCTCAGATGAGGGTTGAAGAAATAGGCGCCGCTGTGGAGGAAGCGGCGGCGCGCAACAAGAGGGTGGCTGCGCACGCGGAAGGTATTACCGGGATAAAGAACGCTCTTGCGGCCGGTGTCTACTCAATAGAGCACGGTTGGTTTATGGACGAGGAGTGCGTCGAAACGATGCTTCGTGAGGGGACGTGGTGGGTTCCTACGCTCGCCTTGGTACCACGCTCACGCGAGCGACGCTGGGAAGATGCGCAGTGGAGCGAGGCCCAGCTGGCCGACGAGGCGCGCAAAGAGGAGGAGATTTACCAGGCACAGCTCAAACAGGTTCCCTTGTGGAAGGATGCGGTTGAGCGAGGGATCAAGGTAGCGATGGGCACGGACCAATCGCATCGCCTTTTGGTCGGTGAAAACCTCTGCGAACTCGGCTTCATGGTCGAGTGGCTCGGGATGTCGCCGATGGATGTTCTGGTTGCCTCGACAAGCAGAGCAGCTCAATGTTTGGAGCGTGAGAAGGATTTGGGAACACTCGAGCCCGGCAAAATCGCGGACGTTTTGGTCATCGACGGGGACCCGTTGGACGACATTACAATCCTCGAAGAGAGGAGTAGACTTCGTTTGATCATGAAGGAAGGAGGCATAGTCAAAAACCGCCTGGAAACCAGAGACTTCGAGTTTGGCAGGCAAAGGGGAGGTACGGGGATATGGAGTGGCAACTCTAGTGTAGCTATCGATTAAGGGAAGGGAGGAGAAGCAGGCATGCAACTGAACGCGTTTCTCGTTCGGCCGTTCGTAGAGCAGGGCCTTCGCGAGGAGCTTGGTCCCGGCGATACGACGGGCGGCTTCTTGGCTGGGAACGACCTTATCACCGAGGCCCTCATCTATGCGAAGCAGCACGGAGTTGTGTGTGGTCTCCTGCTCGCTGAAGAGACTGTCAGGCTCCTCGAGCCGGACGCGACGGTGATCTATGAAGCTCATGATGGCGATGAGATCCAACCCGGAGGCGTGCTTTTGCGCATCACCGCTAAGGCATCAACCCTGTTTGCGGTCGAGCGGGCAGCACTCGATTGGGTACAGTATCTCTCTGGTATCGCGACCAAGGCGAGACGATATGCAAAGCTAGTGGAGCCTTATGGTACACGCGTCACCGACACGCGGAAGGGAGTTCCCGGAATGCGTGTGCTCGAGAAGTACGCCGTGCGGGTGGGAGGCGCCTACAACCATCTCTTCGGTCTCCACAACGCTATCCTGGTTAAAGACAACCACATCAAGCTGGCAGGAGGAATCAAACCAGCCGTGGAGCAGCTACGAGCGAAAGCGCTCCACACATTCAAGATTGAGGTTGAGTGCGAGACCCTTGAGGAGGTGGAAGAGGCGCTCGCGACAAGAGCAGACATCATCATGTTCGATAACATGGACCTCGAAACGATCCGTCAAGGACTCGACCTCGTCGATGGTCAGACCATGACCGAAGCCTCGGGTAGCATACGAGAACATACCATCGTGCAGGTAGCCGAGACGGGGGTCGATATAATATCCGCGGGCGACATGACGCATAGCGCCGGCGTGATCGACATGAGCATGGACTTCGGCGACATCAAACCGAGTGCGCGGCGCGATATCGACAGGTCGCGGGTCGGCGAAGCGGCCGACGTCTGAAGCGTTCACGTGACTACGGACCTCCGATTCCCGGTAGATAATGGCGTAATTCCCGCCCTAGACGTCGAGTCGATCGACGAGCTTCAGCGGCTCGTGGAGATGACACACGATGTTGAGGGAATCGTAGGTTACAAACTGGGAGTCGTAGGCGCTCTGCGCCTCGGACTGCGTGGAGCGGTGAAGGCCATTCGGGACATTACGGATCTGGCGATCATCTACGATCACCAAAAGGCCGGCCCAGACATACCCGATATGGCAGGGAAATACGCATCGATCTGTAAGGACGCTGGCGTTCGTGGCCTTATCCTGTTCCCGCTCGCCGGAGAGCGCTCCGTGCGTGAATTCGTCGGGCATGCGCAGCGGGAGGGTCTCGTTCCCATCGTAGGTGGAGCCCTCCCGTTTGCAGAGTACTACGTCAGCGGTGGGGGCTATGTATCTGACGACGTACTCGAACGTATCTTCGCCCTGAGCGCTACGCTCGGGGTCGCTGACTTTGTCGTTCCAGCCAACGATCCCGAAGCGGTCGGGCGGTACGCCGAAACCTTAAAGGCTGGCGTCGATAGGCCTGGTGTATTCTTGCCCGGCATCGGGGCCTTGGGAGGAAGTATAGAAGAAGCGTTCGCCGCCGCCGCCGGGTGCCGGCGCTACGCTGTGGTCGGAAGGGGAATCTATAGGAGTGAGGACCCCCGGGCTCGCGCCCATCAGCTGGGCGAGGAGGCGTTACGGTGCGTCGAGAAGAACCCGGCGTGACGTTTCACGTTTCTCATTCCTGCTGTGGGTTGACCAAATAACCGAAAGCTGCTTAGCCAACAGATCAGAAGGAGCGGACATGTTTGATGAGGGAGTTGCCCTTGACTTCTCTAAGCTCAACGGGTTAGTGCCGGTAGTTTTGCAGCATAGCGAGACGCGAGAGGTTCTGATGGTTGGGTTCGTAAACCACGAGGCCTGGGAAGAAACGTTGCGCACCGGCCTCGTCACTTTGTTTCGGCGTACTCTTCAGCGCGTTCAGGTTAAAGGGGCTGACGACGAGAGCTATGTCCGCATCGAGCGCATAATTGTGGACTGCGACGAGGACACCGTGCTCCTAGAGGTGCTACCGGAGGGCCCGGTATGCCACTTCGGCGGACCCACGTGCTTTATCAAACCCGTGGAGAACTCACACTTTAGCCAGGTGCGGTCTGATACCGGCAAAGCTTAAAGGAGCACGGGCTGACTTATTAAGGAGGGCATACATGATCTGCTCGTCGCCAACTGAGCTACTTGTGGACGGAGAGTGGAGTGCTGCGGCCAGCGGCGAGACCTTTACTACGCGCAACCCCGCAACAAACGCACCGCTAGCAGAGGTAGCAAAAGCTGGTAGCGAAGATGTTGATCGTGCCGTAGCAGCGGCGCGCCGGGCGTTCGACAAAGGGCCGTGGCCCAAGGCGTCACCCTACCAGCGAGGACGCGTTCTCCAGAGGGTGGCAGACGGGATCCGGAACGAGGCTGAGGTCATCGCAGACCTCGAGACGCATAACAGCGGCAAGATCATAACAAGCTCGCGCAAGGAGATCGAGGGCGCCGCTATGGTCTTTGATTACTATGCCGGCGCGATGGACAAATTCTTTGGCGAGACGATCCCGATGGGCGACCGGGTCCTCGACTTTACCCTCCACGAGCCTGTAGGCGTCGCCGGCCAGATCATACCGTGGAACTTCCCGTTTCTGGCGGCGGCATGGAAGATCGCCCCGGCTATCGCCACGGGCTGTACCATTATCCTGAAGCCCTCGTGTAATACGCCGCTGACGGCGCTGGAGCTCGGCCGGTTGTGCCTCGAAGCGGGGGTTCCGGAGGGTGTGGTCAACATTATCCCGGGGCCTCCGACCGAAGTAGGACAACATATCGTTGCTCATCCCCTGGTGGATAAGATAGCTTTTACGGGTTCGACGGCAACAGGCACTCAAATCCTTAAGACCTCGGCCGACTCGATTACCCGGGTTTCGCTGGAGCTCGGGGGGAAGAGCCCGAACATCGTGTTCGCGGACGCCGACCTCGACAAAGCGGCTGGAGCAGCGGTGCAGGGGGCGTTCGGTAACGCCGGACAGTCATGCTCGGCCCGTACCCGGCTGTTCGTCGCCAGGGAAGTTCATGACGAGTTCGTG
>DATHAB010000067.1:0-8893 GCA_035296885.1 Rubrobacteraceae bacterium
GGTGAATAGAGGCAACGGGGCAGCCCACTAGCTAACTCTCTAGGCACTGAGCCCCAAAGCTCCACTGCTAGTACTAAAGTACTACGCTAAGTTTAGTACTTTAGTACGATGACCTGCCTCCTCAGCACTGCCATAGTCGAGGTGTAAAGCAAACCCATCTACCACACAAAAGGAGAAAAAAGATGATGGGACACCACCAGCAGACGGCGGCAGGCAGCAGCACGTTGTTGACGCGCACCATTGTGGCGCTCACAGTAGCGGCAATTATGGCGCTCACGGCGAGTCCAGCTTTTGCGGGCAATGGCGAAGCCAAGGACCAAAAGGACCCCAACCCCGACCGCATCGTAAAAGTAATAGTAAAGAAACCGCCCCCGATCTGTGAGAAAGAGGATGCTAAAGCGAAGGTCAAATGCGCATAGAAAAAGTAGAGTAGCTTACTTAGCTTCTAAGCAAGGGCTGAAGCTTTGTGCTCCGGCCCTCTTTTTATGCCCTCTAAGGTACGCAATGTCCAAGAATGGTAGATGCGGAAGCCCAGTTTCCGAGAATCCCTTAGAAACGGAAACTCAGTTTCTTAAAACAGAAGCGCTAGGTCATTCTTTTGTGCCCCTTTGCAGGGTTGTAGGACCCCTCGGCCGGTTCCTCCTAGACAACCGTGACGCTGCCTTGCATAGCGTCGGAGCACTGGTACGTGTACGTTACGAATATTCTCCTAGTTTAGCTAACAAAGTTGCTCTGAAGTGGTCGGAGGGACGCGAAGATGTCGCAAGCAAGCTCCGACAAGCAGTGCTTATGTCGAGTAGTAGTAGTTGACAACATCTTCGATTCTCTTAGGGTAGGCTGATAGCTGAGCCTCTGAGCATTACACAGCCTAAAGAAGAACCGAGACTACGGATAAGGCAATATGAAGCGTGCGTCGGTAGAAATCGAGCTTTGAGGCGGGACGTGAAAGAAAAGGCCCACAAAATATTGCGGGAGAGTGAGCGCCTGCCTAGCAGGGTATTATGACAGAAACAGGGGACGAAGCCGGACGAGAATGCCGCTGCTCGGGTGCGGGAGGAGGAGGGGCGTTTGAAGAATTAGGGAAGTGTTTCGACGATAGCCCTCTCATAACAAGGGCCGACCGGGCCTCTGGGGAGAGTGGGTGGGGCCGGTCGTCTCCGAACTCTTAAGAGGAGATAACAGCCATGTCAGCGCGAACGGAGGAGTACACTTTAGGGGTCGAGGAGGAGTACCAGGTTGTGGACCCCGAGACCCGCGAGGTCCAGCCTGAGGGTGGGCAGCGGGTGGTGCGGCGGGCGCAGGAAGCTATGAGCGAGGAGGTTGCGCCCGAGGTCCTGGCCTCCCAGATCGAGACCATAAGCCCTGTCTGCCGCACGCTCGCGGAGGTGCGCACCGAACTCTTGCGGCTGCGGCGCGAGGCCAACGAAGCGGCGGCGAAGGAGGGCTACCGGCTCGTTGCCGCGAGCACGCACCCGTTCTCGCACTACCAAGACCAGCACGTCACACCCAAGAGTCGCTACCGGAACATTGCAGCGAGGTACCAACGGCTGACCGACGAGCTACTCGCGTTCGGGTTTCACATACACGTGGGTTTGAGCGACCGTGAGGCGGCGGTCCAGGTGATGAACCACGCGCGCGTGTGGCTCGCGCCGATGCTCGCGCTCTCGGCCAACTCACCTTTCTGGCTTGGTGAGGATACAGGCTACGACAGCTACCGCACTCAGGTCTGGGGCAGGTTGCCGTCTGCGGGGCCGCCGGCTCCTTTCGAGTCTCTGGAAGAGCACGACGCGCTAATAAAGGCTTTGGTGGCGACCGGCGTCGTGGCGGAGCCCACCAAGATCTACTGGGACATACGTCTTTCGGAGCACGCCGAGACGATCGAGTTTCGGGTCGCGGACGTGTGCAGCAGGGCGGACGAAGCGGTGATGCTGGCGGGACTGGCGCGTGCGTTGGTGAGCACCTGCTACGAGCGGGCCGAGCGCGGGGAGCCGTATCCGAAGGCGCGCCCAGAGCTGCTGCGCGCCGCCCACTGGCGCGCTTCGCGCGACGGGCTGGACGGGGAGCTGGCAGACGTAGAGGCTGGGCGCGCCGTTCCGGCTCGGGAGGTGATCGAGAAGCTTTTCGACTTCGTGCGTCCGGCGCTCGAGGAGAGCGGGGACTGGGAGGAGGTATCGACGCTCGTACGTGACACCGTGGAGCGCGGCAACGGCGCTACGCGACAGCGCCAGGTATACGAACGAACTGGACGGCTCGAAGACGTCGTCGACGTGCTGATCGAGGAGACTGCAGGAGGGATAGGCTCGACGTAGAGCAATTCAATACGGCTAGAGGGTTTTGAGTAGTACGCTGCTTCCGCTGGCGGGGGCCAGGAGCTAGAAAACCTGCCCTTGCGCTTTCTCTAAGCTCGCGTCGCCGCGCTTCGGTGGGCACTTCTTAGGGCAGCCACCGCCCGGCATGAGGGGGATCGGTTCGTTGGCCGGACCGCCGGCATCGAGGAGAGGGCTGTTGGTCCTATCCCGTAGTCCTGGCCGTTGTATCTCTCCTGGCTGTTGGATCGGTCCCGATTGCTGAATCGAGCCGGGGCATTGTATCTCTCCCTGTGCCTCAGCGCTGGGGAGCGTCGTTGGCGCCAACCCCGAGCACGAGACCGATGAGGACCACCAGGACAACGACGGCTACCGTCGCGGTCAGGTTTCTGTGTAATATGACATCTGCTCCCCGCGCTTCGCCCGATGCCCCAATTTCATACGAGCCTCGCCAAGGACGAAAACATTTCTCGAAAATCGAAGGCTTAGGAGGTGTAAAGAGGGCCGGGGCTATAGAGGTACCGGCCCTTTTGTGCAATTTGTCTACTCTTGGCTCCAGGTGAGCTGGTCGGGGTAGCCGTAGTGAGCGTAGGCGGCGCGGCTGGTTTCGAGGTCGGGCACCTCCTCCGAATCGTATTCCGGTGAACCCAGGATCAACTCTTTATCTTGTTCTACGTTCACGCCCTCGTCGCCCACGGTGGTTACCGCGTCGACCGGGATCAGGAAGTGGTGCTCACTACCGGCGACCTTGATGAGATGTACCGCCTGCGCGTCCTCGTAGATGTAGAGGTCCTCCACGGTACCAACCTCGTCGCCGTTCTTGTCTAAGACGGAGTGACCTTGAATGTCTTGCCAGTGCTCCTCGAGCTCGCCCTCGAAGTCGTCCAACTTGACGAGGGTTAAGCCCTCGCTGTTCCCCTGAGACATAAAACGTGTTCCCCTTTCGCTCCGAAAACGTAGTCCTCGACCTTTGTTTTTCCTGATTCCGAAGAAGACCAAACAATCTACAAGCGCAAAAGATTTAACACATAGGCATAAAAAGCCCGGACACGAGACCTTGACAGATGTACATATATGCGTTTAGAATATATGTACACAACCTGGTGTCCATACTCCTCCTTTCCCTTTCCCCACCTATCACCCCTGTGGGCACCAGGCCCTTTTTTAGGCTAAGTACCAGAGTCCTATGAGAACGTCGTATGGTACGTTGCGAGGCGGCGCCGGGTATAAGGTGGTGTGGGTTCGACCTGTGGTTAGGGTTTGTGTTGCTTCTGGTTGCCGTCCAAGTACGTAGTAAGCTATCCTCGTGCGCCGTACGTGCCGTCGCGTTGTGGAGGTGTTTTTTGGTGCTCTCAGATCGCCGACTCGTGGTGGTGGCGTTCGTGCTTTTGGTGGTGTTCTGGGGGTCGTCGTTCCCGGTGATAAAGGTTGCGTTGGGGTACTCTCCGCCGGTCTTGTTTGCCGGGGCTCGCACGCTTTTGTGCGGTCTTTTGGTGTTGCCCGCGGCGCTCATGTGGGGTGGGGATGCTAACCTGCGGCGCGATTGGGCGGTTCATCTCTTGCTCGCGGCGTTTAACGTGGTGGGCTTTATGGGATTGCAGACTTTGGCGATTCTCTACATGCCCTCGGGGCCGGCGGCGGTGGTGATCTACGTACAGCCGATCCTCGTGGGCCTGCTCGGGTACCTGTTCCTGGGCGAGCAACTCTCGACCGCGAAGGTTATGGGCTTACTTTTAGGCTTCTTTGGCGTCGTCGCGGTGAGCGTGGGCAGCTTCTCGGGCGCTTCGCTCGGGACGCCGCTCGGGGTGGTGATCGGTTTAGGATCGGCTGTCGCTTGGACTTTAGGGACCGTGTACTTCAAGAAGTACGGGGAGAGGCTCTCGATAACATGGGCGGTCGCGGGGCAGTTCGCGCTCGGGGGTGTCTTTCTGACGGGCTTTGGGTTCGTGCTGGAGTCCGTCTCGGCGGTCTCCCTCACCGGGAGGTTCCTTGCCAGCTTGCTGTACGTTGCGCTCGCGGGGACAGCGCTGGCGTGGGTGCTCTGGCTCGGGCTCGTGAGGGCGGGCGAAGCGAGTAGGGTTGCGGCCTATGTATTCTTCGTGCCGCTAGTCTCGATTCTCCTCGGGGTGCTGTTCTTGAACGAGGCTCTGAGCTTCTGGCTCCTCGCCGGCGCTGCACTCATCGTCTTGGGTACTTACCTCGTCAACCGTAAGCAGCCGGCGATCGGTTGACGAACGAGAACTAGAGCCGATCGCCGCCAGGCGCCAGCCGCAGATCGACTACCCGGCGTCCCAACGGGCTGCAGTGGAGGTTTCGGGGACGAACACGCGCAGGGCGTTGGAGGCGACGGAGAACTCTTCGGGCGTCCGGGCGACGAGTTCTCCGTCTACGTTTATAGAGAGCTCGGGCTCCGTCTCGAGCCTGACCCGTGGAGTGCGGAAGTGGTCTACGCTCTCGGACTTCACGAAGTCACCGCTCTTCAGGTACCGGGCGATGCCGACGAGGTCACGCCTGCGCCCAAGCTGTATAGCGTAGATGTCTAGACTCCTATCGTCGAGACCAGCCTCAGGCGCAACCACCATCCCCCCGCCGTAGAACCGTCCGTTGCCGACGGCGACCTGCAGCAGGCGGTCATACCCGACGGGTTCGTGGTCCCCGTCGGGGAAGTAGAGCCGAGCTGCAAAGGGCTCGTGCTGGAAGAAGGCTTTTATGGCCGCCACGGGGTAAGCTAGAGGGCCTATCCGCTTTTTCAGCCAGGGCGAGAGGGAGTGGGTGACCTCGACTCCTAAGCCAACCGAGGCTACGTTTACGTAAAAGTTATTCCCCGCGAGGCCAAGGTCCACATCCACGACCTTGCCGCGCGCGATCGTGTGACAGGCCTCTTCGAGATTGGAGGGTATATGGAGCGTCCGAGCGAAGTCGTTTGCGGTACCTAAGGGCAGAAGACCTAGAGTGGCGTGATGGTGGGCCAGAAAATCTACCGTCGAGGAGACCGAGCCGTCCCCGCCACCGAGGATGATGGGGTCGTGACCCTTCAGGACCGCCTCCCGAACCGTCTCCGGGAGGCGAGCCGGGTCGTGAAGGGGGTAGCTCGCCCCGATCGTGACGCCTTGGGAGGAGAGGAGCGTCGAAGCTTTATCGAAGGCCTTCTCCCCGGTACGCGAACGCGCGTTCACTATGAGGGCTGCGCCCTTCATAAATCGGATTATAACGTCGATCAAGCGCACTAGGGATATTCTTTGATTCGAGGGCGTATGGGTAAGATTTCTCAGGAAGGGTTGGCTAAGCGGGGGCTATAGAGCGCCGTTGACGGTTGAATATGAAAAAACAAAGACAGGTAGCGGGTTAGTCGAGGTCCATTCCGACGAAGAAGGCGCCGAGCTTTTGATAAGATGGTTCTCTAGGTTCGTAGAACGCGTGAAGCGCGATCACTTCATGACGCCTTCCTGGGCGGGTCATGAGTTTACCGAGAAAAGGCTCAACCCCTAGCCGGAGCTAATAAACAAGATGGATCTACGCTTTCGGCCTCTCGAAGAGGAGTAGCCCTAAGTGCCGTCGCGGTAAAGCTTTATATTTATATGAAAAAGAAAACCGGAGGAAACGAATGACGAAACCACCCGTCCCCCCGTTCGATGAGGAGACCGCTCGCCAGAAGGTCAAGGCAGCCGAGGACGCCTGGAATACGCGGGATCCCGAGATGGTCGCCGAGGCATACACCGAGGACTCCGAGTGGCGCAACCGTGACGAGTTCTTCAAGGGGCGCGATGAGATCGTCGCCTTTTTGAAGCGCAAGTGGGAGCGCGAGCTCGACTATCGGCTGAGAAAGGAGCTGTGGTGCTACACCGCCAATCGCATCGCCGTGCGCTTTGAGTACGAGTCGCACGACGAGGAAGGCCAGTGGTGGCGCAGCCACGGAAATGAACTTTGGGAGTTCGACGAAAACGGTCTCATGCAGCGGCGGGAAGCCTCGATCAACGACTTCGAGATAGCCGAGGCGGAACGCAAGTTCCGCTGGTCCAGGTGAGATCTGGTGATGAAAAAGTTGTTGCCCGTGTGGTAAACGAAGTGACAACGCCCTAAAGGTCCGCTTCTCTGCCACGGTGGGAGAGCAGCCGGAGATCGAGCTGGCGCTAGTCTAGTGGTTGAGCACTCTTGTCCTGCTCACTGGACTGCGTGCAGGTAGATGCCTTCTCGAAAACTAGGAGGCCGCTTTTTTGCGGAAGTTTGGACAAGCTTGCTTTCTCGTTCGTTTCGCTACGCCACACGTTTCGCTATGCTGCGCATAGATGATGCTCAAGCCCTAGCCTCTACTGCCGCGGAGTTAGGAGGAGGAAGCGATGCCAGCCACTATATCCCCAGGATTCCACAAGCTACTGCAAGAGCCCGCCTATTGCCAGCTCGCAACGCTGATGCCAGATGGCTCTCCGCAGATCACCCAGGTTTGGGTAGGCACGGATGGTGAACACATCTTGATCAATACTGCAGAGGGCCGGCAGAAGGAACTCAATGTACGTCGCGATCCGCGCGTAGCGGTCAACGTGGTGGACCCGGCGAACGCGTGGCGTATCGCTATGGTCCGGGGCCGTGTGGTAGATGCCACGACCGCGGGTGCTGACCAACTCATCGATGAACTGGCGAAGAAGTACCTGAATGAGGACACCTATCCGTTCCGGCGGCCCGAGGAGGTGCGCGTCACCCTAAAGGTCTTGCCGGAGAAGATAAACGAGATAGGGCTTGAGGAAGCAGCCTAAGTAGGTAAAAACAGGGTTATTTCTGAGAGGGTTATTCACCCAACGTTCGGGAAGTTGGCGTTTTCGGAAACCTCCGTGCGCGCCCCTGCACCACATTCTGCTCCAGCTGGGATGTACCGCGTCTTGGCGTTTCCTGCAGGCCGGGAGCCATCACACCATCTTATAGGGTCGCATAAAGTTGCGGGAGCTCGGAAGGGGCGCAGGTGGCTAGCACTTCCTGATGAACTGGTGGGGGCATGACCCTCTGAATAGCCCCCGCAGCCGACGGCGCGACGAAGCTCCCGAGATCAATCTGAAGCCGGTGTAGCCGTCACAGAATTATCTGCGACTGCCCAGTAGTAGACGAGTTCTCGGAACTTCGGAACCGACACGATGGGGTATATTTTCATCCGAGCTGGGACGTAGTATGATGGGGTTATGGACAAGAATGTTTACTACAAATGAATATTCGCCAAGCCAACGGGATTGGTAGGGTGCATGTAGCCAAGCCCCAGATGAAGGAGACATACTGCGGCAGGCCGGTGAATGAGGAGGATTGGATTACCACCTCCAAGGAGGCTGATTGCACCGGTTGCGATCGGGCTGGGGCGCCCAGGCCGGAGGGGCCGAGGAAAGCTCCCTAGCTTCGCTGGAGCCCCTCGCCCCTCTATTTAGGCAACCCGTAGAATGTATCCGTTCTCAGAAGTCCGTACGGAGTATCCGTGCGCATCGGGGTGGTCCAATACCCTTTGTGGTATCCAAATGCAACGCGCTCACGAACTTCGCCTCTCTATCATGCCGGGCCAAGAGTTCGAGATCGAGCTGGCGCTGGTCTAGCGGTTAGGCGCTCGTGCCCTGCTCGCTGGACTGCAGGCAGGTACAGGGTTTCTCGGAGACCGTCGGGAAGAGACTGTATGAAAAGGGGTCGTTGGGTGATGGTCCGGTACTCTAGCACGTATGAGAAAACACTACCCAACCGACCTCTCTGATGATGAATGGAAGTGGGTCGAGCCTCACACGCCGACTCTCTCGGGACATGGGCGGCCGAGGATCCACAGCCCGCGAGAGAGCCTACACGCCATCTTTTACGTCTTGAGAGCGGCTGCAAATGGCGCTATATAAAGTAGGAAAAGTTGCATTATGTAACAGCGCGGACGGCTAGGTCGAGCTTCCTGGCAGATGGCGACGCCATGCGGGTTTGTGATAGCATTTGGGGGTAACGGAGGCGGCAGACCGGGGTAGAAGATGCTCCTAGAGGCAACGATACATGGCGTGTGCGGAACGCGCTTTTCGGCATCTTCTACGGAGACGGCCCCGCGGGAGAGAACGCGGCGCAAGATGTCTGTCGAGCCCCCTTACAAAGTCATCCTGCACAACGACGATCACACCCCTATGGAGCACGTCGTCGTCACGCTTCGCAAGGTAATACCGAGGATGACCCTGCGGCGTGCGGTCTCTATCATGCTCGAGGCTCATACCAAGGGTAAGGCGGTCGCCACCAAGTGCCACAAGGAGTTGGCCGAGCTCTACCTGGAGGGCCTCCGGGCCGAGGGCCTCATCGCCACTATAGAGCCGGATTAAGCTGCTGAGTTTCGAATCTCTCAGGCATCCTCCCGGGGTAATGACTGGCCCGGTTGGCCTGGAGGATGCAGCTCTATAAAGGTATGAGCCACCTCGGGCATCTCGTCGCGCAGAGACTGAGTTATCCGTTCCAGGAGGTCTTCGATCTGGTCGGTGTCGAGCCCGTCTAGACGTGGATCTCGGCGTTCACGAGCACAGTGTTGGGTCCTATGTGCATCGTGAGCAGGCGCAAAACGTCTGTGACCTCATCGAAGGAGTTCATGGTCTCGCGCAGAC
>DATHAB010000068.1:0-14299 GCA_035296885.1 Rubrobacteraceae bacterium
ACGCACGCGGTCTTGCGGCGGATGGTGCGTGCACGGTGGGGTAGAATTGTGAACATAAGCTCGGTCGTGGGGCTTATCGGGAACGCAGGACAGGCCAACTATGCGGCGGCCAAAGCGGGCATGCTGGGGTTTACTAAGAGCGTGGCGCGGGAGGTCGCCAACCGCGGCATTACGGTTAACGCCGTGGCACCAGGTTTCGTGCAGACAGATTTGACCGAAGAGTTGTCCGAGGACGTAAAGGAGCGGATTTTGGGGGACATTCCGACCGGGCGCTTCGGGGAGCCGGGGGAGATTGCAGAGGTCGTGGCCTTTCTAGCTTCGGAGAGCGCATCCTACGTTACGGGGCAGACGATCGCGGTGGATGGGGGGATGGTTATGCAGTAAGGGCGATATATTTGGGTTACACTACGCGCTATCTCGCGGTAGTGAAGAGCGCGCGGGGAGGCCGTTTGTAAAGTCGTATCCGTTGTAAGGAGACGCGGAGCATGGACCGGGACGAGATACTGGAGAAGGTAAGGGAGATCACCGCCGACAGGCTCGGGGTCGACGAGGGCGAGGTAACACCGGAGGCCTCTTTCAGAGAGGATCTTGAGGCGGACTCTCTAGACTTGGTCGAGCTGATCATGGAGCTCGAAGAGCAGTTCGGGATGGAGATCCCCGACGAGGAGGCCGAGAAGATCACCACTGTCGAAGAGGCCGTAGACTACGTGGCAGAGCGCCAGGCAGCGTGACTCACGACGCTCCCCTAAACGGAGCCCTGGGCGGGCGGGGGCACGCCTTCGTTACCGGTGTTGGGGCAGTGACCCCTTTGGGGATCGGCGCAGAGAGTTTTTGGGATGCGGCGCTGCACGGCAAGAGCGGCGTCGGGGAGGTAACGCTCTTCGATCCCTCGCCCTTCCCCTCGCACATCGCTGGTGAGTGCTCCGACTTCGATCCGGTGGACTTTATGTCTAAAAAGGAAGCCCGCCGGATGGACCGCTTCGCCCAGTTCGGCTTCACAGCGGGACTGGAGGCCGTTGAGAACGCCGGCCTAGCCGGTACCATAAGGGAGGCGCCCGAGAGGGTAGCCATAGTTATGGGCAGCGGCGTAGGTGGGATTTCGACGTGGGAGCGTGAGTACCAGGTGCTGCAAGAAAGAGGCGCGAACCGGGTCAGCCCGTTCCTCATCACCATGATGGTACCGAACCTGGCCGCGGGGCAACTCGCGATAGCTTTGGGGGCTACCGGGCCCACCCAGTGTCCGGTCTTGGCCTGCGCCACCGGCGGCGAGGCGATAGCGGAAGGGCTGGAGCTTATTCGCCGCGGTGACGCCGATGTGGTGATCGCCGGAGCTTCGGAGGCTCCGATCACACCCCTCAGCATGGCCGGTTTCTGTGCTATACGTGCTATCAGCACGCGCAATGAGGAGCCGCATAGAGCGAGTCGACCGTTCGATGTCGGCCGGGACGGATTCGTGATGAGCGAGGGCGCCGGAGCAGTGGTCCTCGAGAGTGCGGAACACGCTGAACGGAGAGGCGTCGAGCCTATCGCGAAGGTAGCGGGCTACGGCCGCACGACGGATGCGTACCACGTTACGGCGCCGGATGTCGAGGGGCGCGGGGTAGAGCGGGCGATGCGGTTGGCGCTCGAGGACGCGGGGCTACTTCCCGAAGACATCGGGCACATCAACGCCCATGCAACGAGTACACCCACTGGGGATGGCCCGGAGACAAAGGCGATCTCACGCTTCTTGCCGCACGCTGCGGTCTCGGCGACGAAGTCCATGACCGGGCATTCTTTCGGGGCGGTGGGGGCGACTGAAGGCATTATGTGTGCCCTAGCCTTGAAGCACAAGGTCCTGCCTCCAACAACCAACCTCGAAGAACTCGACCCAGATTGCGAGCCTTTAGACTATATTAAGGGCGAAGCCAGGGAAGCCCCGGACCTCAAGGCTGCCGTATCGAACTCCATGGGTTTCGGCGGGCACAACGTGGTCGTTACGTTCGCTAGTGTAGAATGATCTGAGAACGGCTATGTTGATACGAGACTTAATAAGCGTACTGCCAGAGCCGCTCCGGCAACGTTCGCTCACCCATCCGAGCGTTGCCGACCCCTACGATTCGAATGGTAGGTTGGAGTTCCTCGGCGACTCCGTCTTGAATAGCCGCGTGGCCGAGCTGGTCTTTCACAGCCACCCAGAGCTTTTGGAGGGGGATCTCACGCGCATCCGGGCACACCTGGTCAGGAAGTCCTTCCTCGCCGCTGTAGGGAGGAGCGAGGAAATCGAGGAGGACATCGAAAGCTCGGTTATAAACGACTCTGTCGTAGCGGACACGGTCGAGGCGATTATAGGGGCGGCGTACCTCATAGACAAGGACCTCGTGTACCGGACGATAGACGAGATCTTCAACCCTGCCGACGTAGATACCGACGAGCTTCGGGACTGGAAGACGCTCTTGCAGGAGACGCTGCAGGCCGAGGGCTTGCGGCCGACCTACCGCGTGCAGGCGAAGCAGGGTCCGCCTCACCGCCCGCGCTTTACTTCAGCTGTGTCCGTAGACGGCAGGGAGGTTTCCTCAGGCGAGGGAAACTCTATTAAGGAAAGCGAACAAGCCGCGGCCCGCGCTGCTTTAGAGATCCTCGGTGTACGCCCGGTAGTCCGCTCCACAGTCGAGGTGCATGTAGGAGCGTAGCTCTTTTACGGTTTTCGAGCACTTACGTTCGCAAAAACTTAGGGCGAGGCGTTCCCAACTGCGCATACGTCATCAGGCATCTCCGTAAGTGATATCCCAGCGGTAGTGGGTACCAACTTTCGGGGGACAGGCTGCAGCTGAATCGTAAAATTCTACCCCTTTATAGCGGTGGACCCCAGGGTCCTCTTATCCTGCCAACGCACTTCATAGTAGAGCGACCGCACAGAGTCGGTGGGAGAAGCCTCCTCCGGTCCTGACGGCTCATAGCTCGTAATTCGGGGTCTCGGCAGGTCCTTAGCTTCCTCGCCAGCCTCGACAACCTACAGTTTCTATTGCCCGGTCGAGCACGCCGCGCTGCCCCCGCCCCCGATTCGCGAGAAGCATGGTATCTTAGGCCTCGTCGGGTGAAGCGAGCCGATCCAGCTCTATACGATCGGGCTCTGGAAACAAGAGGTGCAGGTGTACCTCGCCGCCATCAGCGCTACCACGCCGAGCACAAGCAAGTTCGTACCGAGCAGTAGTATCAAGCAACACCTCGTGTACCAGTTACCAAGTGCGCGGGCAGTACTAGAGGATCTTGAAGGGCAATCACTGACAATGGCAGGACGAGAAGGTCTCGGAGCTTCACTACTACCATTCAGACATTCGGGGGAAGCATAGCTTAATATTATTCTCTTCGAGGCCGAGTTAGACCTAGCTCAACTTGAAGAGCGTCAATAAAGAGAGAGCTTTCTTACAAGCTTATGGAGTCGAAGGTTATAGTGTCTCATCGGTGGGCTACAGTGTGCTCATGGCACGACCCCGGCGTCCCAGGAAGAGACAATCAGATATATCTTGCGTGCCGATGGCGCTGATCAGCCGCCTCGTCTTGCCCTTGCTTCTTTTGGGGATGACGATCTTGTTTACCGCAGCAGTGTTAGTCAACCTCGTCGATATTTGAGCTGAAGAGGTTGCGTCTAGCTGTGGCAGGCTGCCTGCAACGCTCGTTCCCGGAAACTTACGAGGTATCTACATGCAGCGAGGGATTCTTGATCGCCGTTTTGCTACATTTTTCTTCCTGTGCTCTCATCCGAAAAGTTGCGTACAATGCATCTCCAATGCTCTCTGCGATCTATATAAAGGGCTTTAAGACGTTCGCTCGTCCGGTTCGAATGCCGCTTAATCAGGGCGTCACAGCGATCGTGGGGCCTAACGGTTCGGGGAAGAGCAACATCACGGATGCGGTATTGTTCGCTTTCGGTGAGGGAAGCCCGAGCCTTTTGAGGGCGGGTTCGATGGCCGACGTGATCTTCTCAGGGTCGGATTCTTCACCGGCGGCGGGGACGGCGGAGGTCACGCTGGTCTTGGACAACACCGACGGCCGCATCTCCTTGCCTTACCACGAGGTATCGCTGACGCGCAGGATCTCGCGCGGTGGTGAGACGGAGTACCAGATCAATGGTGTTAACGCTCGCCTCTCCGACGTGCGCGCGGTGGCGGGCGAAGTGGGTCTCGGTCGCCACAGTATCCTGCGTCAGGGGGCCGTGGACGCTATCGTCTCCGGGGGAGCTGCGGCCTGTCGGACGGCCCTTGAAGAGGCTGCTGGCCTGGGGATTTTCCGGAGGCGCCGCCTTGCTGCGACCCGCAAGCTCGAGCGTGCTGCCGCCCAACTCGAGAGCAGTCGCCGCCTTGAGGCCGAGATCTCGGAACAGCTACGAAGGATAGAGGTGGAGGCTGTGGCCGCCCGCGAGTACCGGGAGCTCGAAACGCGCTACCGTGAACTCTCCCTAGCGCACCTCTACCGCGTTGCGACTCAAAGGCTCGACGATAGGCGTGAACACCTGGCAGAGTTGGATGCGAGGTTGATGGCCCTGCAGAAGAGGCAGCAATCGCTGCGTGAGGAAGGGCGCCGCCTCGAAGCGGAAGAGAAGTATTCAGAAAGCCGAGTACGAATGACCGAGCACACCCTCGAGGGGCTAGAGCGCGGCTCAGAGGCTCTGCGGATCGAGACTTTGCGTGCCGAGCGAGCGTCGTTTCGCCTGGAGGGCACCCAGGAAAGGAGGATGGATCATTCGCGACTGCTCTCTCGGCTCCAAGCTGAACTCGACCAAACCACCATGGAGGTTCAGCGGATCGAAGAGAAGGTCGACGAGCTTGAAGAGGAGCACTCGCAAAAAAAGGAGAAGTTCCAGCACCTGGAGGAGCTCGTGACACGGAGACGGGCGGATCATGCAGCGACCTCTGAGAGGCGTAGGCGGCTCGCCGAGGAGCTGGAAGCCCTCAACGAGAGGCGCGAGCGGGTGGTGGGACGGCTTAAGGAGATTGAAACTCTTGGAAACGAAGAGCTGGCACGCCTTGAGGAGATTGGGGAGGAGCTTGACTTGCACGCATCAAGAGCGTTGCGTGCGCGAACGGCGGCAGTGCTCGGATGGCTTGAGAAGCTGCGTCTTCTGGCTGCGGGAAGGGAGGCGGAGGCGGACCGGCGGCGGGGCGCGCTCGCCGCGCTTGTGGGGAGAACGGAGGCGGAGATAAGGGTTCTCAAAGCCTCGGGTCGAGCCGCGGTCGACGGCAAGCGGCTTTACGAGATCTTACATCCCCGTCCGGGCTACGAGGCCGCCGTCGAGGCAGCTCTGGGAGAGCTGGCTGAGGGCGTGTTGGCAAAGACCCTGGACGAGGGGATGAGATTCCTCTCCGAGGCCCCCACGGAGCGCGTGGTCGTGCGTTTAGACGCCGAAGGTGTTCCGGAGAAGAGCGGGAAGCTTCCCGGTAAGCCCCTTCTGGACTGTGTCGAGGTTCTCGATACCTCCTACGTGGAGGCCCTCGAACGCCTCCTTGGAGGCATTTACGTCCTGGAAGAGCCGAGCTGGACCGGCCCGAACAACGGGTACGTCGCGGTGACCCGTAAGGGTCTGCGCGTTACCCGCACAAGCGCCAGCCGTCGCGCCCCCGACGGAGATTTTGCCCGCCAGGCCCGCCTTGCAAAAGAAGAGAAACGCCTCGACGGACTGAGAAATAGGGTCGGGGGGAAGCTCCGCGACCTGCGAGAGGCCGTCTTTTCGGCTTCCCGACGGCTAGACGAACGGCAAGCGAAGGTCGAAGCGTTCGACGCTCTGGCCTCCCGAGCGGCCCGTACCGCTCGCTTGCTCGTCTCCGAATGCGAGCGGCGGGCAAGAAAGGAAAGGGCTTTGCGCGAGCGACTGGCCGACGCGGAAGCAGACCTGCGCGAATTGGAAGCAAATATTCACGCGACCGAAGAAGAGCTACGCGAGGCCTGCGGAGCCGAAGAGTGGACAGAGGAGGAGCTCAGCACCACTCTTTTGGCTGCGGAGGCGGCGTACACCGCTTCCCGGGAAGCGGCTGGAATGCTTGCCCAGACGCGTGCCGACTTGCAGAATGCCCGAGAGCGTCGGACCCGGATCTCAGACGGGATGAAAGGCCTCAAGTACGCGGCTACCGGTGACGTAAACGATCGCCGTGCCGACCTCGTCCGCCACGCCACCCAACACGCCCGGCGCCTAGATGCTGTTGTTCGCGGGCACATCGTGCGGTTGCGGCGCTCCCGCTTGGATTCCGCCGCACTGCAAGCTCGCGCCGCCGAAGGGCGCCTCAAGCTCGTAGAAGAGGCCGGCGACGTGACGGGGGAGCTCGTCACGGTTACTTCTGAAGCTGCCGGACTGCGAGAGGAACTAATAAGCGCCGAAGAAGCCCAAAAGAAGGCCGAAAGGGAGATCTTCGACGAGTGGGGTGCAACCTTCGCGGTAGCTCAAGAAGCGGCACAAATCCTCCCCGAAACCGCCGACGTCGAACGCGCGCGTCTCGTCCGTAAGCTCAAGACTTTCGGTGACGTGAACTTGCTGGCCATAGGGCAAGAGGGACGGCTGCGCGAGAAATACGAGTTCGTCGCCGCCCAACGCTCCGATGCAGAGGAGGCTGCCACGGAGATTGGACGCATAATACAAGACGTGGACAGGGAGATAGAGGCACGTTTCGAGGCGACCTTTCGTGAGGTACGATGGGAGTTCGCCGGCATGGTGCCACGGATGTTAGAGGGGGCGGCGGGAGAGCTCGAGCTTTCGGAGGAGGGGGTGGAGATTGGGCTGAAGTTGAAGGGGCGCGGGAGGAGGCCGCTGCGAGTGCTCTCGGGCGGGGAGCGGTCACTTCTGGCTCTTTCGTTCTTGTTCAGCATATTTCTCGGGCGTCTCGGTGATGACGGCCTGAAGACATTTTGCGTGCTCGACGAGGCCGAGGCAGCTTTGGACGACCTCAACTTGGCCCGATTTTTGACTGTGGTAGACTCTTACCGGGCGGACGGGCAATTCTTGCTGGTAACGCACCAAAAAAGGACCATGGCGGCAGCCGACGTACTTTATGGCGTCGCACAGGACCCTTCCGGTGCCACGGTCCTCGTGTCGAAGCGTTTAACGGGAGAATGAGAGCAGCAGCGTATGGGACGGTCATGGCGCAGCTTTTTCAGAAGGTCTAAAGAAACGGAAGAGGTTGGGACGGCTATCGAGGTTTCGGAGAGGAAACCCGAAGGCGTCGGCGAAGGCGCTGCGTTGCCGGAGGTTGGTTCGGCCGAGGCTGTGCTGGCGACGCGCCCCGAGACTGATAAGGTGGTGGTCGCTGCGCCGGAGGTGGAGACTTCGGTGGCCGAAGCCGTAACGAAGGAACCCCTGGCAGAAGAGCCTGGAGTGGTCGAACCCGTGGCTTTGAGGGAGGCGTCCGCTGGGGCGGCGTCTTCAGAGATCCCGGTCATGACAGACGAGACCGTCGAGGAGGAGCCCGGCGGGTGGTTCGGGCGCTTGCGGCAAGGCTTGAAACGGAGCCGTGAATCGTTCGTCGGCCAGCTCAACGCGGCTGTAGCAGAGTTCAGGGATGCGGAGGACGAGGAGTTCTGGGAGAGGGTCGAGGAGATCCTTATCACGTCGGACGTCGGGGTGCCTACGACGGCGAAACTCGTCGCCGAGCTCGAGCAGGAGGCTTTAGAGAGGAACATCACGAGTGCTGGGGACCTTCGGCAGCTCATGATCGAGCACGCGACCCGCTTGCTAGAGAAGCCCGTGGAGCTCGATATCTCGCACAAGCCGACGGTGGTCCTAATGGTCGGGGTGAACGGCACGGGTAAGACTACGAACATCGGCAAGCTCGTCCACTTTTTGCCAGGCAAGGTCATGCTCGCCGCGGGTGACACGTTCAGGGCGGCGGCCATCGAGCAGCTACAGCGCTGGGGCGAGCGTACGGGGGCAAAGGTTATCGCACGCGAGCGCGGTGCAGACTCGGCGGCGGTCGCTCACGATGCGGTCGTGGCGGCCAAAAGGGAAGGCGCGGATATTCTGCTCATAGATACGGCTGGCCGCCTTCACACGAAGATGAACCTCATGGCGGAGCTTGACAAGGTCAAGCGGATCATAGAGCGGCAGATGCCCGGGGCGCCGCACGAGGTCCTCTTGACGGTAGATGCGACGACGGGCCAGAATGGTTTGAGGCAGGCCAAGCTCTTTCACGAGGTAGCGGGGGTCACGGGGATAGTTTTGACCAAGCTCGACGGGACGGCGAAGGGCGGGATCGCGCTCGCCATCGCCAACGAGGTTGGGGTACCTATAAAGCTCATCTCAGTGGGTGAGCAGATCGGGGACCTCCACCCGTTCGAGGCCCGGGAGTTTGCGGAAGCCTTATTCGGGGAGCTTTGATAGATGTTTGATACTTTAAGCGATAGGTTAGGTTCGGCTTTAGAAGGGGTACGCGGTAGCGGCAACCTTACAGAGGATCAGGTCAAGAAGGTCACGCGAGAGATACGCATGGCCCTCCTTGAGGCGGACGTAAACTATGGGGTCGTCAAGGAATTCGTTGGCAACGTGCGCGAGCGGGCCACGGGGGCGGAAGTCTCGAAGGCTCTCAGCCCAGGCCAGCAGGTTGTAAAGATAGTTAATGAGGAGCTTGCGAACCTCATGGGCGGGACAGCCCATAAGCTTGCTTTCGCTTCCCGCTCGCCGACGGTTGTGATGCTCGCGGGCCTTAACGGCCACGGTAAGACCACTACCGCAGGGAAGCTTGCTCTTTTCGTACGCAAGCTTGGTAAGAACCCATACCTGGTGGCATGTGACACCTACCGGCCGGCGGCCATAGAGCAGCTCCAACAGATAGGCCGCGAGCTAAAGGTGCCGGTCTATAAGGAGGGAACGGAGCCTGCGCCTGAAGGCATCGCTGAACGCGGCATAAAGGCTGCTCGCGATGAGGGGTACGATTTCGTGATCGTGGACACGGCGGGCCGGCAGGTTGTGGACGAGCCCATGATGGAGGAGATACAGCGCGTTCAGCAGACGATAAAGCCTCATGTGGTTCTCCTGGTCCTCGATTCGGCTACGGGACAGAACGCGGTCGAGGTCGCCGAGGCGTTCAAGGAGTACGCAGACTACGACGGGATGGTCTTGACGAAGCTCGACGGCGACGCAAGGGGTGGGGCTGCTCTTTCGGTGGTCTCCGTTACGGGACGCCCGATCAAGTTCGCCAGCGAGGGCGAGAAGATGGGGGAGTTCGATTACTTCTATCCGGACAGGATGGCGGGGCGCATTCTGGGGATGGGGGATGTTTTGACCCTCATCGAGAAGGCCGAGAGCGAGATGGACCAGAAGGAAGCCGAGGCCCAGAGCAAGAAGTTCATGACCGGGAAGTTCGACTTCGAAGACTTTTTGAAGCAGATGCAGATGATCAAGAAGATGGGTCCTTTATCGGGGCTTTTGGGTATGATCCCGGGGCTTAACAAGCAGCTTCAGGGCGTAGACCTAGACGACCGGATGCTGAACCGGGTTGAGGCAATGATAACCTCGATGACAGCCCAAGAGCGGCGGAATCCTCGATTGTTGCAGAATCCCAGCCGGACGCGTAGGATAGCGCGCGGCTCGGGGATGACCCAGCAGGACGTCCAGAAGCTCGTCAAGCAATTCAGCCAGATGCAGAAGATGATGAAGCAGATGGGCAAGGGCGGTATGCCGAAGCGCATACCGCGTATCCCGTTCAACATGAGATAACGAAAGGCAAGAGCGTATGGCAGTAAAGATTAGGCTCGCAAGGCACGGCTCCAAAAAGGCGCCTTTTTACAGGATAGTGGTGGCGGACGCCAGAAGCCCGCGCGATGGAGCCTTTATAGACCGGGTAGGGACGTACAACCCACGCACCAATCCCTCGGAGATCAGCGTGGACACTGAGAAGGCGAAGGAGTGGCTCAGCAAGGGCGCACAGCCGACGAACCAGGTACGTAATATTTTGAAGATCTCCGGGGTCGTTTAAGCCAGAGGAATTTCGTGCGTCAGTTAGAGGAATTGCTACTTTTTCTTGCCCGTTCGCTCGTCGACGAGCCGGAGAAGGTCGAGGTTACGAGTCAGGAGACAGACTCGAGGGTAGACCTTATCTTGCGGGTGGCTCCTAATGACGTGGGGAAGGTGATCGGGCGGCATGGCCGGATCGTGAAGTCTATCCGCACGGTGATAAAGGCGGCTTCCGTGAAGGCAAACAAGCGCGTCAACGTGGAGGTCGCGGACTAGGGGCCGTGATGGAGCTCTCCGCGAGTGACCTCGCCGATCCGGTGGTTATAGGCGTCGTTGTCGCCCCGCATGGGGTACGCGGCAGCCTCAAGGTCAAAGCTCCTGGCTCGGGTCGCCATCTTAGGCATGGTGTCGAGCCCGTTGTAAAGGGGGAGCGGCGCCGAATACTCACAGCACGCGAGACGCCCAAGGGGTTTTTGGTCAACCTCGAAGGGATCGGGGACCGCGAGTTGGCCGTGGGCTTGCGCTGGGCAGAGCTGCTCCTGGACCGCGAAGAGCTTGACGTGCCGGAGGAGGAGGAGTTCTATGTAGAAGATCTGCTGAGCCTCGCGGTCTATGATGAAGCCGGAACGCACATCGGGAGCGTGGCCGACATTTTCGAGACACCCGCGCACGAGGTCCTGGTTGTGCGGAGCAGTGAGTCGAGCACAGAGCAGTACGTGCCCTTTACCGTGCAACACGTCCCAATGGTCGACGCGGAGGGAGACCGTATCGTGGTGAATCTCCCCGATGGGTAACGAGCGTATAATTAACGATAAAGCCTTTCCGAGAGCCAAACGCCGCCGAACGCAAGATCTTCGACTGGTCCTCAAACCGACGTTTCTGAGCCGGGACGCGCTGCGAGAGCAACTAAGGAACTGCCTTGTAAAGGCAATAGACCAGAACGGTGGCTTGAATATCCTCGTTCCCTCACACGCGAGGGCGCTCGGGCGGTATCGCAAGCCTGTCGACCGGGAGTTAGAAGATAGAGATGGGGTGACGGCGCACGTGCTCCTGCACGTCGTCGGAGGTAAGGCGGCCGAGGTGGAGGTTTACAAGGACGATCGTGCCAACAAGCTTTTGTCGGAGATAGACCCCTCACGTTTGGAGCTATTTTGTCCGTCGCTATTCCGACGATAGACGTTTTCTGCGTATTCCCTGATGCAGTCGAGGCTACTTTACGCGTCGGGGTGGTCGGGCGAGCTATCGAGCGTGGGTTGGTTACGTTTCGCACGTTTGACCTGCGAGAGTACGCGCCTGACGGGAGGATCGACGATGCTCCCTTTGGAGGCGGGGCTGGGATGGTGATGCGGGTGGATATCGTCGCCCGGGCCTTCGAGGAGGTGTACGAGGTCCCGGCACGCAAGGTGCGAGACGAGCGGCGCGTGGTCGTTACGGAGCCCGGCGGGCGCAAGATAGAGCAGGGTTACACAAAGGAGCTAGCCAGAGAGTTGGCCCTAGGAGTTGGCTTGACCATCGTCTGCGGGCGGTATGGCGGGATGGACGAGCGCGTGCGTACAGCTTTAGCGACGGAGGCGGTCTCTTTGGGCGATTTCGTGCTCTCGGGTGGGGAGATCATCGCTGCGGCCCTCTCGGACGGGGTGATACGGCTGCTTGACGGCGTGCTCGGCAACTCCAAGAGCCTCGTTGGGGAGTCGTTCTCCGAGGAGGGGATCGTTGGGCCACCGCAATACACCCGGCCCGCGGTGTGGGATGGAGAGGAGGCACCGGCCGTGCTATTATCCGGCAACCACGCGAAGATCCACACCTGGCGGGAAACGGAAGCCCGCGAGAGGGCGGAGGCTCGGGCCAATGCCGGGGCGGGGGCGCAGAAGGGGGCTAAAAGCGAACCCTAACCTCGCGAAGGCTTACGAACACCATCACGATAGGAGATGGCTATGATCACAAACGATACTATAGAGCAGGATGGCGTTAGATCGAACGTAGCCGAGTTCAAGCCCGGGGACACGGTGCGTGTCCAGTACCGGGTTATCGAGGGCAATCGAGAGCGCATCCAAAACTTCGAGGGCCTTTGCATCGCCCGCAAGGGTGGCGGCATTAACGAAACCTTCACCGTACGCAAAAACTCCTTTGGAATTCCGGTGGAGCGTGTCTTCCCCTTGCACTCGCCGAAGATAGCGGGGATAGACGTGATCTCGCGGGGCGATGTCCGGCGGGCCAAGCTCTACTATATCCGGGAGAAGGTCGGCAAGAAGGCTCGGGTCAAGAAGGCTAGGTAGCCTCGACAAAGGCCAACTAGGTTCAGCACGTTCTTGAACCACACCCGTAGAGGCCGTAGCTCGAAGAGCGATGCCCTCTACGCGTTCGACGCTGCGTGGGCAGCCCAACGGCAAGGCCCTCTTTCAGGGGCGGACGAGACTGGGCGCGGGGCTTTGGCCGGGCCACTTCTTGCGGCGGCAGTGGTTTTGGGGGAGGATAAAATCTCGGGCATAGATGATTCGAAGATGCTCGGAGAGCAACGCCGGGAGGAACTGTACGGAGAGGTGCTCGAGGGCGCCAACGCGCTTTGCGTCGTTGCTTATCCGGCGTGGTGGATCGACCGCCACGGTGTAAGTGCCGCGAACAAGGATGCCCTAAAGCAGGTCTTGGAGGGCTTGCGTCCGTACTCCGGATGTGGACTGGCGGACGGAAACCTGAAGCTCGGCCCCGGGGTGGAGTGCTTGCCAAAAGCGGATGGCAAGAGCGCCGCGGTCGCGGCGGCGAGCGTAGTGGCGAAGGTGTTGCGGGATGGAGCGATGCGAACTTTAGCCGAGATGTATTCCAGATACGGCTTCGAGCGCAACCGGGGCTACGGGACGCGGGAGCACCGTCTCGTTTTGCAAGAGGCAGGACCATGTCGGGTGCATCGTCTGAGTTACGCCGGGGTAATCGCCTGAACCGGCTCCGGGTCGGCGAGGGGACGAGCACCTGGCATCGAGGTACCTTGCTAGGAAGGGATACGAGCCCGTCGAGCGCAACTATCGAACCCGCCACGGCGCCGTCCACCGGAGAGACGCTCCTGGCGCATCTCCCTTAGCGTCTGGTGGTTCCCCTTTATTATCAAGTAGTACCCAATAGCGAAGACCACTGCGTAGAAAGCCGTGGTTATGGCGGTAACTATCTGGGCTAGGGCCACGTCTTCGGACAACACGTCGCTCCTTTCTGTGCCGCTGAAGAAGACCCATTCACTGGGGCATACCTGAGCGCCAGATCTTTGAGCAGGCACAGCGGTTTTCTCATATCGTACATATTACCTACCTCTAACGCTACGCTCGGGATGAAGTCCTGCGCCTCAATCTGCTCGAAGATGGCTACTCTCATGCTACAGCCGTGGATAAGTCAGAACGTTCGGGAAGAGGTCTTCATGGTACTCCTTGTCGTTTGCGAACTCTGGTGACGCCGTGGTTCGCTAGTTTCTTCTTGACTGCTTGGACGATGTCCTCGTGTGGCTTCGTATTGCGGAACTGCATCAGGATGAACGCCATGGTCGCGAGGTCCGGATAATCCTCCCTAACGTGTCGGAGGTTGTTCCGGATATATAGGGGAGCTTCTTCTACCTTCGCCGCCTCGTCTAATTCGGCTGTGACAGTGGCTCCTACCGTGGGCGGGTTCTGCGTATCTCATTCTTCCACCGCATCTATACCCGCGTTGGTAATCCTGCAGACCGTGCCCTCGCTCACTTCGATCGTTATGAGGCAAGAGTTCGCGAGGTAGTCAGCAATACCTAGCGCCTCTTCAAGGTCGTCCTCGCCTTCGGCATCCCAGCCGAGCCTCGGGGCCAGGTTTTGCCAGTATACGAACTGAATGGTGCTGGTCCCCGCCAGGTCGTATACCGCTTCCAGCAACAGGAGGTGCCTCTCCCTTCGACCACCAGAGCGGTCCGTAGGGGCAACAGATTGGTTCGCAGAGGCTCTCGCTGCGTGGATATTTCCCGCTCCACCTCATTAATCCCTGGTTGTGTAATGCTGAACAGCCTCCAGCCGTCATTGTGCCTTTCCAGCAGACCTCTGTTGCCAAGGTACTGGGCAACTATAATCGATTTATTTATGTATGCAGACCCAGTTATGCCGAGGTCGATCGTGCTTATGTGTTCTGCCACCTGATCCAGACTTACGATAGCCCAGGGCTCGTGCATTCCTATCTCGTACGTGATACGAAAAACCCCGGGGTCAACGTCCTGATTTCGTCAGCGTCGCTCATAAAGGGGCGGTGGGTTCAACTGGTCAGTGCAACGCTCCGGGCCAGTGTAGCAGCCGGGGTGTAGTAGCCCAAAGTCTTGCGAGGCCTCACGTTGAGCTTGAGCGCGATGAGGTTGAGGTCGGCTTGATCGTACACTGAGAGGTCGGT
>DATHAB010000069.1:0-8483 GCA_035296885.1 Rubrobacteraceae bacterium
CTGAGCGAGTAAACCCAGTCCCGGCAACCCAGAAGCGGGGTCCCTGAAAAGCCTGGTATATTCAGCTCGTTGTTCTTTTGGTGTGCCAAAGTACGAAGATCTTATAAGGCTTTCGAGGACTCGACAGAGGACAAACATTTCTTGCAGCGGTCTAGCCGGTCCGCAACGTCCTTGACCATCGCGTCACAACTCCGGGCATGAGCCTTACCAGTAAGGCCTGCGCAAGCGTTGATGCGCTTACAATGCATGCGGCTTAAGCTCATCGCAAGACGCTGTAAATATAATCATAGGAAAACCTAGGAGGTCCGATGATAGGTCGCCAACGAGTAGAGCCCGGCCCTGGACAAGAATCTGTCTGGGACTACCCGCGTCCGCCGAGGCTGGAAGAAACGGACAAGCGCATCAAGGTCGTCTTTGGCGGGGTGACGCTCGCGTACACGACTCGTGCCAAGCGCGTCCTGGAGACGAGCCACCCGCCGGTCTATTACTTACCACCCGAGGACATCCGGATGGAGCATCTGGCGCTCGCGGCGGAGGGCGTATCCTTCTGCGAGTGGAAGGGTGTTGCCCGCTACTACGACCTCGAAACCGAGGAGCGAAAAGAGCCTCGGGTCGCCTGGTTCTACCCGGACCCTGTACCCGCTTACGCGGGACTCAAGGATTACGTGGCCTTCTACCCTTTCTTGATGGATGCGTGTTGGGTCGATGGGGAGAAGGTTCGGGCGCAGGAGGGGGACTTTTACGGTGGTTGGATCACCTCGGACATCGTAGGCCCCTTTAAGGGTGGCCCCGGTACCTGGGGCTGGTAGTAATTGGCTTCTGCCGCCGACCTACAAAAGCTCCGCGAGGAGTACACCCGCGCCGGCCTCCATGAGTCCGACGTCAACCCGGACCCTATAGAGCAGTTTCGTACGTGGTTCGACGAGGCTTTATCTGCAAACCTTTACGAGCCGAACGCCATGACTTTAGCTACTACAACGCCTGACGGATGTCCCTCCGCCCGCATAGTGCTCCTCAAGGGCTACGACGAGAGGGGCTTCGTCTTCTACACCAACCACGAGGGCCGCAAGGCTCGGGAGCTTGAGGAGAACCCGCGCTGCGCGCTCGTCTTCTACTGGGGCGAGTTCGAGCGGCAGGTGAGGGTGGAGGGACGAGCTTCTCGCGTCTCGGAAGAGGAGTCAGATGCGTACTACGCGAGCCGGCCGCGGGGGAGCCGCTTGGGCGCCTGGGCTTCTGAGCAGAGCCGTCCTATCGAGCGGCGGGATCTTCTGGAGGAGCGGCTGCGGGAGCTTGAGGCCGAGTACGAGGGTCGTGAGATACCACGCCCGCCCTTCTGGGGCGGCTACCGGGTCGAGCCCGAGGCGATCGAGTTCTGGCAGGGCCGCGAGAACCGGTTGCACGACCGTCTGCTCTACCGCCGCTCTGAGAACGCAGGCTGGAGGATAGAGCGCCTCCAACCTTAGGGTAGTGCTTTCCTCGCCCGGGGCGCTCCGCGTTACTCGCGCGAATTCGCGCTGGACGCCGGGTTGCTGCTAAGATGATGCAAGTCTCTTGGGGAATCGCGGGAAGAGGAGAAGCTTTGAAGCTGGTTTCGTATTCGACCGACGACGGGGCGCCGAAGGTGGGCTACGTCGAGGATGGCGAGGTGCGACCCTTGGGCGGGGCGAGCATGCTCGAGTATATCGAGCACGGCCGAAGTACCGATCGGCAGCCCGGTGATGAGGCTGTGCCGCTAGAGGAGGTGCGGCTCCGCGCCCCTATAGCCCGACCCCCCAAGATCATAGCTATCGGCCTCAACTACAGCGACCATGCCGCCGAAACGGGACGCGAGATCCCCGAGAAGCCGCTCGTCTTCGCAAAGTACCCGAATACCGTTATCGGTCCCGGCGAGGCTATCCGCATCCCGCCTATTACCGAGCAGGTCGATTACGAGGCCGAGCTCGCGGTCGTGATCGGCCGGACGGCCAAGAACGTCTCCGAGGAGGAGGCCCTCGAGTACGTCTTCGGCTATACGAACGGCAACGACGTTTCGTCGCGTGACCTGCAGTACTCCGAGGGTGGGCAGTGGACGAGGAGCAAGTCTTTGGACACCTTCGCCCCGATGGGTCCCTTTGTAGCCACCCGCGACGAGGTGCCCGACCCACAAAACCTCTCCGTCTGTTGCATCCTCAACGGGGAGGTCGTCCAAGACGGGACGACGTCGAAGATGATCTTCTCGGTCGCCGAGCTTATTTCGTTTCTCTCGAAGGGCATGACGCTAACCCCCGGCGACGTTATCTTCACCGGCACCCCGCCCGGGGTTGGGTACGTGCGCGACCCTAAGCTTTTTATGAAGCCCGGCGACGAGGTTACGGTCGAGATCGAGGGTCTTGGCGCCCTCACTAACCCCGTCGAGACTGGATAGCGTCCTGAGCCTCGTCTCGGAGCTGAGGAGCATCCTACCGGAGGACCGCGTCGCGACCAAGGAGGAGGAGCTCGAACATCACGCGCACGGCTTTGGCCACCACGCCTCCAATCTCCCCGACGCCGTCGTTTTCCCTGAAAGTACTGAAGAGGTCGCAAAGATTTTGAGCTTCGCCAACGAAAAGGGCATCCCCGTCGTCCCCTTTGGCCAGGGGAGCAGCCTCGAAGGGCACGTGGTCCCGATGCGGGGTGGCATCAGCCTGGATACGAGCTCTATGGGCGAGATCCTCGAGGTACGTCCCGAAGACTTCGTCGCTCGCGTACAACCCGGCGTGACCTACGGTAAGCTCAACACACACCTCGAAGGGCACGACCTCTTTTTTCCGGTTGATCCCGGCTGGGACGCTTCCTTAGGCGGTATGGCCGCGACCAACGCGAGCGGCACCAACGCGGTCCGCTACGGGGCGATGCGCGATCAGGTCTTGGGGCTTGAGGTCGTGCTCGCCGACGGGAACGTGATGCGCACCGGCGGCTTGGCGATAAAGTCCTCTGCCGGGTACGACCTGACCGGGCTCTTCGTCGGCTCCGAGGGGACTCTCGGGGTGTTTACCGAGATCATCCTGCGACTCTCCTCCATACCCGAACACGTCCTCGCCGCAAGGGTCGTATTCCCGGACGTCGAAAAAGCTGGGCGGGCGGCGATCGCCATGATCCGTAGCGGTACGCAGATGGGCCGCGTCGAGCTTGTAGACCAGCGCACCGTCGCGGCCGTCAACCTCTACAAAGGTACGGAATACCCCGAGGCGCCGACCCTTTTCCTCGAGTTCAGCGGCAGCGAAAAGAGCGTTGAAGAGGATGTCGAGAGGACACGCGTTATCGCCGAGGACGAGGGCTGTTCTGCCTTCGACTTCGAGGCTGGCGAGGAAGGCAGGGAGAGGCTCTGGGATGCCCGTCACGAGGCCGGCCTTGCCGTAAGGAACCTTCACGCCGAACAGGGTTCTATGTCCACCGACGTCTGCGTCCCCGTCTCCAACCTTCCCGGGGCCCTCAAAGAGGCGCGGCGCGTCATGGATGCTCACGACCTCGAGGGTGCTATCTTGGGGCACGTCGGCGACGGCAACTACCACGCCATCTTCCCCGTGGATCCAAACGATGAGGAGGACTTGAGGAGGGCTGAGAAGGTCAACGCCGAGATCGTAGACTACGCCCTGATGCGTGGTGGCACCTGCACCGGTGAGCATGGCATCGGGGTAGGCAAGAAGGAACACCTAAAAAAGGAGCACGGCGGCTCCCTCCCGTTTATGCGAAAGATAAAGCAGCTCGCCGACCCGAACGGAATCATGAACCCCGACAAGATCTTCCCCGACGAGGAACGCGAGGCGCCGGAGGAGCCTTAAGAGGCAGCTATAGGAGGTCCTCCTCCGTGGCGCCTGCGAGACGGCTCACCGGGCTTTTCTTCAGCCGTAGGCGCGACGCGAGTTCTTTCTGCAAGAGTGGTTGCTTCCCGCGAGAGATCCCGCGAGAGATCCATCAACGCGTGCGCCTTGGCAACGGAGACCGGACGCACGGCGTGTGGCTCGGAAGGTGCCGCCCGAACACCCGTATCAGCGAGGTCACCCACTCCTGCAGGTCGAGCTTCGTACCCTCAGAGCCCTCGATTCTCAGCCCCGTTCTCCTCTTGATAGTTCGACCGTACAACAGATTTTGTTCGCTTTGTACAATAACCAGGTTACTGGCGGCGTGTCTAGCGACGTGGAACTGGGCTAAAGCGGCAAATTTAGCTCTGTGGAGCTCTGAGATAGAGGAATGGCGGGCGTAAAACTAGTAATCTTCTCTCCTGTGAAGATAGCTTTAGGCATTAAAAGGAAGCACCTCCGAAGGTGGGGTGTGGCGCTGGCTGGGGCGGCGGTCTCCTTGTTGGTGTTTGTATTGTACTTGGAGACCCTGGCGCCAACGGTCTTGTATTACGCCCGGCCCGCCATGTTCGATTCCGCCATGCTGCAGACCGAAGCCTCCGTGCTCGGTATCGGCCATCCCACTGGCTACCCCACCTATATGATGCTCACGCATCTCTTTACCTACCTGCCGGTCGGGGACGTGGCCTACAGGACCAACCTAGCCTCCGCTGTTTACGGCTTCGCCGCGGTGATCGTGGTCTACCTCATAGGGTTAAGGCTCAGCAAGCGGGTGGTAGCTGCGGTGGCCGGGGCTTTGGCCTTTGGGGTCGGTGAGACCTTTTGGAGCCAGGCTGTAATA
Source organism: Rubrobacteraceae bacterium (assembly GCA_035296885.1). GTDB lineage: Bacteria > Actinomycetota > Rubrobacteria > Rubrobacterales > Rubrobacteraceae > Rubrobacter_F. Next base: position 4,660 of record DATHAB010000069.1, read on the forward strand.
GCCGAGGTCTATACTCTGGATGCCCTCTTACTGTCGCTCACTATCTTCGCTTTGCTCGTCTGGCGGGATCGCAGGGAGGATCGTTACCTTCTGTTGAGCGCGTTCTTAACAGGCCTCTCGCTCACGCACCATCTGACGAGTGGGTTGCTCATACCGGCCGGGCTAGCCTTTGTATTCTTGGTTAACAAGCCGAGCCTTACCTCGGGAAGGTCTCTGCTGAAGAGGGTAAGGCCTTCTTTGGGCGTACCGTCCGGGTTGGTCTCTGCGCACCTGGTCAACAATTGGAGGCTTCCAAAGGTAAGGTTGCTGCTGCAGGGAGTGGGGCTTTTTCTGGTGGGTCTTACCCCGTACCTGTATCTCCCGATAAGGGCGGTGATGGATGCGCCTTTGAACGAGTCGGACCCCTCCAGCCTCGAACGTTTCCTGCTCCTTATCACGGGGGCAAGCTACCTGCCCGTGCTCTTTGATGGAAACATATATTACACAGTCTCCGCTCTCGAATTCGAGGATTTCTACTCCCGAATGCTGCTTTATGGAGAACACCTCTTCGGCCAGTTTCCCTTGGTGCTGGTGCTAGCCGGGATGCTGGGGATCATCCATACGCTCTCTACCGATCGTGCGGCAACGGCCCTTCTGGGGACGCTCTTCGGGGGGATCCTAGTGTTCGTGTTTTGGTACATAGCAAAGGGCGTGGAAGACTTTTATGTATTCTTTATCCCCGCTCACCTAGTTTTTTGCCTCTGGATTTCGGTAGGTATCGGGGTAATGCTAAGGTCTATGGAGGATCTGGAGGTGAAGTTCTCTACACCCAAAAAAGCCTTCCTGCTTGTGCTCTCGGCAATAGCGCTCACCGTCCCTCTCGTGCACGTAGAGAAGACCTACAAGGCACAGGACCGTAGCCAGGATTACAATGGTCGTCGAATAGTCGAAGCCGTGGCTCAGAACACAGAGCCCAACGCCACCGTGCTGCACCACCGGAGTCCTCTCTGGTACATGGTGTTGGTCGAGCAGCGCAGGCAGGACCTGAAGCTGGTCGACCCCTTCTTCACCTCCTGGGTTCGCTACAACGACATTGTCTGGCCCGATCCGTTGAACTTGGGCGAGTCGAATGCCCGCTACGAGACCGAAGATCGTACGGGGGTCGGGGCCGCGCGCCAGGCTGCAAAGAGGGGGCACGTCTACGTGCTCGACCAGGAATTCGACCAGAACAAAGCCGAACGCTTTCTGGAGGCCGGCTTCCACGTGGTTCCGATCGAAGAAGGCCTTCTTTACGAGCTGGTTCCTCTGTATAACCCGGAGAGTACGTAGAGCGGTCGAACGCCGACAGTGGAGCTACGCCGTGCGGGAAATGCACGACCAAGTAAAAGAAATTTACAACACTTACCGTGAAACGTCGGTAAGATACGACTTGGTTAGCGAGCCAGTTAGTAGGCCAAGCGGCAAAAAGCTAAAGCGCTGACCAGCCGAAATGCTGACTAGCTGCCGACCGGAGGGAGGCACCGTGGCGCAAACGATACGGGTCGTGGTGGCGAAGGTGGGCCTGGACGGCCACGACAGGGGAGCCAAGATCATCGCGCGCGCCCTCAGGGACGCCGGAATGGAGGTGATCTACACTGGACTCCACCAGACCCCCGAGCAGGTCGTCGAGACGGCCATCCAGGAGGACGCCGACGCTATCGGGGTCTCCATCCTCTCCGGCGCCCACATGACGCTCCTGCCCCGCATTGTGGACCTCCTCAAGGAGAACGAAGCCGAAGACCTCCTAGTCTTCTGCGGCGGCACCATCCCTAAAGACGACATCCTCAAGCTCAAAGAAGCCGGGGTCGAAGAGGTTTTTACCCCCGGAACTCCGACCAAAAAAGCGGTAGAGTACCTCCGGCAAGCACTGGTAAAAGGCTGACTAGCTTTTTAGCTGTCAGCTTTCAGCCGTTAGCTATAAGCCAGGCCGCGGGTGGCAGAAGTTGGCTCGCGTGAGGGACTTGGCGGGGGACGGAGCGGTTGCGGGGCTCGGCGGCGAGCAAATTTAGTAGAGAGCTGGCAGCTGAATGTTGATAGCTGTCGTAAGAGGGAGGCACACTTTGGATTTCGTGAACGTTGAGCGCGAAGAGGATGGAATCGCGGTTCTTACCATCGACCGGCAAGAGAAGCTCAACTCTCTTAACCAGCAGGTCTTGGAGGAGATACGTCGGGCCCTCCTCGACCTCCAGGATGACCCGCCGCGGGTCATGATCGTTACCGGCGCCGGCGAGAGGTCGTTCATCGCGGGTGCCGACATAGCGCAGATGAACGAGATGAGCCCCTTGGAGGCGAAGAGGTTCTCAGAGCTTAGCCACGAAGCGATGGGGCTTTTGGACCGAAGCCTCGTCCCGACCATCGCCGCCGTGAACGGCTTTGCTCTGGGCGGTGGGTGCGAGTTGGCTCTGGCTTGCGACATCCGCGTTGCCGCCGAGAACGCCCTCTTTGGCTTCCCCGAGGCGACTTTAGGCATCCTCCCAGGCATGAGCGGTACGCAACGCCTACCACGCCTCGTGGGGCCGGGGATCGCAAAGGAGTTGGTCTTCTCGGGGAGACGTATAGACGCGGAGGAGGCCCGCACGTTTAACCTCGTGAACCGCGTCGTGCCGGAGGGCGAAGCGTTGAACGTTGCCCGAGAACTCGCCGGAGAGATAGCGTCTAACGGCCCCGTTGCTGTGCGGCACGCCAAGGCTGCAGTTAACAAGGCGCAGGACGTGGATCTCAGCAGCGGCCTTGAGTACGAGGCGGACCAGTTCGCTCTCCTCTTCAGCACCGAGGACGCCCGGGAAGGCATGGGCGCCTTCGTCGAGAAGCGCGAGCCCGAGTTCAAAGGCCGCTAAAAGCTTCTGAGGCAGATTCTACTGGTACATGAGACGAAACTCCGTGTCCGCTACTCTGAGACCGACGCGCAAAGAGTAGTTAACAACGCCAACTACCTCTCCTACTTCGAGGTCGGCCGCGTGGAGTGGCTCCGCGCCGCTGGCCTCTGCTATCGGGAGCTCGAGGAGCGAGGATACGGCTTCGTTGTCACCGAGGTGCACGCTTACTACAAAAGACCAGCCTTCTTCGACGATGAGTTAACGCTCCGCACGAAGCTTACAGAGTTGAAGCGCGCCTCTCTCTCCTTCGAGTACACGGTGCTTCGCGACGGGGAGATCCTGGCGACGGGATACACCCGTCATGGGTGCGTGGAGCTAAGAAGCGGGCGGCCGAGCCGTATCCCCAAAGACGTTGCTGTTCGCGTCTCTGGAGGGAAAGAGTAACCGCCGGAGGTTGGCCGGCAGAGCTGGCTCCTCGGGCCACGCTCCTGCCGGACGTATCGCGTTTTGTCGAGACGAGGGCGACCCTCTTTGGGGGTCATTGCGAGGTGTTCGGTCTAAAGCAAAGCGTTACGGGGCTGAACTTCGTGGCACGCGAGGGGGAGGCCGGACTGATCCCGGCCGTAATTAACTTGGAGTGGTTTGTCTCGGCGGTTCTCGCAGCGGCCTGTATAACCGTCTTAGACTACTTCGAAGAGAAGACGCCTCTATGCAGGAGACTCTCACAAAGTGGACTACTTACTTTGGCGTGACCACAGCGCTGTTGTGCGGACCTGAGGGTGGCCCTGGACGTTCCTCCCTACCTGACCTTACCTGATATCGGATCGGCGTTTCATCTGTGGTGTAGGAAGCACGGCATAGATCCCCTTGCCGCCGAGCCGAAAGGTAGGTAGTATGCGCTAAGAGGCTGGGAGAAGACCTAAAGGCAACTGGTTGTGCGAGTGTTGAGATGGGACAAAGATCTGCGCCAAACGTTACACGGCACGGGTG
>DATHAB010000070.1:0-10804 GCA_035296885.1 Rubrobacteraceae bacterium
GCTCGAGAACGACGAGCGCGTCTGGACCGTAGCCGAGATCGTGGAGACCGCCCGCGCCCTCGGCATCCCGGCCATTACCGACACCCTACACCATAACCTGAACTCGGGTTGCCTCACCCTCGAAGAAGCCTTCGACCTCTCCCTCCCAACCTGGGAGGACCGTAGGGCTCGCCCCAAACTCCACCTCTCCAGCCAGGACCCCGAGAAACAGACCGGCGCCCACGCCTACTCCGTAGACCTCGCAGACTGGGAAGCTCTCGTAGGCGCTTTAGGAGATAGGGAGGCCGATGTCATGGTCGAAGCCAAGGGCAAGGAGCAAGCCATTATTGCGATGAGCATAAAATTCTAGAGGGCCGTTCATATACGCCAGTACTGATATACAAGCATACGGAGGTTTTGAGGTGGACGAGAGTTTTGACGTGGTGATACTCGGTATGGGTCCGGGAGGAGAGGTAGCCGCAGGACGTCTGCTAGCCGGCGGCAAAAAGGTCGCCCTGGTAGAGCGAGAGCTGCTCGGGGGAGAGTGCGCTTACTGGGCATGCATTCCTTCAAAGACCCTACTCCGCCCACCCGAGGTCAAGAGCGAGGCCTACAAGGCCTTCGGGCTTAGCACCCCTACACTCGATCTGGAGAAGGTCTTCGATTACCGTGACTATATGATCCGCAACCTCGATGACTCCGGGGAGGTAGAGAGCTACGAGGATCAGGGCGCCACCGTAATAAAGGGTGAGGGCCGGATTACGGACCCCGGAAAGGTAGAGGCGAACGGTCAGGTCTTGGAGGCTGAGCACGTAATTATAGCTACCGGTTCCGGACCGAGCATATTGCCCATAGAGGGGCTTGAGGACGTGCCATACTGGACCAATCGCGAAGCGACAACGATGCGCGAGGTGCCTGAGCGCGCCATCGTGATAGGCGGGGGGCCGAACGGTATAGAGGCGAGCCAGTGGCTCTCCCGCCTCGGGACCGAGGTAACGATCGTTCAATCCCCAAAAAGGCTGATCAACCGTGAAGACCCGAAGGCCAGCGAGCTGATACAGGCTGCCCTCGAGCAGGAGGGCATAAACGTTCGGGTAGGCCAAAGGGTCGAGAAGGCCCGCAAGGACGGCGACGGGAATATAGTCGCCACGCTAGACGACGGCACCGAGGTAGAAACAGCAGTAATGGTGCTTGCCGCGGGCCGGACGCTCCGGGTGCAAGGAATCGGGCTAGAGGCGGTCGGAGTGGAACCTAACGAGGTTGGTCTTCCGATAGACGAGAGTTGTAGGCTGGCCGAGGGCGTGTGGGCTGTCGGGGACGTAACGGGGGTGTCGCTCTTCACCCACGTGGCCAAGTATCAGGGGCGCATCGCGGCCGACAATATACTCGGCAAAACCCGCTGGGCTGACTATCGCGGGATACCCAGAGTCGTCTTCTCGGATCCGGAGGTCGCCGCGACAGGGCAAACGGAGGAACAGGCACAAGAGCAAGGTGTAGACGTCGCAACCACTACTCTGGATCTTACCGAAGTGCTCGCCCGTCCCTACACTTACGAGGAGAACCCACGAGGAACTTTAGGGCTCGCGGCCGACCGGGAGCGGAGGATCCTGGTTGGGGCCTGGGCCGTCGCCCCGCTAGCGGGGGAGTGGATCCACCAGGCTTCCCTGGCTATCCGAGCGGAGATCCCTATCGAGAAGCTACTCGATATAGTCGTACAGTTCCCGACCTACTCCGAGGCCTACCTCGAGGCGCTCGAGCAGCTAGACTTGTAGCACGTCCGAAAGGAGAGACTGCTATGCACAAGAACCCCGACGCTGCAGAGATCACACGCCTCTTAAAAGAGTCGCGCAACGTCGCGGTGGTGGGGCTCTCGGAGAGCCTGTACCGCACGAGCCACGGCGTCGCCCGCGCCCTACAAAATTTCGGGTACAGAATCTTCCCGGTCAACCCCACCCTCTCGAGGCCGGTCTTGGGCGAGGAGCCCTATGCTACCGTTCAGGATATACCGGAGCGCATAGACATAGTGGACGTGTTCCGCCGCAGCGACAAGGTCATGCCGGTCGCCGAGGATGCTGTAGCCGCCGAGGCGAAGGTCTTGTGGCTGCAAATGGGCGTGATCAACGAGGAGGCCGCAAGGTACGCTGCCGAAAACGGCCTCACAGTCGTAATGGATCGGTGCACAAAGGTTGACTACGCTAGGCTGGTGGGTAGGTAAGAGAGCGCCCGATCTCCTTTTAAGTATTCGCGAAAACGGGTAGGTAACACGGAGCCACCTAACCGTGGCACCGAACGAAAGGAGAAGAGCGCATGCCGCGCATAGAACCGGTCGATAAGGAGAACGACCCGGAGCAGTCACGGCAGCTTATAGAGCAGGGCGAGCAGGCGATGGGACAGGAGCTGAACTTCCTCAAGCAGATGGCCTTTTCCCCGACAGCCTTCCACGCGTTTTTGAGCTTCGACGAGTCATTAGGGGAAGGTGGCCTCGACAAGTTTACCCACGAATCCATCTACATAGGAACCTCAAACTACAACGGCTGCGTGTGCTGACTGTCGGCTCACTCCGCCGTGGCAGAGCAAGCGGGCATGAGCGAGGAAGAGGTCGAGCGCGCGCAGCGGTTCGAGTCCGAGCAAGAGCAGCGGGTGGCCGCCCTCCGGTTCGCCAGGGAGGTGGTCGAGAGTCGCCGTCACCCCTCGGACGAAGCTATCGACGAGGCGCGAAACGCCGGCTATACGGACGAGCAGATCGTGGAGATGGTCGCCACCGTGGCCCTCGCCACCTTTACCAACTACAGGAACGACACCATGGAGACCGAGGTGGACCTCCCGAAGGTCGAGTCAGTACAAGTCTAGTAAGAACACACCGCTCGGGGGCGGCACCGCCGCCCCCGAGCGGTAGCAGCAGCACACAATCTACCGGGGCTCGAGATCGTCCGCAACATCACATCGGAGAAGAAGGAACGCCATATGGCAACAGTTTGCGTGTTCGATGTCAACGAGACGCTGCTGGATCTGGCGGCTTTAGACCCCAATTTCGAGCGCATTTTCGGTGACGCCTCCGTGCGGTAAGCCTGGTTCGACCAATTCCTGGCTTTGTGGTTGACCGAGACAGTAACCGGCACCTACACGGAATTCGGCACGATCGGGGGCGCTGCCCTGGAGATGCTCGCCGAGCGTCAGGGCGTAAACCTTTCCGACGAGAACAAGCAGCAGATCCTGGGTGGGATGCAAGAGCTGCCACCGCACCCGGAGGTGACCGAGAACCTCTCCCGCTTGCGCGACGTGGGGATTAGACTGGCGGCCCTGACCAACTCGACGCAACAGGTGGCCGACGCCCAGCTCGAGAACTCCGGGCTTCAGGGTTGTTTCGAGCAGGTCCTCTCTGCGGACACGGTGAAGCGTTTGAAACCTGCCTGCGCCCGAACCATACCGCTTGGCGCGGCGGATAGCCTCGGTGTCGAGATCGGGCAGATCCGGCTCGTTGCGGCTCACGCCTGGGATATAGCGGGCGCGCTTTACAGGCCGGTTGTGCAGCCGCCTTCGTGGCCCGCCCCGGCATGGTACTGAACCCGCTGGTGGAGCGTCCGGACGTAGTAGGCAACGATCTACGGGAAGTGGCTGATCAGATCCTCGAGGTCGAGACCGGATCTTGAAGTCTTCGGTAAGACGGTAACCGGCGGTTAGTACGGCGGAAGAGGGTGCTGCCAAGGGGAGGTAGCGCATGTCCCAGGCCATAGTTTCGGCATCTACGGTACCCTCGTAGACCCTGGAGATGAACGTGCCTCCACGCCCCATCTCGCTGCAGAGAAGGCCGACCGTATGGTAGCGAGCTCTAGCGCGGCAACGTCGCTGGCAATTCTGCCGTCCCAAGGTAGGCTCTATAAGACGCACGCTCGACATGTGGTTAGAAGACCCCTGGGAATTCGAGCCGGACCTCGTAATCACAGACCTCGAAGCCCCCGTAGAAGAGTTGTAGAACCGTATTAGTTTTAGTAATCCTCGCCGTTGATGAGCGCACCCGGTGCCTGAGGATTCCTGCGTTTTATCGCCTGCTTCATCTTTCGGTCGTACCGTCGGTCGTTCGGCTCCCCCTCGGGGCGCGTGCGTCCATACTGCTTCACGAATACGCCAACTTCGCCGTCCAGCCGTAGTTTACGCTTGTTCAAAACGGTCCCTCTGCCGACGCTCCACTGCTTTACACATCTGTATCACAAATGGTCTCGCGATACGAGGTCTAAATCGATGGGGTGTGCCACAAGGTCTACACTCCCTAACCGAATGTAAGCGTGAGGAAGGTTCAACGGTGAGACTGATGCGACTCAACGTCTTTGTCTATGGGACCTTAAAGCGGGGCCAAAGTAACCACGAACGCTTCTGCCGGGACTTGGTCTCAGCACAAGAAGCCACTGTTCGAGGCCAACTCTACGAACTCCCCTACGGCTTTCCAGCCCTTATAGTTCCTAAAGCGGACGTCATTGCCACGGGTACCACGGACTATCTGGCCGACACAGAGACCGAGCACCGCATAGAAATCGAACCACCAGAGAAGTCCTTGGGTCCAACCGTACACGGCGAGCTTTTCACTTTCGACGACCCCGAGGAACCCCTCCCGGCCCTCGACGAGCTTGAGGGCTTTCGCCCGGGCGAGAAGAGCCTCTACGAACGCGTCCTCATCCCCGTAACGCTCCCTAAGACGGGTGTAACCGTCCCGGCGTGGGCCTACGTAGTCCAGTCGGCGTCTGGGCTCTACCTGCCGGGCGGCTACTGGCCCGCGCTATAGCCATCCACCTCCGCATAGCAAACGCCGGATGCATCACGATAAGGGTGTTTACAATCTCGACGGCGAGGGAACCGAGCCAGTGAAGGAGGAACAACGGCTACCGGCAATCAAGAAACCCTGGCGCTTGGCAATACCCGGTGGATAGAAAGGAGCTATTATGACTGACCCCGCCCCTGGGGAAATCGTCAAGGAGGCCAAGACCATCGCGGTGGTTGGGCTCTCCGACAACCCGGAGAAGTACAGCCATGAGGTCGCGAGCTACCTGAAAGAGCAAGGCTACCGCATTATCCCGGTCAATCCTAACTATGAGGAAGTATTCGGGGAGCGCGCCTATGACACCGTCGAGGAGATCCCGGAGAAGGTGGACGTGGTTGACGTATTCCTTCCCCCCGATAAGACTCCCCAAGTAGCCGAGGACGCCGTACGCGCCGATGCCGACGTGCTCTGGCTTCAAGAAGGGATCACGAACGACGAAGCGCGACAGATAGCCGAAGAAGGAGGCCTCGCCTACGTCGAGGATGGGTGCATGAAGAAAACGCACCAGAGCGTGCAGAGGAGCTAAAGCGCTCTTAAACCCCGGCCGGGCCTCCGCGTAGCACATAAAGAGAGGGCCCCGCATGATGCGAGCCCTCTCTTTTCTCTGACTCTCGGTACCAACTGCGCCTGTACGCCATGTCGCTCGGTCGATAGTCGCAGCAGCCAGGGGCGCTGAGAAACTCTACTCTTCTACTATACGCCGTACACGACGACGCACCCTGGTACCCATACTTTCTTCCTGCCCGCCCTCGGCTGAGGAGCTCGGCATCTCGCGGGTCTGGTCACCACGTTCCATACCGCCTAGGTCGCGATCTATCCCACTAGGCTCGCGGTCCATCCCACCGGGCTCGCCACCTATGCCGCCGGGCTCGCGTCCCACGCCGCCAGGTTCACGCTCTATACCGCCGGGCTCACGCTCCATACCGGGTTCGCCCCGATCCATGCCACCAAGACCACCGCCGCGATCTATGCCGCCAGGCTCGCGATCCATCCTACCGAGATCGCGGTCCGCACCGCCGGTCGTGCCGAGATCGCGGTCTATGCCCCCGGGTTCGCCTCGGTCTATCCCACCGGGCTCGCCACCTATGCTGCCGGGCTCGCGTCCCACGCCGCCGGTCGTGCCGAGATCGCGGTCTATGCCTCCGGGTTCGCCTCGGTCTATCCCACCAGGCTCACGCTCCATCCTAGGCTCGCCGCGATCCATGCCGCCAAGATCGCCGCCGCGATCCATCCCGCCGGGCTCGCGTTCCATGCCAGGACCGGCGGCGGTGGCGCCAGCAGCGGCTCCGCCAACGGCACCTCCACCCACGGCGCCTCCGCCCGCGGTGGCTCCAGGGTAGCTGCCATACGTGCCGCGCTCCGGGGAGGCTTCCATGCCCTCGAGGCCAAAGTGGTCGCGGATTCTGGCCTCAAACTCTAGATCGATGTCGTCCTCGTCACTGTAGTTCGGGGCGTCCTTGACGTGCTCCTTGGTCTCCGCAACCTCTATAGTTCGTTCCGTCTCGTTAACGCGTGCTATATCCATCGGGATCATGGTAGTACCCGAAAGACCAAAGAGACCCATCTTGACGCCGATGTACTCTTCGCGGTCGGTCTCGTCCACAAAGAGGTCGTCGACCTTGCCTATCTTCTCGCCATTCCGGTCGTAGACCTCGTATCCCTCATACCTCTCTTCGAGCTCTCTCATGCGCTCGTCGTCATCAAACAAGACGTACTCCTCCTTGCAACGCCTGCAATAGCAACACAAACATACCCCGCTACTGCCGAGGAATAAACATACGCCGCCCGGGTAAGCATCCAGACGGCGAGCTAGGTGTTGTAAGGACTCGACCTTGACTAGAAGCCGTTACCTTTCGTTTACGGGCACGTAGTCGACGTCGCGGGGACCAGTGTAGATCTGGCGGGGGCGGGCTATCTTTAGCTCAGGATCGTTCATCCACTCCATCCACTGGGCCATCCAGCCCGAGACGCGCGGCACGGCAAACATTACGGTGAACATGTCAGTCGGTATCCCTAGGGCTTCGTAGATCACACCCGAATAGAAGTCGACGTTGGGGTAGAGCTTGCGGCTCGTGAAGTACTCGTCGTCTAAAGCCCTCTTCTCGAGCTCTCTAGCCACCTCCAGGAGTGGGTTCTCCTTGCCCGTAGCCTCCAGGACCTCGTCGATGTGCTTCTCGATTATCTTGGCACGCGGGTCGTAGTTCTTGTAAACCCGGTGGCCGAAGCCCATGAGCCGCTCGTCACCGTTTTTGACTCCCTGGAGGAAGTCCGGGACGTTGTCGGTGGAGGCTATCTTCTGGAGCATCTTCACGACAGCTATATTCGCGCCGCCGTGCAGGGGTCCGTAGAGCCCGGCTATGCCCCCGGCCATAGCGGTGAAGGGGTCGGGAAGGGCACTTCCTATGTTGCGGACGGCCGCCGTCGAGCAGTTTTGCTCGTGGTCAGCGTGAAGGATGAAGAGCACATCGAGGGCTCTCTCGATACGCGGGTCGGGCTCGTACTTGGTCTCGGCGATCTTGAAGAGCATGTTGAGGAAGTTGCCGGCGTAGGAGAGTTCGTTGTCCGGATAGACGTAGGGGAGGCCCAAAGAGTGCCGGTAGGCGAAAGCGGCAAGGGTAGGCACCTTGGCGATCAGGCGTACGGCGGAGACATGCCGCTGGTACTCGTCATCGATCCCTTTCGCCTCCGGGTAAAAGGTCGAGAGTCCGCCCACGCTGGCCAGGAGCATCCCCATGGGGTCCGCGTCGTGCCTGAAACCCTCCATAAAGTTTTTAATGTTCTCGTGCACAAAGGTATGATGCGTGATCTGGTAGAGCCAATCATCTAGCTCGTCCTCGGTGGGCAGGTGGCCGTAGATCAGGAGGAATGCCACCTCCAGGTACGACGAGTTTTCGGCCAGCTGCTCAATGGGGATACCCCGGTACTCTAGTAAACCCTGCTCACCGTCGATGTAGCCGACGGCGCTCCGGCAGTGCGCCGTGTTCTTGTAGCCCGGGTCGTAGGTCATCAGGCCGAAGTCACCCTCGTCGACCTTCATCTGCCTGAAATCCATCGCCCGTACGGTGCCGTCCGTGATCTGGATATCATAGCTCTGGCCCGTGCGGTTGTCAGTCACCGTGAGGCTATCGGTTCCCGTCGCCTTGCCGTTCTCCATTGCTTGTGCCCTCTCGGTCACCTCTTGCCCCTTTCGTAGCTTCCGCCCCGGACTGCCGACGGCTGTTTTCTCAGGTTTTTTCGACCGCCCATTATATAGCTCGCTGCCGAACAAAGGGTAAAACCCGGCTGCTCACTATACAGCTGGTAGAAGAAGGGCCCCCAGGAAGGTACGGAGGAGTAATAAAGAGAGGAGAATGTGTCGAGCCCCTTCTACTTTACTTTATTATCGACCGCTGGCCACAAAAACCGTAGCGGCTTCGCTTCCGGCGACGGCGCGCCTTCTCCTGTTGAGAGGTTAAGAGTCCTGTTCCCGCTCTTTGAGCTTCTCGATGACCTGACGCTTCTCGTCGTCCTCGGCCGGCTCGTTGGAGGGCTCCAAGCGAGAGGATTGGTCTCCTTTCGGCTCACGAGGAACCTGAGCCGTCATGTCGGGATCAGGGTCCGCGGCCTCTTTAGCCCTTTGCGGGTTCTGTTGTGGTTTGTTTCCACTTTTCTTATAGCGGCTCATGTGCTTGCCTCCTTTTCGAAAAAGATGGGCCGAGCGCGTTGCTACTTGATAAACCTTTCGTACCGCGCTCCTCTTTCTGTTGTCTTTCGACCAGCTTTTTCCACTACCCGGCCCCAGAGGACACAAAACCTACCGGTGTAAAAACCCGGCAGAGGTTGCCCCTTAAGCATGATCTGGTCTAGGACAAACCTTACCGTCCGGTAGAAAATGTATCACTAAGTAGCTCACCAACTCCTTCGCTTGGGAGAGGCGTCGCGAAGTAGTCGCGAAGTAATATCCTTGAGCCAAGTCGCCCCCCATCTCCTGTGACCCTGCGAGTTGGTCAGCGCTCTCTACGCTCTCGAGCACGACCTCCAGACACGTGGCGTGCGCCAGGCTCATTTCCTGACAACAGCACCGGGTCCTCGGGATCTCGCCTGAGCCCGTCGATGAACGAGCGGTCGACCTTAGAGCGTCTACGGGGAAACGTTTGGGGTAGGAGAGTGACGAGTAACCGGCCCCGAAATTGCGGCTTTATCGACAAGGTGATCATAACCTTAAAGAGACCAGTCCGGCCCCCAAGTGTTTGCGCCTGGAGGTGACCGAGAGAGTGTGGATAGAGAACGACAAGAGCACTGTTGCAACCCTGCGGAATACCACGCAGAAGACGTCAACGTCTCTATAACGATTTCGACACCGCAGCAAACTGCGAGAAGAAGGTTCAGAGCTACCTACTCAAACATCCCTCGCCCGCAATAGCCTTGACTGCCTCAATGTAGCACTCGAAGCCCTGCCCGTAAAAGAAACGCAGCTGGAGTCGCTGCTTGCGACGAAACGAAATAGGTAGGGCACTTAGCAAGATCAATTCTTGATCCTGGTGCATCACAAGGCTAAACTAGAGACGTGAGTGAGCTGGAGCAGTTACTCAGGAGCCGCGGGTACCGGCTAACGAACCAGCGGCGATCCATCGTGCGAGAGCTGGAGGGAAGCAGGCACCTCTCAGCGGAGGAGATTTACGATCGGGTCAAGGGAGGGCACCCGGAGCTGGGGTTATCCACGGTGTATCGAACGCTGGATCTGTTGCACGAGTTAGGCATCGTGCGCAAGGAGGACTTCGGGGAGGGGTACTCGCGCTACGAGCTTGCGACCGAGCGGGTGCACCATCACGCCCGCTGCAGGGAATGCGGCACTGTCATAGAGTTCAACGAGGAGCTTATGGAGTACCTGGCGTTGCAGGTCGAGCGAGAGACCGGCTTCGTCACGGACTGGCACGAGATCACGCTGCACGGCCGCTGCAAGGACTGCGTGGGCGTGTAGGGCGGTGATTTTACCCTCTACACGCTGAACTTCCGACCGTCCTCGGCCACGATAACCTCGCCTTCGTAGCCGCCGCCTCCGACCTCTTCGGCGAGGTTCAAAGCGTCCGCCGACGGGTAGATGTGGGTCAGCACAACCCTTTGTACGTCTGCCGTATGGGCTATCTTCGCGACCCCGCTCGGCGTGAGATGTCCGGGCACAGGCGTATCGTCCGGGAAGGAGCATTCGACAAGGAGGGTGTGAGCACCCTTCGCCAGCTCTACAATGGAGTCGGAGTACTCGGTGTCGCCGGTATAGACAAAGACCCCGTTCTCGCCTTCCAAGCGGTAGGCGATGCTCTCGGGCCTGTGTTCGGCGGGCGCCCAGCTTACTTTGAGGTCGAGGAGGTTCAGGGGAGAGGGACAGTCGTGGGGAAGCTCGGAGACTTCCGTCGGATAGTCGCCTAGCATCCACTCGCCCCAAACGTCGGTGATCTTCCTAAAGAAACGTTCGAACGGCTCGGGCCCGTAAAGGGTGAGCGATTTTTCACGCTCTTCTTCGGCACCATACCTAAAGGCGAACATCAGCGGGACGATATCTACTGTGTGGTCCGGATGGAAGTGGGTGAGGAAGATGCGGTCTACGGCGAACGGGTCCAGACCCGCGTGGAGCATCCCGCGCACGGCCCCGCTCCCAAGATCAAGGGCAATGCTCTCTTCTCCTGTCTCCACAACGACGCAGCTCTGGCGGCGCGAGAGACGTGGCACGACCGTGCCGCTGCCGACTATGGTGATCTCCATCGTCTTCTATCCTCCTTCCCGAATACCCACAAGAGGGCGGCAAGCCCCAACAGCGTCCCGCCTACGACGTCCGTTGCCCAATGTACTCCCATATAGACCCGACTCGCCGCCAATCCCAACACCATCACGAAGATTCCGGCGCGAAAAAACCTGTTCCCCGAGAGGAGGTACAATGCCCCCAGAAGAATAACGCCCCGGACCATGTGCCCGCTCGGGTAGGAGTAGGGTAAGCTGGCAGCGACGAACGGAGCGAAATCCTCTGTTTGCACGCTC
>DATHAB010000071.1:0-5954 GCA_035296885.1 Rubrobacteraceae bacterium
ATGCGTCCGCATCCTGATGGATCGCAAGAGGAAGGACGACGACACCCTGCCCGGCTCGCTGCAATCTCTGCGGGGCGAGTACGAGGAGATAAAGGAGATATACCGGCAAAGGAGGGCGGATATGGCCCAGGCACAGGTAAACAGTAGCGGCATCGGCCTTCTGGTCACAGTGCTCATCCGCATCAACCGCGAGAGGCAGAAGCTTCTGACCTACGGCTTAAGCGAACACTACCGAAACATCTTCCAGATCACACGCCTGGACGATGCTATCGGCATCTACGACTCCGAGGAGGAGGCGGTCCGGGCGGCAGACTCCATGTGAGGACGCCGACTCCCGGAAAGGAGGAGCCTAAATAGGTAGTCAGATAGTTACCATGCAAGAGGCCAAGCCCAAGGTCGAAAGTGATATATCTTGGTACGACCTGCCTCACCCGAAAGCGTGATCGAGGAGAGCTCCTGGTTTTCATTGAGGACGGCTAAGGTAACGTCTTACTAATACCTTTCTACCACCATAGGAGAAGGAGACTGCGCAAGTCTTGAGCGAAGCGATATCGATCCGAGACGAAGTGGCTGAGGCCCTGAGGCGAGGGACGCTGGTCGTGGCCTTGGAGTCTACGCTGATCGCCCACGGCTTGCCGTACCCTGATAACCTCGAGCTGGCTCGCGAAGTGGAAGTCCTGGTTCGCCGCGAAGGGGGTGTGCCGGCGACCATAGGTGTGATCGGCGGGGTGCCCAAGGTGGGCCTCAGTCCCCAAGAGCTTGAACTGATGGCTATTGGCGAAGGGGTAGCCAAACTGTCGGCAAGGGACCTCCCTATGGCTGTTGCGAAGAAGGGCCACGGGGCGACCACGGTGTCGGGTACTGCCCTATTGGCGGCGCACGCAGGAATCATGCTCTTCGCGACAGGCGGCATAGGCGGCGTCCATCGGGAGGCGCGAGAGAGCTGGGACGTCTCGGCCGACCTCTCGACCCTGAGCCGCGTGCCGGTAGCGGTGGTCTGCTCAGGGGTCAAGTCTATACTCGACGTACCCGCGACATTGGAATACCTCGAGACTCTGGGCGTACCCGTGGTTGGCTTTCGCACCAGGCGCTTTCCAGGCTTCTACCTGACCGACTCGGGCAGCACTTTGGACTGGGAAGTGAAGGACGAAGAGGAGGCTGCTCGGCTGATCACCTCCTTGCGAAGACTTAGCCCCGAAGGTTCCGGCCTCGTCGTTGCCAACCCCGTAGCCCGGGAGAAGCAGTTAGATCCTCAGCTCCACGATCAGGTGCTTGAAGAGAGCTTAGATGAGCTAAAGCATCGGGGTATCCGCGGGAAAGACGTTACGCCATTCCTGCTAGATCGCTTCCAGAGAGAAACCAAAGGAGAGAGCCTGCGAGTCAACAAGCAGATAATCCGGAACAATGCTCGCCTCGCTGCTCGAATCGCCGCGGCCCTCGCTACGCTAGAAGCCAGAGGAGAAAACCTAGCTACGGAGCATTGAGAGAGGCCGCGAGCTCCTTCTAACGAAATATCCGCGACTCTGGGTTGCAGTATGGTTGCAGTAAGTTGCTCTATTTTAAGCCACGTCTTCCTATTCTTTGCTTCTTTTTACCTGCAAAACATTCATTTTATTGAGCGCGCCCGGCAGGATTCGAACTTGCGAGCCGTGGATTAGTAGTTCGCAAAGCTGCCAGCAAGGGTGGCTCTGCCGGGGTTATTAGGCAGGTGGAGACGGCCTGACAAAGGTGGATTGCAGTACGATTGCAGTAGGAAGTGGCCCAGCACACCTACCGGGCCTCTCACTTTGAGCCCTACTACGTACTTCGTGGAACTTCTAACTTGGGTGACCGACGGGGCTCGAACCTGCGATCTTCGGGACCACAATCCCAATCTGCGAGTTCTAGCCTGTCCTATCTCGTTAGAGAATTCCGCCTATTTAAGCCGACAACGCTGCTTTACCCTGTACGTGTTTCCTATTGCGTTCGGCTTTGTTCTATCCCTACTGCTGCCACACTGCTGCCACTAAAGTTGTTGGTCTGCTCGTTTGCAGGAGTAGTACGAACTTACAACACCCTGAAGATGCGCCTCTTCGCCACGCTGGGCCACGAGCCGAAGGTCGAGCTGGCGCTGCTCTAGCGGTCAGAGTCGCTTGTGTCCTGCTCACGGGACTGCGTACAGGTAGAAACCGTCCGAAATAATGATGATACGGTTCTCGTAGGTCGGGTAGGTGCAGGGCTGCACGGGGGTGACCCTATTCCTGCCCTCACCGGCTCTATCGCCCAGCCCGCGTTGGGACCGACCACGAAGACCTCCCAGACCTCGTTTCTCTAGAACCCTCGAGGACGCTTCTAACAGGTGGTGAGGCTGCATCGGGGTTGAGCTATCCCCATTCAGGTCTGTAGACCTTTGTCGTCATGGTGCCAAAAGTGAATCAGATGTTTGTTACGGAAAGGGTAAAAGCTTGGATACGATTGTGCAAAACTAATCCTCCTCCCCCTCACCAAAGACCCTGCGTCCGCTTTCGGGCCTTTCGCCGCGGAGGCGCGAGATCAGAGCCGGCAGGTAGGGCAAGAGGAGCGCCACGAAGGCGAGCAGCAGGATGGCCAGAGAGAGCGGCCGGGTCACGAAGATCAAAGGGTCACCCTGGCTTATGCTGAGCGCCCTCCGGAACTGCGCCTCAATTAGGGGGCCCAGGATCACGCCGAGTATCACCGGTCCTACTGGGAAGTCGTACCGGCGCATGAAGAAGCCCAGGATACCTATAGCGTACATAACCAGGAGGTCTACGGCGCTGTTGGAGAGGCTGTAGACGCCCAGAGTGGCGAAGACCAGAATGCCAGAGTAGAGAAGGGGTCTGGGGATCTCCAGTAGCTTCACCCAGATCCTGATCAGCGGAAGGTTCAGGATTAGCAGCATGACATTGCCGATGTAGAGGCTGGCGATCAGGGCCCACACCAGGCCCGGGGAGTCCTCGAAGAGCAGAGGCCCCGGCTGCAGGTTGCAGATCTAGAATGCGGCGAGCAGGATCGCCGCGGTCGCCGAGGTCGGAATACCCAAGGTCAAGAGTGGTATCAAGACCCCCGAGAACGCCGCATTGTTGGCGGCCTCCGGCCCGGCCACGCCTTCTATCGCCCCCTTTCCGAACTCGTCCTTGTGACTGGATAGCTGCTTTTCGACGTTGTAGCTGAGAAAGGTTGGGGTCTCCGCCCCGCCCGCGGGCAGCGTACCGAAGGGGAACCCGATGGCAGTCCCGCGCAGCCAGGGCTTCCACGAGCGCCGCCACTCCTCGCGGTTCATCCCGACCCTGTCGCGCACCGCCACTATCTCTTCGGGGTTGCGGCGCATCCGCGAGGCCACATACAGTACCTCGCCGACAGCGAAGAGCCCGACCGCGACGACCACGATGTCGAGTCCATTCAGGAGCTGCGGCACGCCGAAGACGAACCGAGCCTGACCGCTGAGGACGTCTATCCCGACCAAACCCATAAACAGCCCCAAAAACAGGCTCACCATGCCGCGTACCAGCGA
This sequence comes from Rubrobacteraceae bacterium, assembly GCA_035296885.1. Lineage (GTDB taxonomy): Bacteria > Actinomycetota > Rubrobacteria > Rubrobacterales > Rubrobacteraceae > Rubrobacter_F. The sequence continues at coordinate 3,512 of DATHAB010000071.1, forward strand.
ACGCCCCACGAGCGCGACGACGCTGACGAACGCGAGGACCATCAAGGCGAAGTAGTCCGCCGGCTGGAAGAGCAGCGCCACCTGCGCGACGAGTGGCGCCAGGAACGTTATGGCTATGGTCGAGATGGTACCGGCTACGAAAGAACCTATAGCGGCGGTCGCGAGCGCCGCTCCACCACGCCCACTTCTCGCCATCGGGAAACCCTCAAAAGTCGTGGCCACCGAGGCGGCTTCACCCGGCGTGTTCAAGAGGATCGAGGTGGTCGAGCCGCCGTACTTCCCACCGTAGTAGATGCCGGCGAACATGACGAAGGCGCCCGTCGGGTCGAATTCGTTGGTCAGGGGTAGAAGGAGCGCGACGGTGAGCGCGGGTCCTATCCCAGGCAACACCCCGACGAGGGTCCCGAGTGTGACGCCGAGGGCCGCGAGCAAGAGATACTCGGGGCGCAGAGCCGTCGCGAAGCCGCCGGCGAGATCTCCTAGAACCTCCATCTACAAAAGCGGGTCCAAAAGACCATCTGGCAACCGGACGCCTAGAAGCTCGGTGAACGAGAAGAACACTACCGTGCCCAGCACTACCCCGATGGCGAAGTTACGCAGGAGACTGCGGCGTCCTCTGCTCCCGAGCACGTAGGCCTCCGCCGGGAAGAGAAACGCGGTGGCAACAATATATCCAAGCGAGTCGAGGAGAATGGCATAGACGACGAGGATCGCCACGACCAGCCCGGTCGTCGGCCAGTGTGTAGCAGCCCCTTCGGCCGCGGCCTTCTTGCCGAGGTAGCGGTCCCGACGCATCGTCGTCGAGAGAAGAACAACGCCCCGAAGACCAACAGGCCTACCGCCACGATCAGAGGGAAGAACCTCGGTCCGGACGGGCTAAAGCCCTCCCTACCGGAGATCTGAAACGTCCCGAATAGGACAAAGAGGCCAAAAGCCAGGATCGCCGCCGCGAAGATGCGCGACCCCAGGAAGCTGAGTTGCGGCTCAGTTCGCACCCCACCTTCCGGCTCGCGCTGTTGCTGGGGTTCCTCGCTCAACCGGCGAGCCCCATCTCGCCGAGGACCTCTTCCACCCGCTGGTTCTCTTCCTCGAGAAACGTTTCGTACTCGTCGCCGGTCTGCAAGAAGTCGGTCCAGCCGTTCGCCTCCAGCGCCTCCTGCCACTCTGGCGAGTCGCGCATCTCCTGAATCATAGCGATTATCGCCTCGCGGTCCTCGTCGGAGATGTTCGGCGGCGCCATCACTCCGCGCCAGTTCGGGACGACCACATCGTAGCCCGACTCGACGATGGTCGGAGCGTCCGCCTCCTCTACCCGCTCGTCGCTGGAGACGGCCAGGAGCCGCAGCTGGCCGGCCTCGACCTGATCCGCGAACTCGCCTACGCCCGAGACGCCCGCGGTCACCCCGCCCGAGAGGATGGCCGCCGTCGCCTCACCCCCGCCTGAGTGCGCGATGTAGTTGACCTCCGCCGGGGCCACCCCGGCCTCCTGAGCGAGCAGACCTACCAGGATCTGGTCCGTCCCGCCGGCGGAGCCCCCACCCCAGCTAACGCTTCCCGGGTCGGCTCTGAAGGCCTCGACGAGCTGCTCAAGGGTCTGGTACTCCGAATCGGCCGGAACCACTATGGCCTCCCACTCCGTGGTCAGGCTAGCGATGGGCGTCGCCTGGTTGACCTCCACCGGTGAGTCGTTTGTCTGTATCGCCCCGAGCATCACCAGCCCCATGACCATCAACTGGTTCGGGTCTCCGGCGTTGTCGCTGACGAACTGGGCGAGCCCAATCGTTCCTCCGGCGCCGCCGACGTTGTAGACCTCGACGTTCTTCTCGACGATACCGCCTTCGGTGAGGGCGCTCTGCATGGCGCGTGCGGTCTGGTCCCACCCACCGCCAGGGTCCGCCGGAGCCATGATCTCGACATCCCCCTCGGGGTAATCGTCGTCCCCGGCACCACCCCCGCCACCGCAGCCGCCGAGGATCAAGAATGACGCCAAAAGTAGCACGCCCCAATAGATGCCCGACCGAAAATCTCTAATACCCGCCCCGATTCCGCCGTCTACCTCTGACCCAACCACGGTATCCTTTTCCCAGATTTTATGAGCCAAAGTCCCGTAACTCTCACATCATTAATTAACATCTCCGCCCCTTCAACTCTGAACCACCGCCTGCTGGCTGCTGCATAAGGACTAAAGAGTCCGAGACGGTGCAGGACGAATTGATCCTGCCGTCCCCTATAACTGCACAAACTAACAACGCCTTAAGGTCCGCTTCTTCGCCACGCTAGGCCAGGAGCCGAAGGTAGAGCTGGCGCTGGTCTAGCAGTTAGGCGCTCGTGCCCTGCTCGCTGGGCTGCGTGCAGGTACGCGGCTTCTCGGAATGCTCAGAAGAGGCAACCCCCGCCCCCACCCGTGCCAGTCTCTGCATATCTATTCAACCCCGCAACATGT
>DATHAB010000072.1:0-11060 GCA_035296885.1 Rubrobacteraceae bacterium
GGGGCTACATTCTTCCGGGCTTGGCTTGGAGATCACGGAGAGCGTCGCGCGATGGAGGATATAAGAGCTACCGATAAAATACTGCAGGATCTCGCGGCGTTGGGTATCCGCTTGGCCATCGACGATTTCGGGACCGGCTACTCGTTGCTTTCCTACCTCAGGCGTTTCCCCGTGGAACAGCTGAAGATCGACCGATCCTTCGTTACGGGACTAGGAGATGACCCTGAGGGCAGGGTCATCTTATCGGCGATGATAAGCCTCTCCCAGGACCTAGGTTTGGAAGCGATCGCGGAGGGTGTGGAGACCGCTGGGCAGCTCGCGCTGCTGCGAGAGATGGGATGTAAGATGGCTCAAGATGGCTCAGGGATATTACTTTTCTAAGCCGCTCCCAGCCGAGGCCGCATCAGCACTCTTGGCGTCCTGGCGGCGCTAGTCTTGCCTTCTACTGTAAAGTGTAACTGGTCGCAAGGAACACCCTGTCAGCGGGGTGGGTTCCCGAGTGCCGAGCGAGTATGTGGCTCTATGTACAATAGCCTTCGTAGGCATGGACCGGAACCTGAAGCGCCTTCTATTAATAGAACACTCCGCCGCGTAGCGGAGCGTAGTACTTTCTAGTCTAAAAAGCGTTTCGTAAACGTTTCCCGCGCTCACCGTCCCCGCGATAACAGGGTTGTCTACCCTAAAAACGCCCTAGGTTAAGGGTTAGGGATGAGTTTCCGAGAATTCTACTTATCGGAAACTCATCCCATAATCGGACTTACATCGGACTTACGCTTCCTTCGCTAGGCGACGTCTACACGTCTTAGCGCCAAACCTCGGATCTCACGGCTAGTTGGGCCAGCATCTTGGCGCAGAGCGTCTTGGCGCAACTAGTAGCCCCGAGCTTCCTTAGACATGTGCTGGCACGGGACAGTCTCTAGAGAATATCCAGCGTGGTCTCAAGACCAGGTATTGTCTATGGTGTTATAGAGGCAGAGTATTCAAAGTATTATAAGTATAAGCTTTTGCTGCGAGGTCTTCGGCGCGGCGAACGTAGCGCAGGGTGGTTTTGGGGTCGGAGTGACCTAAGAATTGCTGTATGACGAGAAGTGGGGCCTCGTTTATTGCCATGTTAGTGCCAACTGAGTGGCGGATAGAGTGCGGGGAGATAGCCTTGGTTATACCTGCCTGCTTGGCATATTTCTTGACGATGTAGCGGACCGAGCGGGTAGTTAAAGGCTTGACTCCCCCTCCTTCGCGGGAGGCGAAGAGGGGTTTGCGGGCGTCGGCGTGAGAAGCGAGGCTACGACCGCTGAGGAGGACGAAACGCTGGACGAGACGCCAGAGGTCTGGTGAGACGGGGACGGCACGGATCTTTGCGCCCTTGCCCAAAACCCGCAATATTACCTGCCCTCCCCCCACCTCCCCAAAGTCCCCAATTTTTAACCCAACGACCTCTGCCTCGCGCAAGCCCGCTCCGGCGAGCACGGCGAGAAGTACGTAGTCTCGATAGCTCGTCGAGCGGGCAACTGCGAGCACCCGGGAGACTTCGTCCTCCGTAAGGACGTTGTACGCGGGATCCTGACCCACTTTCGGACTCTTAGCAAAAAACTGCAGGGCCTCCGGATTGATTCGGGTCACCCCACCCATGTACGTGAACGTCAAAAATCTACGTAACACCGTAAGCTTTTTCGCCGCCGTCGCCGGCGCATACGCCTTAAGGAGGTGCTCCCTATACCATGACACGTCCTCCGCTGTTGCCTCCCCCAACCCCGCGCGCCCTAACTCCTTCCCTAAGAAGATCACGAACATTCGAATCTCAGTATTATAGGTAGTAATTGTCCGAGGGCTTGTGAGGGTGCGCAAGAACACGGAGAGGAGCCGTTCGGCCTCGGGTTGTATTTTGTGGTGTTCGGGAAGCTCCTTATTTGGTTGGCTTATCAGGCTCATTCGTCGAAGTTGAGGGGAGAGGCACCCTCATAGGGGGCGAGGAGCTCGCGGCCATTGAGGATGCCTGCGCCTTCAACGACCTGGCTCATTTCGCGGGCGGTGCCGCCAAGAGAGAGGAGGTGGTCGACCGCGAGGACGCCGCAACCGGCAGGTATAGAGTTAGCGCGGACCCCCAAAGCATTCGAGACGTACTCGAGTTCGTTGGAGATAGAGAGTCTCTTTCGGGGATGTTTGCAGGACATAATAAGGTCCTCGTCCGCCCGGTAGGGCAGAGCCGCCCCAAAGACGAAGCCGCGAGCGTCGGCGAAGAGAACGCGGTCGTACCCCATACTTTGTGTAGCTAGGGCCACCCCATCTACGGGGGCATAGAAGGTGATCTCGTCCTCCAGAAGGGGGGTTACGTCTTTAATAGAGGCTGTGCTCCTTAAGGCCTCGTCCGTCATGAAGCGAAGGTGTCTATGGCGTTAGCCATCATCAGCTCTTTTAACTTAGAGTCTACAGCAGCGAGGTGACGGGCCTTGTTTACAGCGTCCTGGACGCGTTGCTCGTCGCCGCTACGGAGATCGGGGTTAAGAATCTGCTTGAACATCGCGGCCTCCCTCTCTACGGCGGCCATGATGCCCCTCAAGTGGCGCGGCTGAATGCTGTATTTCGCCATCTCGAGAGCCATGCGCGCGATCTCTACGTCCCTTTGGGTAAGCTCCCCACTGCGACCGATGACCCCCATGCTCACGAGCTCCTCGACGAACCTGACCTCACTCTCTATAGCGTCGGCTAGCTCTTCCTTGGTGTAGGTTTTATCCTCTAAGACGCGCGATAGGTCGCCGCCAGCTTCCCCAGTGGTAACCGGCATCCCCCCCTCAATACGCTTCTTTATCACCTTCAGGGGCAGATATTCCTCCTCCTGAAGCCTCAGGATGTACTTCAAGAGCTCCACGTCTTGGGGAGAGAACAACCGGTAGCCCCCGCGAGTGCGGGTCAAGCTGATCAAACGCCGTCGCTCCAGGTAACGCACCTTGCTGACCGACAGAGTAGGAAACTCCTTGCGCAATCGGCCAACCACCTCGCCTATAGTGTAATGGTCCTTGGGCGAGTTTCCGCCGTTGTCTATCGCATCCACGCCGCTAATACTCCCATCCTCGCTCACCCTCTCTCTCAACGCTCCCCTCCACCCGTGCTACAGTTTACCTATATTCTTTTCTCTTTACGTGTACACAAACTTAAATCGATACTTGCCAATCTGGATCTCGTCGCCATTCCTCAAGTCGACCGAATCAACCCGCACCCGGTTAACGTAGGTTCCGTTGAGAGAGCCCGCATCTCGGATCCTGAACCCCCTCCCCTCGGGCTGCTCACGCTTGAAGATCTCCGCGTGCCGCCTCGACACCGTGACATCATCGAGGAAGATGTCGCTCTCGGGGGTGCGACCTACCGTCACGAGCTCCTCCCCGATGTCATGCATCCTCCTCCCCGCCGTGCCCTCGACCTGGTCGAGCTCGATGAGAGCCGCCTCCTCAGGGACATCGCCGCGCGCAGCGGCGGGTGCATCCTCCTCCTCGTCGAAGCTCGGCGCGTAGGAGACGGTGGACTGCGAGTGAACCAGTCGCGCCCCACACTCCGCGCAGAACTTCATCTGCGGGTTGACCTCCGAACCACATTCGGAGCAGCGGTTCAAATGTCCCCCCCGCTGCTGCTCCCTGAACCCTCATCAGCTGGCTCTTCGCCACCCAACAGGATGCACGCAAACTCCTCGGGGAGGCGCGTCGAGCCCCAGCGCCGGACAAGCTCGGCCCTTGGCAGGTCTATCCTGCCCTGAATAACGCGCCGCCGGCAGCTGATCGCTCGTTCCCCCTCAGCCAACTCCCTCAAACGCTCTTTAAGCTCCTCCTCGCAGATGGACGTGAGATCCGGCGCCTCCTCCCACTCATAATCCTCGCTAGCAAACCCTTCGGTGCCCCTCCACTCTTGGTCGCTCATAAGCTAAAGTATACCCTCCCTTTAACCTCAAGTACAGTCTTATAGTATCTCGATCCTCGTTAGTCGCCTTTTATGAGGGCCTCGACCAGCCCTGCGTACTCGGTTACGAGGCCCTCCGAACCTTCTTCGGTGGCAACGCCGCTTTCCAAGCTGCTTTCGGCGAACCCACTTGCGCGGTTGTCCTTCGCCTCGGCATAGACGTAGAAGACCGGGTTGTCCGGGTCGGGGAGCATAAGAACCCAGCCCTCATCGAGGTAGAGCTTCACGCCGTCGGTGAGGATAGCGCCGGCGTCGTCGCCGAACCTCTCGGCGAGACCCCGCATCACACGCCCTTTGGCGGCCCACGGGCACTTTAGCCTGCGGCGCCTGACCGCCCCAAAAGCCTCCCCGAAACGGGCGTGGAGGCTCGAGAGTTGTTCCTCTTCGCCTCCGAAGAGCTCCAGGGCGCGGGCAAGCGTTATAAAGCAGTCGGGGGCCGGCAAAAAGGCTGGGAAGACGTAGTAGCCGTCCGCGAGCCCCGCGATATTAGCCCTTGCTTGAGCGGCCTTGAGCGTAACAGGGCCCAGGCCAGTGCGGCTCTCCTCCAGAGCGCCGCGGTTCTTCCTTATAATTTCCTCGTAGCCGCGGCTTAGGTTAACCGGCAAGACCGCCTTTTTTGGACGCAAGCGCTCCAAAAAACAGGCGAGCATCACGTCCGCGGGGACGGGATCGCCCCTGTCGTCTACGAACTGCACCTCCTCGCCCGTAGGACCCACGACCGCTCCGAAGGCGGCCCCGACCGTCGGCACGACGCGCCCGACCCGCTCCAAGCTCTTAGCGAGGTGTGATCCCCTGCCGCCTGGAGTGTTGTTCGCCACGTTAGCGAAACCCTCCATGACCACGGCGTTAACCCCGAGGCTTCTGAAAATCCGGCTCGCGACGAGGCTTGCCACCCCCCCAGAGAAATCCACGACCAGCGTGGCGCCTTTCGTCTTCTCAGGGTTCGCCGCCCTTATCAAGCGTTCTATGTACTGCTCCACAGCCCGCCCAGGATAGATGAGCCCGCCGATGTCGGCCCCCATTGCCCGGCGGTAATCCTCCCGCGCGAAGACCTTCTCTATGGCACGCTGGTCTGACTCGCTAATCGGGGTCGCATCAGAGGAGAAAAAGAGTATCTCGACCTCATCCGAGTCTTCCCCGACCCGAACGTGCGACCCCGCAACCGACTTTCCGGCTAGTACGTCGTGGCGCACCACGCCCGCGTGAGCCGCACTTAAGTCCCGAACGTAGACCCCGCTCGCCAGAAGAGCGCTGATCATCGCCCGTTTCGCTACCTGGGCGGAGCGGGAGGAGTCGCGGCCCAGGGTGACCACCGCCCCGGGATCGAGCTCGGTGCCAAAGGAGGAAGCCAAGCGTATCATGAACTCCGGGGTCAAATCCACGTTGAACTTACCGGAGACGGCGCCGCCCTTGAAGAGCGTACGCAGGCCCATCGTCTCGTATACGAGCGACTGCGTCACGTTCGCCCCACTCTCGATGGTCTTGTGCGGATATATTTTTACATCCGCAGAGACGGTTGCCCTCTCGCCCACGAGGACGTCATCGCCCAAGGCGCTGCGCTCGAGGAGTCTGGCGCGCGCCTGGATGTACGAGGAGCGTCCCACTAAAGTGTCCACGAGTTCAGCCCCCTCGCCGACGTAGGTACCTTCGGCGACCACACTTCGCTCCACCGAAGCGCCCGAGGCTATAACGACATTGTCGGCGATCACGGAGTACGGGCTTAACTTCGCGCCGTTGTCAACGCGGACGTTCTCCCCGATCACAACCGGGCCCTCGAGCTCCTCATCGTCCACCTGCGCCCGCCGCCCTACGTACACGTTCTCCCTGAGCCTGGTCCCCGGTGGCCTCACCCCCCTCAACTTACCGTCGAGGACATCGCGCTGGGCCTTCATGTACTGCTCTAAAGTACCTATGTCCTCCCAGTAACCCTCTGCAACGTAGCCGTAAAGGGGCCGCTTTGCCTCGAGGAGTTTTGGGAAGAGATCCTTGGAAAAATCGTAATCGCCCTCGGAAGGTATCTCCTCGAGAACGGAGGGCTCCAACACGTAGATGCCGGTGTTTACCGTATCCGAAAAAACCTGCCCCCAAGCAGGCTTCTCTAAAAAACGGGAGATCCGACCGCCCTCCTCGGTAATAACGATCCCGAAGTCTAAAGGATCCTCGACGCTCTTTAGAACCATTGTCGCCTCGGCGCCCTTCTCTTCGTGGAAGTCAACAACCCTAGTAAGGTCAACGTCAGTCAAAGCGTCGCCGCTGATCACTAGCACGCGCTCGCTTATTAAGTGCTCCTCGGCGAGCTTGACGGATCCCGCGGTGCCCGCCGGGGCATCTTCTATAGAGTAGCGGATGTGAACGCCCCACTCGGAGCCATCGCCGAAGTAGTCCTGTATCTCCTCGGGCATGAACTGTAGCGTCACGACCACTTCGGTAAAGCCGTGCTCTTTAAGCAGCCGCACGATGTGCTCCATGCACGGGACGTTGACGATTGGGATCATGGGCTTTGGCTGGTTACTGGTAAGCGGTCTGAGGCGTGTGCCGTGGCCACCGGCCATGATTACTGCCTTCATCGTCGATTTGCACCGGTGGCGGCGTTCCCGCCACCGAAGCGCCTCTTTATCGCGCCGACGTAGAGGGCTCCTGCAACGAGTGAGAGCCCGAAACCTGCGTAGAACATGATCTCTCCTATAACCCCCGGACTATAGATAACTACTGCGAGAGAGGCCATAAGGACGGCCGTCGCGGCTTTGCCCGCCTTGTTCACCCTTATCTTACCCCCAAAGACGAAGCTTCCCAACAGGGCTAGTATGTCGCGCCCAACGAGCATCGCCACGACGAAGGACGGCAAAAAGCCTCGGATCGCTAGGACCACAGCAACACTCGAGAGCAACAACCGGTCCGCCACGGGGTCCAAGATCATCCCTAGGTAAGACGAACCAGCTCCCCCCTGCCAACGTGCGATCTTGCCGTCCAAAAAATCTGTCGTCGCCGCTAAGAGAAACAGCACCACTGCCAGTGCGTCTTCTCTCGCGAGCAATAAGACTAGAACTATCGGTATAGCTAAAAGCCTCGAGAGAGTCAATATATTCGCGATCGTCAGTATACGAGCCCTAAGGCAGCCTTCGCGAAAGCGACTTCTATCGAGGTGGTCTTCGGCCTCCTTCACCGGCTGCTCCTCAAACGCAGGCGAACACTCACCCCGTACAGACCGTAACGCTCACGTAGAGCGTTCTCTATATAGCGCAGGTACCCCTCTGGGACGTCCTTCGGACGGTTAGCGAAGAGGGTGAAGCGAGGTGGAGCCGTACCGGTCTGGGTGGAGAAACGTATCTTGACCCCCTTGGGGGGCGCGCTTCTGTCGACCAAAGCGTTTACGAATTCTGCGATCTCGTGCGTAGACACCCTCAGATTGTACGCCGCGTACAACCGGGCAGCGAGCGGCATCACCTTCTCCAGGCCTGCCCCAGTAAGCGCAGAGATAGGGATGACCGGGGGTTTCAGATCCGTCATGCGGACACTTATGATCTCCTCGATCTCACGCAGCCTCTCGGCCGGGACGAGGTCGCACTTGTTGGTCAAAACCCCGCACGCCCGCCCGGCCTCCTCGACCCTTCTGGCGAGCCTCAAGTCCTCCCCCACGAGCCCCTCCACCGCGTCCACGAGCAAGAGCGAGACGTCTGACCGGCGTACGGCCTCTTCCGTGCGGAGCGCCGAGTAGTACGCAACCCCTTGCGCCTTCCGCGCACTCCGGTTCATCCCGGCCGTGTCCAAAAGTAGAAAACGCTCTACGGGGTAAACCTCCTCTTCCCGAGATACCTCGATCTCGTGCGCCACCGCGTCGGTGGTGGTGCCTGCCACCTCGGAAACGACAGCCCGCTCGGAGCCCAATAGGTGGTTTAAGAGCGTGCTCTTCCCTACGTTCGGCCGTCCCACGATGGCTACCCGGGGCAAATCCGCCTCTTCAGCGAGGGCCTCCTCCGGCAAGAGCGAGACTATTACGTCCAGAAGGTCCCCTACACCCAGCCCGTGGTTGGCGCTTATGGCGTGAGGCTCACCCTCTCCTAGGGCGTAGAAGGGATAACGTCCCGAGTCGTCAGCGGGGTTGTCGAGCTTGTTCACGGCGAGCACCACGCTCTTTTTAGACGCACGCAGCTCCTTCGCGATGACCGCGTCAGCCTCGGTCACCCCGAGCCTAGCGTCCACAAGGTGCAGGATCATGTCCGCCTCCTCGACTGCAACCTGCGCCTGCAAAGTTACGAGCGCCTCGAGGCCCGCGCGCGCGCGCGGCTGCATACCCCCGGCATCCACTAAAAGAAACTCCCGCCCCGCCCACTCGGCCCGATTATAAGAGCGGTCTCGTGTAGTCCCCGGCTCGTCGGCGACCACGGCCTGCCGGCGCCCCAAAACCCTGTTTAAGAAAGTGCTCTTGCCTACGTTAGGAGCCCCCACTATCGCAACCACTGGCAAAGAGCTCAGGATAACGTTCCCCCGTGTTCCTCGCTCTCTAGACTATAGATCGTACGCAATAACTCTCCCGCGAACTCCTCGTAATCCCGTCCCCTTTTTATCTTCGTATTATTGAAAGTTACCGGGTCGCCGAGGTAGACGCGCAGCTTCCCGCCCCGCAGACGCTTCAGGGGACCTGGCACGCTGTCCACGAAGACCGGGAGTATGGGGGTGCCACTACGGGCGGCGAGCATAGCTACACCGCTTTTAGGGGTGTCTTCGGGGTCGTATCCTTTGCGGCGCTCGCCCTCGGGGAAGATACCCAAAGCCCAGCCTGCCCTCAGGAGGTTCAGGGCGGTGCGAAGCGCGCCGCGTCCGCTCTCACGGTCCACGGGGAAGGCGCCAATAAAGAAGAAAAATCTTCTAAACGGAAAGACAAAGAGTTCTTTTTTCGCCATCCACTGGATTCTACGGGGCACGGCCATTGAGACAAAGACTGGGTCCGCGTACCGGCGGTGGTTGGCAGCCACAATCAGGGGGCCTTCCGTGGGCGCCTTCTCGGCGTCTACGACCGTAAACCCGAACAATAGTCGACCGATGGCTACCATCGTCCAGCGGAACAACCGGTACCGGAGCGACATGCCCCGCGCTACACCCCTCTGAAGCCTAGCGGCCTCCATCCTTCAGGCGCCCCTCGGCGTTCTTGGGGGGGCGGCGCTTTGCGCCTCTTTAGCGAGCTCGACGACGCGCGAGACTACGCCTTCCAGGCTGAGGCTCGTGGTGTCGAGGACCACGGCGCCGGAGGCGGGTTTTAAGGGGGAGGCCTCGCGCTCGGAGTCGCGTTTGTCGCGCTTTTGTATGGCCTCAAGGATGTGTTCGAGTTCTCCTTCACGCCCGGTTTGGAGGGCGCGGCGGCGGGCCCTCTCTTCGGGAGAGGCCGAAAGAAAGACCTTTAGCTCCGCTTCGGGCAGCACGACCGTCCCAATGTCCCTCCCTTCGACGACTGCGCCGCCGGAGGTCTGCGCTTCTCTAGCCGCCGCCCGCTGCCTCTCGACGAGGACTTCTCTTAGCTCTGGATGCGCGGAGACTTTCGAGGCGGCAGCGGAGACCTCGGGGGCACGTAGTGCATCCTCGGGGATCAGCTCCCCGTCGTAAGATACGCCGTTTGCCGCGAGGTTCACGCCCTCGCCAAGGAAAGCGAGGGCGGCACCATCACCGAGGTCCGTACCTTCTCGGAGCGCCACGAGCGCAACGGCCCGATAGGTTGCACCTGTATTCAGGTTCACGAGCCCCAAGCGCTCGGCAACAGCCCGGGCGACCGAGCTCTTACCGCTCCCAGCAGGACCGTCTATGGTTACCAAAAGTCCACCCATCCGACCTGAAAGTATAGCCGATGACCCACCCTATCAGGACCATCCGCCTCAAGCGTTACCAGGAGTCACCTCTACCGTCCTATGTTTCGGGATCCCAGCAAAGGCTCGCAATCTATAATCCTCTCCAAGCCCACTATCGGCTAGTACCAAGCCTACTTGTGAACCTCTCGGTTTCCGCGGGTGTCAGCTTAGGATGAAGCTCGTCGTACCGCTTTCGCATCACAGGCGACCGTGGTGGCCTCGGGCGACGGATCGCACGCGACCACTACCTCCTCGGCCCGGGGCAAGCTAATCTCGTGCCCCCGGTGAACTCTGCTAGGCTACTGCGTCAGATATAAATATTTCCAGGTTGGGTTTGGTACGGTAAACCTGCTCGGCTCGGATAATCATGCCCATAGATCCCGTCGGTTCAACCTCATCCGTCTAATGCAGAGCCTCAAGCCGCTCGAAGTAATCGGGGAGCGTCTTGGTTACACAAGATGGGTTTTGTATCCGGATCCCCGGCACGACGAGCCCCAACAAGGAGAAGGCCATCGCCATTCGATGGTCGTCGTAGGTGTGTACCATGCCTGGCCTGACCGGTCCGGGTGTTACCGTGAGGCCGTCTTGGTGCTCCTCGACCCGGACTCCGAGCCGGGTGAGCTCTTTAGCCACGGCAGCTACGCGGTCGGTCTCCTGGGCACGGGTGTGAGCCACGTTATTTATGACTGTCGGCGAAGAGGCGAAGGGTGCTATCGCTGCGAGCGTGATCATAGTGTCCGAGATGTCGTTCATGTCCCACACAATCCCCCGCAACCCCTTACGCGGTCCGCGGACCTCGACGTGGTCCGGCCCGATCTCCACCTCACACCCCATCTCCTCAAGCACCTCCACGAACGCCAGATCCCCCTGCACAGACGAGGCCCCAAGCCCATCCACCTTTACCCGGCCACCCGTTACGGCTGCAGCCGCCAAAAAGTACGACGCCCCGGACGCGTCAGGCTCCACAAGATACTCCTCGCGGGCCTCGTAGTAACCTGGCGACACGACAAACCTCTCGCACCGCTCTTCGACCTCCGCACCAAATTTCCGCATCACGCCGAGCGTCATGCCAACGTAAGGTCGGGAAACGAGCCCTCCCTCGACCTCCAAAGCAACCACATCTCGAGCATAGGGAGCGGCCATTAACAGACCGCTCAAAAACTGGCTGCTCTTCGTCCCCCGCACCCCGACAGCTCCCCCCTTTATCCCCCCACCCCTCACCTCGATCGGAAACTTCCCCTCTTCCATCGCGTACCCGACCCCAACCCCCAATCCCCG
>DATHAB010000073.1:0-17959 GCA_035296885.1 Rubrobacteraceae bacterium
GACGTCACGGAGGTGTTAGAGAAAGAGGGGGTTGCGAAGTTCGCCGACTCTTTCGACGAGTTGCTGGAGAGTATAAAAGAGAAGAGCCGCCGGGTCGTCAGCTGGGGCTAGCGTCGAGCGAGATCAGGAAGGGTGAGCTTATGGAGATAGGGCTCTACGGACTCGGCAGAATGGGTGCCAACATGGTCCGGCGGCTGGTTCGGAATGAGGAACACCGGGTCGTAGCCGGAAACCGCTCACCCGCTCCGGTAGACGAGGCGGTGCAGAGCGGGGCCGAGGGCGCATACTCGATGGGGGAAATGGTCGAGAAGCTGACTCCGCCGCGCGTGATCTGGGTGATGGTCCCCGCCGGGGATGCTACTGAGCAGGCCCTCCTCGAGTTCGCTGGCCTCATGGACGAGGGTGATACCCTCATAGACGGTGGTAACTCTTATTTCAGGGACTCTATCCGCCGGGCAAAGATGCTCCAGGAGAAGGGTCTGCGCTTTCTGGATGCGGGTACGAGCGGGGGTGTCTGGGGACTCGAGCTCGGTTACTGCCTTATGATTGGTGGGGATCGCGACGCCTACGAGCACGTCGAGCCTGCGTTCAAGACTTTAGCTCCCGAGAACGGGTACGCCTACCTCGGAGAGGCTGGGGCCGGGCACTTCACCAAGATGGTCCACAACGGGATCGAGTACGGCATGCTCCAGGCCTACGCCGAAGGGTTCGAGATCCTTCAGAAATCCCAATACGCCTTCGACCTCAAAGTCATCTCGAGCCTCTGGAACCAGGGCAGCGTTGTCCGCAGCTGGCTCTTAGAGCTTGCCCACAACGCCTTCGAAAAGGACGCCACCCTCGATAGGGTCCGCGGCTACGTGGAGGACTCCGGCGAGGGCCGCTGGACGGTAATGGAGGCGATAAACGAGGACGTTCCGGCGGCCGTCATCGCGGGCTCACTCTTCTCCCGGTTCGCCTCCCGTCAGGAAGACTCTTTTGCTATGAAGGTCATAGCGGCCTTGCGCGGCGAGTTCGGGGGACACGCTATCCAGGAATCATCGACACAGCATTCCGAGAAGTAAGGGAGACCGTCCCTGTGGTCGATACGCAGCTCCCGGCGGATGTCCTCCGGGATGAGACCCGGCTGCCTAAGGTCCCGGAGCCAAACGCTATGGTCATCTTCGGCGCCTCCGGCGACCTTACGGCCCGCAAGCTCGTCCCCGCGCTCTACGACCTTGCAGCAGGGCGCCGCCTCCCGATGGAGTTCGCTGTCGTTGGCGTCTCTCGCCTCAGAATGAGCCACGACGAGTTCCGCGAAAAGCTGCGTGGCACTCTTCGTAAATACCATCCCACCGCAATTAGCGATAACGTTTGGGAGTCTTTCTCAAGGAACATCTTCTACCTCCCCGGCGACTTCAGAGAGGCCGGGACATACTGGGATCTCAAAAGTTTCCTAAAGAGACTCGATAGGGAGCGCGGGACTGAGGGAAACCGGGCCTTTTACCTGGCGTCGTCGCCGTCCTTCGTTTCGACGATAGTGGAGAGGCTTGGTGAGGCGGGGATGAACGAGGGTGAGAATGGAGGCTGGGCGCGCCTCGTGGTCGAGAAGCCTTTCGGATGGGACTTGAAGAGCGCCAGGGACTTGAACGCAGACATCCAACGATATTTTAAAGAGCGCCAGATCTACCGGATAGACCACTACCTCGGCAAAGAGACGGTGCAGAATATTATGGCTCTGCGTTTCGCCAACAGCATCTTCGAACCTATCTGGAACCGGCACTACGTGGACCACGTCCAGATCACCGTCGCCGAAGATATCGGGATCGGCGCCCGCGGCGCCTTTTACGAGGAGGCGGGCGCTGTGAGAGATATCGTTCAGAATCACCTCATGCAGGTCCTCTGCCTTACCGCGATGGAGCCACCGGTCGCACTCGAAGCCGAGTCGGTGCGCGAGGAGAAGGTGAAAGTCCTCAAGGCGATCCGCCGCTTCTCCGAGGAGGAAGTGGGGAAGTTCGCTGCGCGGGGCCAGTACGCCCGAGGCTGGGTGTGGGGCGAGGAGGTCCCGGGATATCGTGAGGAGGAGGGTGTGCCCCCGGACTCGACGACCGAGACCTACGCGGCCCTCGAGCTGTTTGTAGATAATTGGCGGTGGGCGGGGGTGCCTTTTTACGTACGAACCGGCAAGAGGCTGCCGAAAAGGGCCACGGAGATCGCTATCCAGTTTAAGCCAACGCCGCACACGCTCTTCGCTGGGGCCGAGAACAGAGGTTTGGAGTCGAACGTTCTGGTGGTGCGTATCCAGCCTGAAGAAGGCGTTTCTATGAGGATCGGGGCGAAGGTTCCGGGCGCAGGATTTAGGGTGCGCTCGGTGAGCATGGATCTGCTTTATGGCACCGCTTTTTTGGAGGAGGTTCCGGAAGCCTACCAACGACTCCTTCTCGACCTCATGCTCGGCGATCCGACGCTCTTTATCCGGGCGGACGAGACCGAAGGGGCGTGGGAGATTCTGGACCCCGTGCTGCGGGCCTGGGCCGAAAGCGAGGGAGTCTCACTTTATCCCGCGGGCTCTTGGGGACCCGAGCAGGCTGAGAAACTTCTTAAGCGCGATGGGTGGGAGTGGAGGCGGCCGTGAAGGCGTGCTCGTGATGGAAGAGTTGCGGTCGGTTCCCGTTGAGGGCGCGATGTCGGCCGGACAGATAGAGCGGGAGCTCGCGAGGCTACGGGTGAACGAGGACGGGATCGTGGGAGCCCGCGCAAGCGTGTTAAACCTAATCGTGGTGACGAGCGAAGAGCGCGCGCCAAGAGTCACACAAACTATTTGCGAGCTCTCCGGGCGCTACCCTTCGAGGGTGATGCTCGTAATCTCCGACCCCGATGAAGAAGAGGCAAACCTGGAGGTTGGGCTCTCGGCCTTTTGCAGGGCCAGGGGTGGCGGTGGCCGTCAGGTCTGCGCTGAGCAGATCATGGTGCACGTAGAAGGGCCGCCCGCCGACCATCTCGAGAGCCTCGCGGACCCCCTCCTCATTCCCGACCTTCCCGTATTTCTCTGGTACCCGAACGGCGAGCTTCCCCATTCGCCGGAGTGTGGTGGCATGGCAGCTGTAGCCGACCGTCTAATCCTCGACTCGGGGGCGACACCCAATTGCGAAGCTTTCTTGCGTAGCGCGGCGAACCTTCTGGAGGATTGCGTTCTGGCCGTTGGGGATCTCCAATGGACGGCGCTCTCGCCGTGGCGCTCGCTCGTCGCGGACCTCTTCGCTTCCCCGGAACGAGCCGGGGCGCTAGCAAAGATCCGACACGCGGAGGTTGTTCACGGCTCCGGCGGCGAGTGCCAGGCTTTGCTCATTACGGGATGGCTCTCCAACGCTTTGGGCTGGCGCCTGGAGTCGGCTAAACGTATGGAAAGAGGCTGCTTGTTCCGCTTCGCCTCCTCCTCAGGCGAGGCGACTGTCGAGCTCGCCCCAAACGCCTCCGCAGCCAGCCTACACCGCGTCCGCCTCGTCTCTGAAAACCTCGCCTTCCAGATCCAGGTCTCGCGCCACAACGAACACACCGACGCCCGCTCGACCGTGATGCGCGGCGACAAGCGTATAAGCGAGCGCACGGTACACTTGGGATCCTCGGACGTAGGTGTGCTACTCGGCGAGGAGCTCAAACTCCTCGGCCGGGACGAAACCTATGAGTCGTCCCTTGAGCGGGTGGTGAAGATGCTGGACCTTCTGTGAGCCACCCGAACGTCCGCGTCTTCGAAAACCCGCAACAACTCGCGGAGGCCGCTGCAGAGGTGTTCGCGAAAGAGACCGCGAGGAGCATCCGAGAGACCGGGCGCTTCGCCGTCGCTCTCGCCGGCGGCTCGACCCCGAAGAGAACCTACGAGCTGCTAGCTACTGAATACGGCGAGAAAGACCTCGACTGGGGCAAGGTTCACATCTTCTTCGGCGACGAGCGAACCGTGCCCCCCAATCACGAGGATTCGAACTACCTCATGGCACACGAAGTTTTGCTCTCCCACATACGCGTGGGGAGCACCCACCGGATGCGGGGCGAGCTCGACTCCTGGGAAGCTGCCGCCCTTTACGAGGAGGAGTTGGTTGGCTTCTTTGGTGGTCCGCCACGCTTCGACTTGATCCTGCTCGGGATAGGCGAGGACGGCCACACCGCGAGCCTCTTCCCTCGCACCCCGG
Source organism: Rubrobacteraceae bacterium (assembly GCA_035296885.1). Taxonomy (GTDB): domain Bacteria; phylum Actinomycetota; class Rubrobacteria; order Rubrobacterales; family Rubrobacteraceae; genus Rubrobacter_F. The sequence continues at coordinate 4,164 of DATHAB010000073.1, forward strand.
CGCTCGGCGCGCGCGACCGGTGGGTCGTCGAGAACCGGGTGGAGAAGCTTGGGACACTGCGTCTTACGCTCACCGTACCAGCCATCAACGCTGCGCGCAAAGTCATCTTCCTGGTTGCCGGAGAGGGCAAGGCAGAAGCTTTGAAGGAGATCCTCGAGTGCCACGCCGATCCGTACGATTACCCGGCCAAGCTTATTAGACCCGCCTCCGGTCCAGTCTGGATGGCCGACCGGACAGCGGCTTTACTACTCGATTAGTTTCAACGTTTACTGCTTGTACCTTTCTCGATTACTTGGATTCTACGTGAGGGATTGGTACTCAGTTTGCCCAATCCTTCCGAAAAAGAGGCGAGGGCTGCGGCGCGCTTCTCCGTTTTTGTACTTTTTGAGCCTTAGAGTTAGAAAAAGCGTTTCAGCAACCCGATGGCACCTTGCTTCCAGGGCACCCGGTGTGAGACCCCGGAGGCATTCTCGAACCGCGTCAGGCTCTCGATGTACCACTGGAAGTTGCGTAAAAGGGCGTCCTTGTTAGAGTACTTCGGCCTGAAGCTAAGCTTCCTCTCTGCCTTCTCTATAGAGACGAACGAGTCCTTGGAGGCCGTCTCGTAAACCCACTTGTAGAGCGGCGAGAGCCCCAGCTTCTCGAGGACCCTCAAGCCCCAGATTGCGGGTGCCGCCGGGAAGCCTACGACCTTTTTGCCGTACCCGGCGTGATCGAGGACAGCTTGATAGTCTTCCTTCATGGTCGTGAACTCCCTGGCCCCTATATTAAACGTGTCGTTTACCCTCTCCTCTGGGAGGGTGAGCGTTAGGTAGATCGCCTCGGACAGGTCCTCGACGTCCAAGAGCTGATAGCGGTTCTTGCCGCTTCCGATCATGGGGAAGTTGTGCCCGGTAAGGGCCCAGTCATAAAGGAGCGCAAAGACCCCGAGCCGCTCAGGACCTATGAACGACTTGGGACGTATGATGGGCACGACCATACCCTTGGCGCGGTGCTCCAGGCAGATCATCTCGGCTTGTATCTTGGCCTGCCCGTAAGGACCGACACCCTCCAGTCTGTCCGACTCGTATAGAGGGTGATGATCCGGTATCCCGTATACTGCCGTCGAAGAGATATGTACGACCCTTTTCACGTCTTGCTGCCGAGCCGCCTCTAGGATATTGCGCGTCCCCTCTACGTCCGTGGTATAGATGTCTTCCGGAGAGTAGAGCGGCAAGGCAGCTGCGGTGTGGACCACAAAGTCTACGCTCTCCATGGCCCGGTTCACTATCCCCTTGTCGCGAATGTCGCCCTTTACGACCTCGATCTCGCTCCTCTCCGGGTAGTCGAACTCTTCGACATCCAGAGAGGCCAAGGTGTAACCCTTGGCAAGGAGGTGTCGGATCAGGTTGATCCCCAAAAACCCCGCCCCCCCGGTGACGAGAACCTTCTGCCGCTCCACGGATTCCATTAAATAAGCATCTCCTTCTGCATAACAGGTTGGCCCCTACGTGCAAAGTTGAAATTGTAGCATGCAAGGTACAGTGCTTGTAAATGCTTGCTCAGAAAGGGCGAAGCGGGATGGATTTTGGATGACCGCGGCCGGTGTCGCTTTCCTCTTCCCGAACTAGTGAAGAAAAGGAGCGGCTCAAGCCTGGGAATGCCTAAGAGCGTAACGCTGGAGGACGCACCGTGGGGAGTTCTGTTAAGCGTCTCCCTGATACGGGGCTCGCAGAGCGATCTTACAGCGGTAGTCATAATGGTTGAACCGGTGTGCCGTACGTACAGGGCTCCGAGAACCCGCAAATCCGTGGCTCGAACTAGCTTCTGCCGATGGTCCTTGGCGGAGTAGGCTTCATGCTTCCACGATCATCTTCGGGTCAATGGTTTTGACCGACGCTGTAGACACGCTGTCTCTCTATTTCAGACCTACCTGAACACTCCTCAACGCCTGCGAGTGCTATAAAATCCGTGCCAAATCTGCGGATCTACTAGAAGTTGTGTCAAGAGATCTAGAAGCTACCCTAGTGAGCAGCTTTCAAAGCCAGATAGTGTAACAAGCAATAACAAGTTCCTTAAGCATGCTTAATGCCCGTTAAAAATGTGAAAAGGGACACTAAATACACTACATATAGTGTTCATATAGTTTTACATCTCTACAAATAGGGTTTTAGTATTAAGCCGGTTGTCGGAGGCCATTACCTTTAGGGGGGTCAATGAGGAGCTGGAAGGCACGTCTACTACTTATGTTCAGCATGGGAGCGCTGATACTAGCTGTCTCGGTACCGGCTATGGCCTTTCACGCTGAGGGAGCGATCGAAGAAATGTTTGGGGCTGAGGGACCTGTATCTGGAGTCGATGGTGATCCCGGCGGTGTGAGCAAGCCCTCCGATATTAGCGTTTTACCGTATTATTGCCCCTGGCCCTACGCTTTGAACACCGAGGGCACGGCTATATGCTCAAAACAGCCTCTTACGATAGGAGAGCCTAGCGGGGCCTCGGATAATTCGACCGAAGAGCAGGGGTGGTCCGAGGAAGAAGGTGGATGGTAATCCAAGGAGCTTAATCGACTATAGGAGTAACATCTCTTAATCCTCTTTCTCTAAATTCTAAGAAGTAAGGAACGAGGCTTCCTTTGGATTTGTAGGGAGCTTAGTTCTTCACTTCTAAAGGCTGTTCCCCTCCAAGAACCTACTAAGGCGCTCGTAATTTTCGAGGAGGAGCGGCAGCTCTACGTACTCGTGCGGCTGGTGGGCCTGGGCTGGGAGTCCCGGGCCGAAGTTCGCCGCGTCTACCCCGCGCTCGACGAACCGGGCGACATCTGTCCAGGCTTGCTTCGGACGCACCTCCATCTCGTCGGCGAGAAACCTTCTTAGCAATGGGTTTTCTAGGTTCACCGACCCACTCGGGGCGAAGTCGGCGATCTTGTAAGATGCGTCGGCGTCCCCGAGGAGCTCATCGAAGGCGCGTCTTACGTCGTCGAGGCTCTTGCCAGGGGCGAAGCGGCAGTTAACGTTGATCCAAAACTCGTCTGGTACGACGTTCTTCGCCAGACCACCCTTCGCCGCCGTCGGGGTAAAGACCTCGTAGAACGGAAGCCCGTCCACCACGACCTCCTCGGCCTTACGCTCGTGCAGAGTCGCCAGAAAACGACCCGCTGCCGAGAGGGCGTTCTCCCCCTGCCACGGCCTCGCCGCGTGGGCGAGTCTGCCCTTAAAGGTCACTTCGAGGTGCGCCGTGCCCACACACCCGGCCTCCAGGGCGTTCTCCGTCGGCTCCAGAACAAAGGCCAACTCCGCGTCCAAGACCCGCGGAAACTCCTCGAAGACTATCTTGAGACCGTTCTCGACGTGCGGCCCCTCCTCGCGCTCGTAGAACACGAAGGTCGGCTCCACCCAAGACGCCTCCCACCGGAAGTCCTCCAGGAGCGCGAGCATTACGGCGTCGCCGGCCTTCATATCTGAAGCCCCTCGGCCGTATACGCGCTCTCCCTCGACCTTCACTGGGAGGCCACCTGCTGGCTCCGGCACAGTATCAAGGTGGCCCGCGAAGACCAGGCGCCTCCGTGAGGTGTCTGGCTCCCAGCGACTGATGATGAGGTTGTTCGAAACCCTAAAGGTGTGCCAATCGGGTAATCTACTAACACGCGCCTCCAGGTCGTCGCAGAGGACCTTCTCCTCGCCGGTTACGCTCGGGCGTTCGAGGAAGAAGAGTAAAGCTTCGAGCATCCTCCCCTTCAAACGCTCACCCCGAACTGCCTCAGGGCCTCGTTCAGAGAGGTCTTCTGATCGGTGGAGGCGCGCCGCTGGCCGATGATGAGGGCGGTCTGGAGCTGGTAGGAGCCGGCGGGGAACTCCTTGGTCCGGGTCCCGGCGACGACGACAGAGCGGGCTGGGACGTGTCCTCTGTAGACTACCTCTTCAGGACCAGTGACGTCGAGGATCTGGGTCGAGGACGTCAAGACCACGTTCGCCCCCAAGACCACCTCCTCCTCGACCCGCACTCCCTCGACGACGATCGCCCGTGAGCCTACAAATGCCCCGTCTTCTATGACGACCGGCATCGCGCCTGGTGGTTCCAGGACGCCGCCGATACCGACCCCGCCGGCAAGGTGGACATTTCGCCCGATCTGGGCACCCGAGCCGACCGTCGCCCACGTGTCTACCATAGTGCCACTACCCACATAAGCGCCGATATTCACATAACCTGGCATCACGACGACTCCGGGCTCGACGAACGCGCCGTAGCGCACCGTGCCGGGCGGGACCACACGCACCCCTGCTTGCGCGAGGTTTCTCTTCGTGGGGATCTTGTCGTGGTACTCGAACGGCCCCACCTGAACCGTCTCCATCTCAGCGACGGTGAAGTACAGGGAGATAGCCTTCATAACCCACGCGTTCGAGCGCCACTCTCCGTTCGTTTTCTCCGCAACCCTGAGCTCTCCTGCGTCGAGGGCGGCGATCGTGTCTTGGACCGTCCGACGGTACTCCTCTTTCTTCAGCAGCGCCTGGTCCTCGAATGCGGTCTCTATCTGCTCTCTCATGCTTGCGTGTCTCCCTATGTATGGCAAAGACTTGGTTTTGACCTGCGCCAGTTTAGCAAGATGCCGCGTCGTAGCGGTTGCTTTAGAGGAGCTTGGCTAGGTTCTTGGTCTGCCCTGGGCGACGAAGAACGCTAACGCTGCGCCGATGAGCAGCGGCGGGACGGGAAAGAGCCAGAATATATAGAACCCGACGTTCGTAGGGAAGGTGGACAGCACGGCTTGCACATCCGGCGGCTACGTGAGCGGCTGTAGCAGCCCGTGTGCCATCATGGCGAAGCGGTGCTACCAGCTGGCCCAACCAGCATCATCAGGACATCTGCGTGGAGCCGACCCGCGAGCACGGAGCCTGCGCCCACTATCCCAAGTGTGCAAGAAACCACCGCGCCCTCTGTACCAACTTCAAGTAAAAAGAGGGAGCCGAAGGGCCAAAGGTTTCCAAATTGCACTTGCACGACCCAAAACGACGGAAAAATAGGCCCTTCATCGCTCCTGAGGCTGCCCCAAACCCTCTGATCCCCGCCGAAGCTATGCGCAATCTTTGTTCCTCATGTACAACACTTGCCGAACGGCTGCGTCCAGGATCCTTAGCGGATCAAGCCCCCCACCGCGCTATCGCCTCCTTACACTCCGCGAGGGTCGGCACGAGGGCTACCCGGAAAAAGCCCTCGCCACCGGGGCCGAACGAGGAGCCTGGCGCGACGATTATGCCCTCTTCGAGGAGACGCAGAGCATAAGCTTCGTCATCCTCACCGTACCCGTTAGGCACTTCGACCCAGAGGTAGAGGCCCGCGTTTGTAAGGAGCGTGCGCAAGCCCACCCGCTCGAAGAAGTGTTCGAACAGCGCGCGCTTCTCGGCAAAGACGCGACGACGATGCTCGACGTGCGCGTTGTCCTGCCACGCGGTGGTCGCGGCCTTTTGGATGAAGCTGGGGCTTGCGACGCCGATTGAGGGCCGGAGCTTTTTCAGGGCCGCTATCAGCTCAGGGTCGCCGGCCATCATCGCAGAGCGGTAACCGGTCATGCCGCTGCGCTTGGAGAGGGAGACGAACGCAAGGACGCGTTCTTTTGTTATCTCCAAAATCGAGGGTGGGGGGTCGCCGGAGTAAACGTCGTTGTAGCACTCGTCGGAGAAGAGCAGGATGTCGTGCTCGCGGCAGAAGCTTGCGACCTCTTCCAGGTACGAATAGGTCGCGGTGGCGCCGGTGGGGTTGTGGGGGTAGTTGATCCAGAGTGCCCGCGTCTCCGCAGGATTTACAGCCTCTATCGGCAGCAAAAAGCCGTCTACTTTGCGGAGCTTAACCAGAAGCGGTCTGCCCCCGGCGAAGAGGGCGCCGCGCTCGTAAACGGGATAACCTGGGGTCCCGTAGGCGACGCCGCGCCGCTCGTGCGACGGGTGCAAAAAGGCTAAAGGCGCGTGGAAGATAGCTTCTTTCGAGCCCGCAGCCGGCAGAACCTCCAGACCTGGGTTTAGCTCTACTCGATGGCGGCGGCGCATAAAACCTACAAAAGCCTCGCGCAACTCTTTCGTGCCCATAGCACTAGGGTATTGGCTGATCTCGGAGAGGCCTTCTATTAAGGCTTGGCGGATCATCTCATCCGTCGGCTCGCGGGGGTCGCCAGTCCCAAAGTCGAAGAGCTTGAAACCCTTCTCTTCGAGCTCCCGACGGCGTTCGTCTAGACGGACGAGGGGGTAGGCAGGTAGATTTGCGAGTACAGGGTTAAGGAGGAGGGGCGGCTTCTTCGGTGTTGGTTGTTCGCTCGGTATCTTCATGGCCCTCTTTATGTCGCGCCGGGCTCCGGCACGGGGTATCATCTCTCTCTAAGTGCGGCTCGCAGGTCTCCTCGGAAAGGGGAGAATACCACGCGGAGGGGTCGCTTGGACAGAATGAATAACGAGGAGGTTGACCTTGGACGAGTTTTACTACGGGGAGGGCGGCCTCCGATGCGAGGACGTCGTCCTTTCCGAGATCGCCGAGAGTACGGGCACTCCGGTCTACGTCTACAGCCACGGCGCAATAGAGAGGGCCTACAGGGAGCTTGAAGAGGCGTTCCTGGGCCTCGATCATCTGGTCTGCTACGCGGTGAAGGCGAATGGGAACCTCGCGGTCTTGAGGGCGTTGGCCTCCTTCGGGGCGGGGGCGGACATCGTCTCGGGCGGCGAGCTATACCGGGCGATGAGGGCCGGTTTTGACCCGAAAAAAGTGGTCTTCGCTGGGGTCGGGAAGACGGAGCCAGAGCTCATGGCGGGCCTGGGCGAGCGCATTCTACTCTTCAACGTCGAATCGGCTTCCGAGCTCGAGCACCTCGAACGCTTCGCCGCGCGTCATGGCAAGAGGGCACGCGTAGCTTTGCGCGTTAACCCCGACGTCGAGCCGGAGACCCACGCCCACGTCTCGACTGGCCATGGCGAGAGCAAGTTTGGCATCGCCGTGGACGAGGCGCTAGCGCTCGCTGAAAGGGTGGGGGAGTACAGGTACTTGGACCTGATCGGTATACACCAACACATAGGTAGCCAGATAACCAAACTTGCTCCCTACACCGAGTCGGTTGAAAAGAGTGCTGTCCTTGTAGACGAGCTCAAACATCGCGGCTTCGATATCAAATACTTCAACATCGGCGGGGGTCTTGGGATACGTTATAAGGACGAAGAGGCACTCACTCCCAAACAGCTCGTCGACACCGTCCGGCCCACCCTCGAAGCCACGGGCGCCAAGATACTCTGCGAGATGGGTCGCTACATCGTCGGGAACGCGGGCGTGTTGCTAACGCGCGTGGTCTACCGCAAGCGGAGCGCCAACAAGAGCTTCCTCGTCGCCGACGCCGGCATGAATGACCTCCTGCGCCCGAGCCTCTACGAGGCTCACCACGAGATATGGCCTGTAAAGGATGGCGTTGCCTCAACAGCCCTCGCCGATCTCGTTGGCCCGGTCTGCGAGAGCGGCGACTACCTTGCTCGGAACCGCGACCTCCCCGACGCCGCCGAGGGAGACCTGCTCGCCGTTGTGAGCGCAGGCGCCTACGGATTCTCGATGGCCTCAAACTACAACTCCCGCCCCAGGCCTGCCGAGGTTCTGGTGCGTGGTGACCGCTGGGCCGTGGTCCGCGAACGCGAGAGCTACGCGGACCTGATCAAGGGTGAGATCATACCGGCGTTTCTATAAAGCTGTTCAGCGTTTCGGCTAGCCCTACGGCAACACCGCGTCGTGGTCGAACGATGTACAGAATCAACTTTCACGAGCTTTTGCGCCGTATGCGCCTCCTACGCTAATCGCACGGCCATCGTTGGGGCTGTCCCTTTTGCGCGTAATCCTTGGGTGGGAACCTAAGTGCTGCTGTGTAGGGTTAGTCAGCACTCCAGCTCGTCAACGTCTCAGCTTTTAAGCTCGGCTCCGACGGCGGTTGCGGGTACGTGTGTGACGACGGTTGATGAGGAGGAGGGCGAGTCGTGGCCGGCGGCGGGCCAGAACCGCATCTAAAGATAGCGCCTTTGCTGCAGAGCTTAGGAGGATGAGGAGCGAGATCAGGGCGACGAGCAAGTTTATGGTGAGAAACTCAGGGGATCCCAGACCCGTACCGAGCTGCACCTCGCCTTGAGAGAGCAGGATCGCCAGGCTCAAAACGATGCTACCAACAGCAGCTGGGTTGGTAAGGAGGCCAAAGGTTAGCGCCAGCCCCAACGCCAACTCCCCGAAGCGCTGAAACTGAGCGAAGAGCTCGGCATTCGGTACGACATAGGCGTACATCAAGTTCTGGAACCATGAGGTAGCCTGATGGATGTACCCTCCGGCGTTAAGGCTGGCGGCGAACTGTCTGGGGAACCCAGGATTCAAGAGCTTCTCCAACGCGCCGTTAAGCCAGACAGCCCCGATCAGGATCCTCACCCACGCCATACCGTTCATCGTCGGGCCTTTTTGTGCAGGATATAAAACCAAAGCACTTACATAGACTTTCGTTGAGGGCAGGTCGATCGCGCCTGACGGCAGAGCCTGAGAGCTCCGCCAGCGTATAGTATACAGCTGTAGCTGTGCTCACCGTATGGGTGGGGCGGCACATACAACGAACGTCGAGGAGGGTGTTTTGGAGGAGGAGCGTCTCTCGCGCGGGAGGTTCATCAAGCTCGGGACGGCATTGGGCATGAGCGCCGCGAGCGCTTCGATCCTCGCTGCCTGCGGTGGCGAAGAGAGCGGTATAGAACCTGGTAAAGAAGCCGTCGAAGAAGGCCTCACCGGCGGCGTCGAGGGAGCGGCGCAGGTCAGCGACGAGGGTAAGAAAGAGGGCGGTACGACGGTAGCCGAGATCGAGAGCGAAGGGCCGATAGCCCGGGTGGCGGACGTTCCGCCCGGGACCGCCGTCGAGTTCACTGACGCAGATCTTGAACAGCCGGCAGTGCTGGTGCGCCTCGAGGACAACAGCTTTGTGGCATATTCGGCGATCTGCACGCACCGGCAGTGCGTAGTCAATTACAGGGACGGCAAGCTCGCCTGTCCGTGTCACGGCTCAGTCTTCGACCCGGCGAGGGGGGCGGCGGTCGAAGCCGGCCCTGCGGATAGGCCTCTGCCAGAGATATCCGTCAAGGTCGAGAATGGACAGGTGGTGAAGGATTAATGGCACCAGCGAGTCGCTTCTCCTGGGAGTCTTGATTCTTATGTAGCCGTCGCTTGCGGTGGCCAGTAGAATGTGTTGGTATGGATCCCAGGGAGGTGAGCGAGGAGCGCGTAGGGCTCGGTGGGGCGGCGGCGATCCTAGGCCGGTCGGCGAGTACGGTCCGGCGGTACGTAGCCGAGGGCCGTCTGCGCGCCGAGCGCACCGCTCAGGGCAGCTACAGCCTCTTGCTCTCGGAGGTCGAGGAGCTGGCGCGCGAGTTGGGTACCAGCACGGCTAACGCCGCGGGAAGCGCCGAGGCGGCGGAGGAAGAGGAGGTTTTTGAGGGGGAAGTGATCGGGGACGAGACCTTCGCTGGGGCTTCTGGCCTGCCGGCGGTCCCGTTCGAGCGTTACGAGCGTTTGCTTCAGCAGGGCCAGGACTACAAGACGCGTCTCGAAGAGCGCACCCGCCAGATCGAGGAGATCCGCAAGGAGAGGAACGCGGCACGCATGGAGATAGACCGTCTGTGGTCCGAGATCGAACGCCTCAACCTCGTTGAGTTCCAACGCGAGCTGCAAGAGAAAACCATCTCGACCCTCGAAGAGGAGAAGACCAAGCTCGAGTCCGAGCGCGAACGCCTCACCCAGGAGAAAATCGAACTCATCGAAGAGAAAACTAGCCTTGTCGAGGACCGCATGAAGCTCGAAGCTGAAGTCAAAGAATTGAAAAGCCGAGGCTTCTTCGCTCGGCTCTTCGGCGGTTAACCGACCCCTGGTAAACCATTCTTGGATGTCCTCCTCGCTCGTGGTCAGGCTAGGCCAGACCCCAAGCTTTGATGGAGGAGACTCTGAAGCTTCGCAGGCCAACTTGGATCGACTTGCTCGAGCTAGTCCTCTTGTTGCCCGTGACCCCTAGTTAAGCCTCGGGGGCTGTTCATAACTTTTGCCATCTTTTAGGCGGCTTCATGCTATTAGACCCGTCCTTTGACGCTTTATACGCTGCTTGGTCAATCCTCGTGCTGTGGTTACTACTGCCCTACGTGGCGTTCACCGTGAGTCGCAGGAAAATCGGCTGCCATCCCGTCTCGCGCTGGGTTGCGGTCGATGTTAGCTCGCTCGGACTTGCAACATACCTGGATAATTTGTTGAGCACGGTGTCTTTTATCATACAGTTCGGCTATTGAGTACGGGATAGATTGGGCGAGTTCCGGCGGTGTGAAGCTCGCCGGCCTGCTGCTCGTACTTCTCGCCGCCCTCACCTTCAACCAGTGCGACATCTACATCTAGTGGTTAGTCAGCAGACGCCAAAAGGCTGATAGCTAGATGCTCTATTGCTAGAGTATCGAACCGTATGGACAGATTCGAGCCGAACCGATTGCTGCTGCGGGCGCGGGGGATAGCCGCTTTTAGGGGTGTTCTTGATTCGGTGGTCGGCCGAAATTTCCTGGTCCTGCTTGGGCTACTCGCGTCGAAGCGCCCTGACCCGGTCTCTGTGTCCGACGTTTGCGCCCGGTTGTGGGGAGAACTCGCGGCTGCTCCCGAACCTCTGCTTGAGGATGCCTGGCAATCGCACCTTGTCGAATGCATTCTGCAGGGCGAGCATCCGTTCGCCCTCGCCGCTGAGAAGGGAAAACTCAGCCCTTTGCTCCTCGAGCAGGCCCGTCGCGACCTTCGTACGCTGCGGGCGCTCTTCGAGTTCGACGCCAAAACCCTTATCCGTGCTGCAGAGGAGACTGTCCCCGAAACCTCGGGACTCTGGGCGTTCCCCTATCACAGGTTAGACGTTCTCGACGCTCCGCCAAGCCAGGCTTTGGCCCAAAAGCTCGCGGCGAACGATGACTGGGTAGAACTCGCCGGAGAACTCGCCGAGCATTTCGCTTTACACGGCGCGGCGCCCTTCGGACGCTACAAGGCGTTCCGATGGGAAAGCAGTAACCTTCGGCCGGTGCCCCGACCCGATCCGGTGCGCCTGACGAGCTTGATCGGGTACGAGAAAGAGCGTGCGCCCTTATTAACAAACACGGACCACCTCCTTGCCGGGCTCTCGTCTCACCACACTCTACTGTATGGCCAGCCGGGTACCGGCAAATCCTCGACTGTAAAAGCCATCCTCAATGAGTACGCCGACAGGGGTCTCAGGCTGGTCGAGCTTACTAAGGAGGATCTCAAAGGACTGCCTCACGTACTCGACGCCTTGCGCGGACGCGGACCGCGCTTCATCCTCTTTGTGGACGACCTCTCCTTTGAGGAGCACGAAGTCGAGTACAAATTTCTCAAGGCGCTCCTCGAAGGCAGCGTCGAGGAGCCACCCGAGAACGTAAGGCTCTACGCTACCTCCAACCGCCGCAACCTCATTCGGGAACGCTTCTCCGAGCGCGACGAGAAAGACGACGTTCACGCCCGCGACACCATGCAAGAGAAGCTCTCTCTGGTCGCCCGCTTCGGCTAAGGATTACCTTCCCCGCCCCCGACCAGCAGAGGTACCTGGAGATAGTGGTCGGGCTCGTCCGGGAGCGGGGGATAAAGATCCCCGCCACAGAACTCAAAGAGCGGGCTATTCTGTGGGATCGCTGGCATGCCGGTAGAAGCGGACGCACCGCCCGCCAGTTCGTGGACGAGCTCGACGCCGAGCTATCCGCCGGTGGTCGGGGCGAGAGCAAACATAGATGATACCGAAAGACAGTTCGTAACAAGAAAGCACTTGGGTGGCGGCTGCGTCTTGGGTGGCTATAGGCTAATAAGATCTAATGGCTCGTCCGACGGCGGAGGTGCGAGGGTTTTCTAGTGAATCGGTTCTTCCCTTCGCATTAGTAGAGGGACAACTGCCGCTAAAGGAGCAGATTTCCCTCGCAAACGTATTCGGCCGGGCCTTTCATATACATGGGTTCGTCCCCTCCGGCCCACTCTACCTCGACGGTCCCGCCCTCCAGGAGCACCTGAATCGGGCTCTCGGCTAAGCCCTGATGGATCGCCGCTGCGGCCGTCGCGCACGAGCCTGACCCGGAGGCTAGGGTCTCGCCGGCACCACGCTCCCAAATCCTCATCCTCACCTCGTTTAGCCCCCGCGCGTATCCGAACTCTACGTTCGTCTTCTCGGGGAAGAGGGGATCGCTCTCTATCGGTGGCCCGACCTCTTTCAGAACCAGTCGCTCGACCTCTTTATCGTTTCCCAAAAACGCGACAGCGTGAGGGTTCCCCATCGCAACACGCAAAAAGGAGAAGCCGTAGAGCTCGACCTCTCCCTCGAATTCCGGAGGGCCCATCTCCACCCTGGAGGAGCCGTCCTGGAAGAGGAGGAGTTTCTTCATCCCTGCTTCCGTCTCTACCGAGAGGGCATCTCCTTCTGTTAGCTCGTAATCTCTTGCGTAGCGGGCGAGGCAGCGGATTCCGTTGCCGCACATCTGAGAGGGGGAGCCATCGGAGTTGAGGTAGACCATCTTGAGGTCAGCTACTTGCGAGGGAGCCGGTACGAGTATCCCATCTGCCCCGACGCCGAAGTGCCGGTCGCATACCTTACGGGCGAGCCCTGCGAGGTCTGCCCCCTTCACCTCGCAGGGGTCTATTACGATAAAATCGTTGCCAGCGCCATGCATCTTGGTGAACCGCATATTGTATTAACGCCTTCCCCGAACTTTCCGGTTATTTGTAGCTTGTCTTTCTTATAAGGGCTACTACCCTCAGGCCGAGAAATTCGTGGTAGAAGCCTCGCCAACGTCTAGAAATCGTATTTTAATCTATCTCGACGGGTGACGGCACCTTGTCTTTGGTAAACAAGGCAGCTTAACTTCCCCATTCTGTTAATCAGACATTTAATATCTGTATATTTGCAGACAAAAATTTACGATGCGGGAGCAACCTCGTGCTCTCGTCGGTCCCGTTTACTGCAACCGTACTGCGACCCGGCTTGGCTTCAATTGGATGCTGAAGGTAAGCATGGCGTGCATACCGCTCTCCTTTCCTCGCCTTTCACCACCTCCATGACGCCACTCTGCGAAGCCCTACGCATCACTTCAGAGTAAGGTTAGGGTCTGCCCCTTTATGACCGCTAACCCTTATTCACCTGGTTGCCTAGAAGACGTGTTCTCGGCAACTCAGGGCATAAGAAGAGCCGGGGCTCTTGTACCCCCCGGCCCTCTCTTTATTGGTAAAAGAGGAAGCAGCGGGGACCAAACGCCTTATTGGCCTGGCTAGGGGCATCTCCGCTACCAGGGAACGGTCTAAGGTCCAAACTAAGGTCGTCGCACCGCGGTGCATCTGCAAGCGCTGGAGTTGGTCCCATCGCCATCATTACCACCATCATTGTGGCTACCGTCAACCACATAACTATGCGCCTCATAGAGGCAATCTCCTTTCCTTTAGCAACCTCCACTTGGGTGCTCCTACGGTCATTAATGCTTTAAAAGAACAAATGTATCAATAGATGGCTACAGGAGCTAGTGCATACAGAGTTAAGGAGGCTGCTGTTAACTTTGTTCACCGGGCTGCCGAGAAGTGGTGTTCTCGGAAATTGGGCTTCCAGTATTCCAGGTTCTCGGAAACTTAGCTAGGCACTACACGGGAGGAGTAGGAGGGCGTGGCGGGGCCTCAGGGTGCTTAGCGAGATCCGAGAGCTTTATGTACTGGCTCCTTTGCTTACCCCCACTGTAGATGTAGCGATAGAGGTATGGGCCGTGTTTCTTGCCGCTCTTACA
>DATHAB010000074.1:0-8240 GCA_035296885.1 Rubrobacteraceae bacterium
CTGCTGGATGCTGACTTGACTTACACTGTTCACGCCCCGCTCGAAGTAAACCTTATGGAACCGACCGCTCCCAACCTTCAACGCGACGTTCTAAACGCCAGCATCCGGTTCGCGAGCGGCATCGGAGCGGAGGTGGTGGTCTGCCACGCCGGTCAGCGGGTAGGGACGCGTGATGCCCGATACAGCCTGAAAAGCCAGCTCGCCGCCGAGCGATCCACCCTGCAGGTGGTTGGGGATCTAGCCGGGGAACTCGGCATTACCATCGCCGTCGAAAACTACTACCCCGAGCTGCCTATACTCAGCGGCGCAATCTACGACTACTCCGTCTGGCCTTCCGAGCTAGCCGAGCAGATCTCGGCCGTCGATCACCCTGCGGTCGGCATCTGCCTGGACCTGGGACACGCGGCTCTCGCGGCAAACTTCTTCGGCTTCGATTACGTCGAGGAGTGCGCCGCCGTAGCGCCCCTCGTTCGCCACCTACACTTACACGACAACCTGCAAAAGATTAACCTTACGGGCGTGCCGCCAGTCTCCGAGCACCCCGTCTACGGGTGGGGAGACCTGCACCTGCCGCCAGGGAGAGGGACAATCCCGCTCAAGGATATGTTCTGGCGAGTCGACTTCCCTGAAAACCCCACGTGCTGCGTGGAGCTCTGCCCCGAGCTCTACTCCTTAGCCCCAGAGGCCCTCCATGCTGCCCGCGAGCTCGGTGAGCTTACAGTCCGGGAACTGGTCGCTCCCTAAACATAGTACCGCGAGCACGTCGAACCACGCTGCTTTTTGCAGGCGGTACTTCCCGAGACGGCTGCTCGGAAACCTTCCTTCAAATGAGCTTGGTAGTTCGTTCGACTGGTTTGCTCTACCGTCGGACGCATTGCCCGAACTCAGAGATTTTTCTTCCCAACGGCTGCTAAATTCGGGTGTCGTTGCTTTCTCCACTTCCACTCGTAACCGGCCTCTCTGCCGAAAAGTCGCCCCGCCGCGCGGTTGCGTGGTAGAGCATCAGCATCATGAGAAAAAACCTCAATACTCATCGAACGCCGTGCCTTAGCCCGCTGGCAGGCGAGGTTTTTCAGTAAAGTCCCGTATCCTCTCCGCCGAAACCACGGCCATACAAACATTTCCTTCAAAATGCTCGTACGCGGTTGCCGGCTGGAAACATGGTGGATGTGCGCCCATCCTAACCGTTGGCCCCAGCCATCGCGTACCTCTATAACCTCGACCGGACTACCTGAGATTGACAAGGTTTCATAGAGATAGAGCTTACGAGAGCGTCCACGGTGACGTAGCTTAGTCTGCCACCTTGGGTTCTGCATCATCCAAGCTCGTGCAAACTCCTTATCGTTTGTAGCTCCTGCAAGCCGCCGCCAGTGAAAACGTGAGGGACCTACATAGTACATTCCTCGAATGCCAAACATCCACTATGTAACGTTCAAGATATTCCCGCGATAGCACACCAGTTCCTTTGTCTCCCCATCCGGCTCCCCATGAGTTTACAAATCGGAGTCTCTCTCCTGCGTCAGTAAAACCACAATCAACGGCGACGGCATGCGTGCCCCTCTCGGCTTCTCCGATCTTTGGTAACGACACTATACCCTCTGGAGCATTGTTAGTTGACTCAAACATCCGAAAAGAAACCGTCAATCTGTTCCTAGCCCAGGGAGGGACATAACTGTCAACCAGTCGAGCGTTAATGAGGGTTGCCCTTAATAGCTGGTCGTAACTGCTCAACGGTTCATAGAAGGTTTGGCGTTCGTGGAGGTAAAGGAATGTCATCACTCGCGCACCCAGGAGCACATGGGGTTCCCTCCACTTCCGGATACCCACCGATGTCCTTACATACCCTGTAAACGTCGTGTTCGTCGTGTGCCAAGGAGTCGAAGGCAAGGAACGAGTTTCTAGGGTTCAAGTCACTAGCGGTCATCAGAACCTGATTATCATTCAGTACTGCGCTTCTAACACATGAAGTAATTTTTGTGTCATCTTGTATGCCACTCGCATACCGCTAACGTCATACGTACCGAAGCTAGCATCGTGGTCGTTCTACAGGAAATGTAGAATTTGCAGGTAGAATTTTACTACCGTCGGACACTAGACCCAACACGCTTCATGGCGGTGCGGAAATCGTAGGTAGTCACGGAGAGGCTTCCTAACTTCTGCGGTGAGATCCTCTTCTCGAAGTCTTGGAGGTTGATCGAGCGCCGCATACACACCAGGGCCGCCTCCCGGCACAGAGCTTCGAGGTCAGCCCCCGAGTAATCGCGGGTAAGCGTAGCGAGCTGCTTCAGGTCGAGGTCGGGCGCCACGGGCATGCCTTTAGCGTGGATCCGGAGGATGTGGAGCCGGGCGTCGGCGTCTGGGAGGCCTACCTCGATCTCGTGGTCAAAGCGACCCGGTCGTCTTAGAGCCGGGTCCAGAGCACTGGGACGGTTGGTCGTGGCGATAACGCATACCCTCCCCAGGTCGTTCATCCCGTCCATGAGCGAGAGCAGCTGGGAGACGAGTGTAGCCTCGAAGCTCTCGCTCATCGAGTCGCGCGCCGAGGCGAAGGAGTCTATCTCGTCGAAGAGGATTATGGACGGAGCTTTGGTCTTCGCCTCAGCGAAGATGTTCCTCAGACGCGCCTCACTCTGACCCCAGTATTTGTTAAGGATCTCCGGCCCCGAGACCGCTATAAAGTGCGCTCCGCTCTCGCGCGCGACCGCACGCGCTAGCAGGGTCTTGCCGGTCCCCGGCGGGCCGTAGAAGAGTATCCCCTTGTGCGGCCGGATACCCAAACGTTTAAAAATCTCCGGGTGAGTTATCGGCAGCTCGACCGCCTCGCGCACGAGGGCGATGGTCTCGCGCATCCCGCCGACATCCTCGTAGCGTGTTATGGGTACGTTGCGCGAACCCGGTGTTGCCCCCGAAGCCGCCACGACGCCCGCGCCCCCCTGCCGCATGGTCTTCGCGAAGCGCTCGAAGAGGCTCTCCTTTGGCTCGGAGGCCGCAGTCTCTTCGGGTGCTGCGTCCTTGTTCTTCGTCACGGTCCAGCTCGTTATAGGTCCGCTGCCCCTGTAGCACCAGCCTTCGTCGCGGTTTGGGTCTATTTTCTCGGGGAGGCGGGCCAGAATCTCGGCCACCCCATCGAGATCCAAAATAGGGCACCGCGTGCACGGTCCGAGGTCAGAGAGCATCCGCTCCGTAAGGCCTTCTTTATCCACATCGAAGACACCATCCTCCCTCACCTCGCCGAAGGAGTACCAGGAGTTCTTTGTGGCGTGATCGTTGTCGTAGACGTGAATCTGCTTACACGGGAAGAGTTGCTTGCCCCCGAGCTTCTTGGGCGTACACCACTCGCGGGCAGGCGTACCAGTACGTTGCTTGCGCAAGAAGCACCTGAGCCCCTCAAAGAGCTCGTCGCCCGAGACCGAAACACCGTCCGTCGCGTACTCCGCGGAGCGCTCGCCCCGCAGGAGCGCTCGCAGGTCATCCAGAGAGCGCCACTCCTCCGGCAGCGTCAGCTCGACGGCCACCCTTGCGGCGCCGTTTTCGCCCTCGATCCGGTAAGATGGGTGGCGAGCAGCGACTGAGGCCGCCTGTCCCAGGGTGCCCTCGGTACCAAGGGTAAATCTCATCTGTACCTTCACGAAAAGCGATTCTACCACCGCGCAGGAAAAGACCAGCCCACCTAAGGAGGACCACACATGGCCGACAGAAAGAACCCACCCGTCTCCACCGGCCGCGGCGACGATGGCATGACTGACCTCCTCGGCTCCGGCCGGATGCCCAAGAGCGACGCCCGCATCGTCGTCTTGGGCGACGTGGACGAGGCAAGCTCCTTTATAGGCCTCGCGCGCGCCGAGATCGGTGAAGTTGGGGGAGAGATGGGCGGGTTGCTAATCGAGCTACAGCGCCTCCTCTACCGGCTGATGGGAGACGTCGCCATGCCGAACGAAGAGAATGTAGTCGGGAAGGGCGACCTCGAGTACCTGGATGCTGCTTTAGATGAGTGGCGAAGCCGGACGGAAATCCCTAAAGAGTTCGTTGTCCCCGGCGAGAGCCGCCTCGGCGCTCTCCTAGATGTCGCCCGCTCTGTTGTGCGCCGTGCCGAACGCAGCTTCGTCGCCGCCGACTACGCCCAACAGCACCCTGACGCCCTCAAAGTCGTAAACCGCCTCTCCGACTTGCTCTTCGTCGTCGCCCGCAACGCCGACGGCACGTACGCCCGCTCCAAAGGGTAAGACTGCTCATACAAAATAGACTCAAAGGAGGTTTCGCGTGGCGGTAAAGTTCGGCGTGTTTGTCCCTCAGGGCTGGCGGATGGACTTGTTGGAGATAGAGGACCCCGTCGAGAAGTACGAGGCGAGATGACCCCCCGTGGCGAAGGTCGCCGAGGAGAGCGGTGGTTATGACTCGGTCTGGCTTTACGACCATTTCCACACCGTCCCCACGCCAGAGAAAGAGACCGTTTTTGAGTGCTGGACGGCTACCGCGGGGCTCTGTCGCGACCCTGAAGAGATCAAAATTGGCCAGATGGTTACCTGCAACGGCTACCGCAACCCAGCCCTGCTGGCCAAGATGGCCTCGACAGTAGACGTAATGAGCAACGGGCGGCTTCCTCTTCGGCTTGGGCGCCGGCTAGTACGAGCACGAGTGGCGCGCCTACGGCCACGGCTTCCCCGAGTTGGGCGAGAGGATGCGCGCCTTCAAGGAGGGTTGTGAGATCGTCCACAGGATGTGGACCGAGGACGAGCCTGTCTTTGACGGCGAGTTTTATATGATAGACAAATCTATCAACGAGCCAAAAAGCGCACAGAGACCGCACCCGCCATTCTGGATCGGGGGGAGCGGCGAGAAGGTGACCCTGAAGCTCGTCGCCAGGTGGGGCGACGCCTGCAACGTCGGCGGTGGGGTAGAGAGGATCAAACACAAATTCGACGTCCTCAAACGCCACTGCGACGACGTCGGGCGCTACTACGAAGAGATCACACGCTCCACCAGCATCAATGTGCCTGCTCGAAGAGGGCAAAGATCCGGAGGCCGCGACCAAAGCGGCCCGTGTCAGTCGCAGCTATGAGGAATATTCCAGGGAATTCATCGTTGGCACGCCCGAGGAGATCTCCGAGAGGTTAGAGCCGATGGTCGAGGCCGGGGTCGACTACTTCATAACCTACTGCCCCGCGTCGCCTACAACCCCGCTCCCGTAGAGCGCTTCGCCAGGGAGATTATCCCCAGCTTCGCCTGAGGGAAGCGCGATTCGGTAGCTAAACAAGTTTCTCCACCTACTCGGGAGGTGGTGTGATCTCCTCGGGCTTTGGACCCGGTCATCGATACCGGTCGAGGGCGCAGTCATAAGAACCACGCCTTTATGGCGTAGTCGGAGATAGCTTGGCACAAAAGAGGCATATCTTCCCGAAGAAGTTGCGGTTTTCGAGGACCTCGAGCTCTGCTTTCGTCATCATCTCGGGCTCGCCTTCGAGGTACTCGATCTGGCAGGTGGTGCAACGGGCGTGGGCGCCGCAGCGAGGAAGAATATCCACACCCGCGTCCTCCTCTATCTTCAGCACCAGCCGTTTCCCCTCCTGAACCACGAACGTACCAACACCTTCGACCTCGACTTTAGGCGCAACACCCTGCTTTCATAGCGGTTAGCAAAGACAGAAAACTGAAAGCTAAGGGCTGACAACCAAGGGTTGTTACAAGGCCGCGATCTCCCCAAAAAGGCGATGATAGGTTAAACTGCTTCAGCATGAGCGAGGAGACGCACTTCCCAGGAGGCGATAAGCCACCTTCAGTAAAGGTTGAGAAGCCCTGGGGCAAGTTCGAGCAGTACGCCCACAACGTACCCTGTACGGTCAAGATCATCACCGTCGAGCCGGGCGGTACGCTCTCGAGCCAGTACCACCATCGTCGCGACGAGCTCTGGGTCGTCCTCGACCCCGGCGCCAAAGTCGAGATCGGCGACAAGGTTCTTCACCCCGAACCTGAGGAGAAGCTTTTTATCCCTCGGGGCACGGTTCACCGCCTATCCTGCGAAGGTGAGCAGCCGGCGAGGATCCTCGAGGTCTCCTTCGGTGAGTTCGACGAGGAAGACATCGTCCGCCTCGAGGACGTCTACGGTCGCACAGGACTGTGAAGCCTACGACGGGCTCTGCCCTTAGCCCAGTGCTGAAGCCCCTCTTCCCGCGCTGCCCGCAAGAGTTTGTTCCTGCAGAAGTGCTTATATCGGCGACGTCCTAGATCAGAAAACTCACAGATGAGCTTTAGATCGGAGAACGAGCGGCGCGGCCCGTTTGACAGGCCTCCTGACAGCGAGCTCTCGGCGGCAAGGAAGGCCCCGGAAGAGGAAGGGGGGCACAGAAGGCTTGTAGCAGGTCCTCCGGGGCGTAGGCTCGTGCCTCTTATCATCGTCGGTGTTCTGTTGCTCGCGCTCGTAGTCGGCGCGGTTCTTCTTTGGTTCTCGTACGGGGATCGGGCCGGTGGTACGAGCGTCTTCGAGGATTCGGTCGAATCGGGGCCGGAGCCCGTAGTACGCCTGGCCAACGAGTCGGGCCGGGTGAGTATTGAAGGCGTCGAGGGACTGGAGAGAGTGGAGATCAGCGCGAAGAGGTACGCCCGTGGCTTCAACCCGCCTAGGGCCAAGGAAAACGCCGCCGGCGTCCCGGTAGACATCTTTCAAGAGGGCTCTAATCTGGAGATCTCGTCCGGCGGGGGTCGCGGGACCGGCACCGACTACGACGTCAGGGTCCCACCCCCAAGCGTAATCGAGGTCGAGTCTGCGACGGGAGACGTGGAGGTCTCGGGTCTTACCAACGACGTAATGGTTCGCGCAGAAGGCGGCGACGTTACCGTAGAGAACATTAAGGGCTCCATCGAGATCGAGGCGCCTCAAGGGGACGTAACGGTTGAGTCGGCGAGTACCGAGACCGGTAACGCGGGGGTTATGGTCGGCTCCGGCGACGTTACGCTCACAGACCTCGTCGTCGGCATTATGGAGACTCGGGTCGAGGCTGGCGATGTCACCCTGTCGGGGCGTTTCTCCGGCAGCGGCAGGGTCTTTGTGGAAACAGGCAGTATAAGCGTGAAGCTCCCACCCGAAGACGTCAGGGAACTGGATCTCCAAACCCGCGTGGGCGAGGTCGTGCGCGGACAGGGATCGGAGTAGCGCTGACGCGTAGGGGAGTAAACTGGGACGTTCCCTCCGGCTACCGCTCGCCAGAAGGTTTCGGTGACGTCGTGTCTCAGGTCTGGCTCACACCGGGAAGGTTTTTCAGAGGGCTCGACTCGGAAGGCGGCCTATTGTGGCCAGCGCTCTTCGCCGCCGCTGTGTTATACCTCGACCTCCTTTTAGGGGAGCTCTTGCAGGCCGCCTGGCGTCTCGAGTTCAACTTCGGCCTCCTGTCTGCGGCGCTTCCGGGGCTCGTCGTATCGCTCGTCCTCGCCCCCCTACTCGTCGCGGGCCTCTCGCTGCTCGTTCTCACGATCCTCGACGGCGCCCCCTCGAGGCGCAAGTTCGGTCCCGTCTTCCGGGCCTTGGGGTACACTACCGCGATTGGGCTCGTGCTCTGGATACCCTACGCTTCCTTCCTCGCCATCCCCTATGGCCTCTACGTCGCCACCGTTGCCATAAAAGAGACGCTCTCCACAAACTGGATGCGTGCGATCGCCGGCACCCTCATCCCCTTAGGCGCCGTGCTCCTGATCGTCCTGCTACTAACCGGCTTCGACGAGGCCTACCGGCTTCTAATCAACCCGCCGGGAGAATAATGCCGCCATCAGGGCTTGTCAGACCAAGCTCCGACGGTCGTATACACCATCTCATCTCTGGGGGTCGTTGCTCGATCCTCGAGCACATCCCGAACCCCGAGGTCTCTTTAGTCTGGCTACACCGACACGTATCACAGACGCTAAGCGCTTGGCGGCGGGCCGCCGTTAGCGCTATCCCCGGCGGCCAGCCTCATAAGCTCAAAATCAGAGGTCTCGAGTTCGACGTTCAGATGAGTACCGAAAATTAATCGCGCTTCTACCCAAGTTCGAGGAGTATGGAATCGATTCGTTTCGAATGAGCGAGAGAATTCCTAACACTTGCGCTATCGCACAGATATAGCGACGACCGTAATCTTATCCAAAACAGGCTCTTTTGAAGTTTTTCCTGCCACACGCCAACGAAGTCGCGCAACTGTCGTCGCCGAGTAAAAGCTACCTGCAGGACCTTCGCAAGGTACCAGCTATCCGCGATCGCGCATATTTACCTAATG
>DATHAB010000075.1:0-6254 GCA_035296885.1 Rubrobacteraceae bacterium
CCTCTACGAACTCCTCTGGAAAAAAGTCGGCGGGGGGAGCGGGCACGTTCCGGCCGTAGAACTCGTCGAGCCCCGCGCTCGTGAGCGCGCCCGCCGCCAGCGCTGCTAGAAAACCATCCCCCGTGCTCCAGGGGTGAGCCCGGAGCCGTATCCTTCCGGGTCTCCGGAGTACATAGCGTCCCACGAGTTCCGGGTTTCCCGCGAACCCCCCGGAGGCCAGGATTACGGCGTCCGCCATCTGCGTTCGTCCCTCCCCGTGCGAGGCTAGTTGCACCCTGTCTATGTGGCCTTCAGGGTCTTTCTTTAGGGCATCTAGCGCCGTATTTAGGAGGATCCACCCGCCGGAGGCGACGATGCGGTCTGCGAGGATTGCCACCGTCCGCTCTGGATCTAGCCGGAAGCCGAAAGTGAGCGGGTTGCCCGTCTCGCGCGTGAGGGCCGGGACGCCAAGATCCTCCAACCAACCGAGGCTATCCTCCAGCCGCTCTAGGATAAGCTTCTGCAAGGTGATATCGCCCCCCGGGGCCTCCAGGCGAAAGGTTCGCAAATCTTTGTAGGACCATACGTAGCCGCTGGAGTAGGTGAAGGAGCCGCCGAGCCGGTCTCCCTTCTCTAGAACAGTAACCCACGCGCCCAGCTCAACGGCCCGGAGGGCGGCAACCAGGCCGGCAAACCCACCACCGACAACGACGATGTGCATAGCGGTTCTAGGTCAGCGAGAAGGTGGGCTTGTGCTCCACGTACTCAACGCTTACGCCTTCCGGCCCCCGGACGAAGACCGCCAAGGTGTTGGGTCCCTCGACAAGGTTCTGTATCTCAAACCCCAGCTCCTCGGCCTCCCTCTGGTGATCTTGCGCGGAGTCTACGAGGCAACCGAGGTGGTATAGCATGCCCTGAGCTCCTCCGTCCGGCGTGGAGGAGACGAGGCGTAGCCGGTACTCTCCGGCCTTCACCGTCGTCATGTCCTCCCCCGACGCGAAGCCCATCTTCACGAAGCCTCGCGCCGCCTCCTCCGGATCGTCGGAGCGCAGAACGAGGCCTTCGAGGTCGTAAGCCGTGAAGTCTTCCTCCCCTGGAACTAGCGCAAGTGGGAGACCCTCAGGACCGGTAAAGAGGTATGCGCCATCCCGCGATTCGACGTCGGCGTCCTCCGGAAGGCGGGTTGCGGCGGAACCCGGATCCGTGACGCGTATGTTTATGCGCTCGATCTCCCCTCGAGAGGGTTCGGTACCCCCCGGGACGTCGAAGAGTGTCAGCTTGCCGATTCTGCCGCCAGCGCCAACGAGCGTGTACCGGTCGGTGCGGTCAACGACGTGCAAACCCAAGTACGAGGTCAGGAACTCGGCGGCCGCGTCCCTATCGCCCATATAGAGCGCTACGTGATCCAGCTTTCTTATCTCCATGTGTCCTCCTTTAGAGGGCGACCAACCCACGTGGAAGATACCATGTGCTGCACCTTTGTATGGCTTTTCCAGTTATCTCTACTCGCCGCGCCGGCCGTACTCACCAAGCCGGAATAAAGATATAATCCTGCCGACTGCTTTACCAGGTCCGACTTTGAGCTGGTCCGAAGGTGCAGCATCGGTTGCCGGAGGGAACCTCTGCCGAATAGCACCGCAAAAGGCGCGGCGGAAGCACGTCTGATCTCAGGTATGCCGGATCGCGAGCACATTAAGGTGAAACCCCTCCACTACATCGAACGGGTGACCTATCCCCAGGTCGAGCGGCCCGCGGCCCGCACAGATCTCGCCCTGCTGCCGGTCTGCCCGCCGGAGGCGCACGCTCCGCACCTCCCAATGGGGAACCGACCTCGTCGTCGCCTGCAAGCTTTGCGAACTTGCAGCCAGAAGGACGAAACCGTCGGCAGACGGCGTTTAAGAGGTGTCTGGCGGAGCCGGTACGGAAGGGGGCCAAGGTAGCAAAAGAGCAAGTAAGAGGAGGATGGCTAGGTCGCAATGAACTTGCGGAAAACACCTTACGCAGCCTTCTCCTCGCAGTACTGCTAAATATTTCCTGACAAATCAGGACAGCGCTACCCGCCTCCACGCTTCGTTTGGTGAGCGGTTGCCCTTAGCCTCGGGCCTTTGTACGCCTGGTATGATCTTAAGATTGAAAGCATCGAGCCCTGCAGAGACTAATCACCCAAAGAAACGAGAAGAGCTGGGCTTAGTGTCTCCCAGCTCTTCTCGCGGTCTCTGATCAGGTCCTCACCCTGCGCTTATAGTCTTATAGAGTTCATGACTACGCCGGGTTTGTTCATGCGCACGTACTGCTTCGTTCCAGTCTCGTCAGTACCCTTCCACCATCCCATCTCAGGATCCCAGCACCACCACTCCCATGCGCCCGCCTTGTTCCACCTGTAGCCCCAGTACCAATCACACCCTGCCTCTGCTGGGGTTGTTGCTGGGGTTGCCCCTGGCTCCTGATACTGGGTCTCTCCAGCCCCTGGGTCATATTGGGCCTCTCCAGCACCTAAGTCATACTGGGCCTCTCCAGCACCTAGGTCATACTGGGCCACTGCTGGATTCGGGTCGTACGTCAGTGCCGGTAGGCTGAAGGTGAGCCCCATCACCCCCAGCCACACGAACAGCAATACCACTCGTAGCACGAAACACTCCGTTTCTTCTTCGACGTCACGGCGAAATTCTATATCAGGTCGATATGTACTATAACCAAGTATAGGATGAATTTAGTGAACCGCAACATCTCAAACACGCACCGTACTCTACCCACCTCAGATACCAACACGTTCCAAGAAGCGGAAGCTAGCAAATCATCCTTCGAGCTCTCGGCCAGGGAGCAGCCACTAGTGCTAAGGGGATGAGTTGCCCGTCAAAGCAAACCCAAGAGCAGGAGAGCATGAAAAGAGGGTGGGAATATTCAGCTTGGGCCCTTGGCGCTACTAGCTAGAGCTACTTAGTAGATAACGTACAAGATGTAGGGTGGATAGCCCTCGCCCAGAGACGAAACGCTTTACAAGGGTCTTAGGGATGCTGCTCGAGGTTGGTCGAGCTAACCGCTAGATGTAGTCTAGCTTGGCTTGCGCGATATAGGCGAGAACGCTCGTGGTGTTCACGTTCAGCTCCTCCCCCATCGCTAGCGAGGCTCGGCGTATAGTTGTAGTACGCGCTTTGAGGAACTCTGCGGAGCGACCCACGCCCCCTCTCTAAGGCCTGATTAGCTTCGCCCGCTCGACGCCTCTCCCGTCCAGCGGAGCCCTCAACCTAAGTGCTTGCGCTCCCCACGCCTGTCGTGTCAAGCTACAGCATCTGTCTGCCATCGATAGTTCTGTGCTGCCGCTGCGAGCGCGCCGGAGGCCGCGGCGACTAAGACGAGCAGCGTGAGGCACTACGAGGTCGAGGCGTGCTGTGGGAAGCACGGCAGCCAACGTGGCGAGGTTGAGAATGCTGGGTGGACTACGGTGAGGATTCTCGTCCTGTACGCGAGATGTTAAGGGGTTAGTCCGGCTAGGCGCGCCCCATCTTCCACCTTGAAGGTATATACACACGTCTCGCAGGCATCTCGAATCTTCCTTAACTACCCATAGATGGTCTTTACCAGCTCCGGCAGCACCTCGCCGGATCTACCCCGCAAGACGTAGTCGGCATGCCGGGTGAGCGAGCTCTCATTCGGGTTGATTTCGACGATCACGGCCCCGCTGCGCAGAGCCTCGAAGGGTAGCGAAGCCGCGGGTTGCACAATCCCAGAGGTGCCAGCAGAGAGAAAGAGGTCGCAGTCCCGGCTCACCTCGAACGCCTGGGTAAGCGCTGCGACCGGCAGCGCTTACCCAAACCAGACCACGTCCGGTCGCAAAATGGCTTCACAACGCGGGCACGAGGGCGGAATCCTGGTGTCATCCTCGCGAGGCTGGATAACCACGCCTTCGCGCGAGCACTTCGAGCGCTGGATGTTACCGTGCAGCTCTACGACGTTCTGGCTACCAGCTCGCCGGTGCAGGCTGTCCACGTTCTGGGTGATGAGGTTGAAAAAAGTGATACGACGCTCAAGTTCCGCCAGCGCCTCGTGGCCGGGGTTGGGGGCAGCCTTCCCCACGAGCTCGCGGCGCCATTCATACCACTACCACACGAGACGCGGGTCGCGCGCGAATGCTTCGGGTGTCGCAAGTTCCTCGGGGCTGTAGCCCGCCCAGAGGCCGGTCTTGGCCTCCCGGAAGGTTGGGACGCCGCTCTCGGCGGAGACGCCGGACCCGGTAAGGATGGCCACATTCTGGGCGCTCCGCAACGTCGAGGTAAGGGTCTTCGGTATGCTGAGGTCCGGTAGCTCCACTTGGTCTGAGATTAGGGCCTCAGAGCCCGCAGCAGCTCCTCCGGACCGTCTGTGATGGACACCGTTCTCTGCGCGCCCGTCGCCATGTCGCGCAAGGAACAGGCACCAGCCCCGAGCTCCTCGTCTCCGATAATGACTGCGAAGCGAGCACCCAGCCGATCCGCCTGCTTGAACTGCCCCTTGGCGCTCCTCTCGGCGTAGTCGAGGTCGCACGAGAGTCCCTCAGCACGCAGAGCCGCCACCATACGGAAGGTCAGGAGACGCGCTTCAGGGGCTAAAACTACAAAGAAGACGTGCAAAAAAGGGTCTTCTTCGGGGGCGTCGGCGGCGAGGAGGATGCGCTCGATCCCGCTCCCAAACCCGATACCCGGTAGGTCCGGTCCGCCGAGCTCGCCCACCAGACCGTTATAGCGTCCCCCGCCCCCCACCGTGTCCTGCGCCCCCAGAGCCGCGCTCTTCGCTTCGAAGACGGTCAAGGTGTAGTAGTCGAGCCCCCGCACGAGCCGCTCGTCCACCGCGTACGGCACTCCAACCGCCTTGAGCCCCTCCTTGACCGTGTCGAAGTGCGCCCTCGCCTCCTCGCTCAAAAAGTTCGCGATGACCGGCGCCTCCTTAAGAAGCGCCTGGGTGTTCTTATCCTTCGAGTCGAAGGTGCGTAAAGGGTTCGTCTCGATGCGGACGACCGAATCAGGGTCGAGCTCGGAGATATTTTTCTTGAGGAACGCCGCGAGCTCCGGTATGTAACGTCGGCGCGTTGGGAGGTCGCCTAAGTTGTTCAGGTAGACGATCTCGTCCTTGACACCTAAGGCTCGATGAATCCCATAAAGAAGAGTGATGACTTCTACGTCTATCAATGGGTCGTCAGAGCCCAAGACTTCGGCGCCTATCTGGACGTGCTGGCGATAGCGACCCTTCTGCTGGCGCTCGTGACGGAACATCGGCCCCAGGTACCAGAGTTTTAGGGGCTGGGCGAGCTTATACAGACCGTGCTCGACGTAGGCGCGCACTACCCCTGCAGTACCCTCCGGTCTTAGGCTAAGCTCCCGACCACCCTTGTCGTGGAAGACGAACATCTCCTTACGCACGATGTCTGACGCCTCGCCGACGCTCCGGACGTAAAGGCCCACCTCCTCGAAAAGGGGCAGCCGTACCTCAGAGTAGTTGTACCGGCGGAAGAATTCGCGTGCTACGCCTTCGACCCACGTCCAGAGCTCGGGCTTTTCGTGCGGCTCACGCCCTCCAGGGTAGACGTCGTACGTGCCCTTCGGCCCCTTGTAGCTCACAGGACTCCCAAAGGTAGATACGGGTTCGTCTCCAGCTCTTCAAACGCGCTCAAGACAGGTCCGTGCCCGGTATAGAGCCGGGTGTGCTCGTCCCAGAGCAGCATGACCTTTCTTATGGATAGCTCGATCTCTTCCCATGAGCCCCCGAAAAGGTCGGTTCGGCCAACGCTCCCCAGGAGTATCAGATCGCCCACGAGCTGGTCGCACCCTACCACGAATGTCACCGACCCCGGCGAGTGCCCCGGCGTGTGCAGTACTCTAATAGTTGCGCCGGCAAGTTCGAGATCCTGACCGTCCTCCAAAGGCTCGTAGTCCATGACGCCCGCCCCTTCGGTATCCTTCGGGTGCATATACACCGGTGCCCCAGTCTCACTACGCAGCTCTTCTAGCACCCCGACGTGGTCGGGATGGCCGTGGGTTACGAGTATGGCGGCGACAGGGTTCTTTAGGCAGCCGAGGATCTTCTCCGGCTCGGCCCCTGCGTCCACGACAAGGTCGCCCTCCGGGAGGTGGACAACGTAGGAGTTGACCTCGAAGCCGTCCATCTCGAGGCAGACCCGTTCTATATCGAACACGAGGGAGCTCCTAGCGTTCCTCAGTGCTTGGGGAGGCGTCCAAGGGTGTGCCGTCGCGGGAAACCCGGCGAACGTCGTAAACGTCAGCTACACCCCGGACCTTACGTAT
>DATHAB010000076.1:0-12948 GCA_035296885.1 Rubrobacteraceae bacterium
CGGCAAACAGGGGCACCCAACCTATCGTAGGGTAGGCCCAAGCTAAGAGCTGGGTCGGCTTTACCCGTCGAGGGGGCGACCGTGGGGCCGATAGTAGCGAGAGTGGGTACCATGTCCGTATGCAACGAGCCTTCGTAGACGGCCGTTACGTTGTTGAGCGACTCCTCGGCGCTGGGGGCATGGCGCAAGTGTACCTGACCCACGACGAGATCCTTGCTCGGCACGTGGCGCTCAACATCTTGCGAGACCAATACGCCGAAGACGAGGAGTTCGTCGAGCGCTTTAGACGCGAGGCTCGAAGCGCAGCTTCCCTCTCACACCCGAACATCGTTTCCGTCTACGACCAGGGCCGTTCGGAGGACGGCTCCTACTATATCGCGATGGAGTACGAGCCAGGAGGCACGCTAAAAGAGCGCATCAGGCAGGAAGGTGTTGGCATCACGCCGGGGGCGGCGTTGGAGGTAGCCTTGCAGATCACCGAGGCCCTGCGGGCGGCCCACGAGAAGGGCGTGATCCATCGGGACATAAAGCCCCAGAACGTGCTCGTCACCGAGAAGGGCGACGTGAAGGTGACTGACTTCGGCATAGCGAGGGCTGCTGCCTTCACCTCGTCAGGCGCGACGGCAACGGGGGTGGTCTTGGGCACCGCGGAGTACATGTCCCCCGAGCAGGCCAGGGGAGAGCCGGTAGGCCCAGGGAGCGACCTGTACTCGTTGGGGGTCGTCCTCTACGAGATGCTCACAGGCACACTCCCCTACCAAGCGCAGAGTCCCATAGGCGCGGCCATAAAGCACGCGACCGAGTCTGTACGCTCCCCGAGGGAAGCGAGACCTGGCGTGCCTGAACCTTTGGATGCCCTGACAACGAAGCTCCTGGCCAAGAATTCCGAAGACCGCTACCCAAGCGCTGCTGCGCTGTCCAACGACTTGGAGCGGGTTAGGTCCGGTCTCCCCCCGGTCGCCGCAAACGGACGGAAGGCCGAGGAGACGACCGTGCGCTCTCGCCACTCCCCCTGGATAGGGACGAGCGGACGAAGATAACGGTCGTACAACCAACCATTGCTGCCCCTACCGAAGCCCCCGACCGCACCCGAAGAGGCCGGGGAAGGCTCTGGCGCGCCTTGTTCGCGCTGTTTGTGGGCATGATCCTGCTAGGTGGGATCATCTGGGTTTTAACGAGAGACGCTGCCGCTCCATCCGACGCAGAGGATGCGCAAGATAGCAGGATGGTACGGGTGCCCGATCTAGTGTATGCCAAGACGGCGGAGACGGACCTCAGCGCGGTGGGCCTCAAGGTCGGGCGTCCGAACGAAGCCGCAAGCGACGCGGTACCTGCGGGCGTGGTAATCGAGCAGGCGCCCGTAGAAGGAACGCAGGTCGAAGAAGGCACCGTCGTGGACATAGTGGTCAGCACGGGCCCCCGGCAAGCTCCCATTGACGATGGGCAGCAAGCGGAGAAGCAAAGGGAGAAGCAGCAGCAGCAAGCGGAGAAGCAAAGGGAGAAGTAGCAGCAGGAAGCAGAGAAGCGGAAGGAGAGAGGGGATTAGACGCACTCGACAATCGTGTCCTCTAGCCCAGCACCACTGCAAGATACTGCGAGTTTCCGAGAATGGTAGATACCGGAAGCCTGGTTTCCGAGAACACGCCTTCTAGGCAGCCTCGTGAATAGAGCCAACAGCCTTATGCTTGCGGCGGGCTAGAACCCTGTTGGGGTGGCTTCCGTCGGATAGAATCGCTTTCTGTGGAGAGTCGGCGACCTCGAGTGCTAGTGGTGGACGACGAGCGGCACATCGTCGACTTCGTCGCCATGGGTTTAAAGGGGCGAGGTATAGAAGTGAGGAGAGCTCTGGATGGCCCGTCTGCTTTGAGGGAACTAGAAGAGTTCCGGCCGGATGTGGTAGTGCTGGATCTTATGCTCCCGGGGCTCTCCGGGCTAGAGGTTTGCCGGAGGATGCGGGCGAAGAGCAACGTCCCGATCTTGATCCTGAGTGCCCGAGACGAGGTGGAGGATAGGGTCGGTGGCCTCAACTTGGGGGCCGACGATTATTTAGTGAAACCCTTCGCTTTCGAGGAACTTGCGGCCCGGGTGATCGCCCTTCTGCGGCGCAGCGGGGCCCCTTCGGACCAAACCCTAAGCTACGCAGACCTTGAGCTAGATCGGGCTAGCCGGGAAGTGCGTCGAAACAAACGCCCGATAGACCTTACGGCCCGAGAGTTTGCCCTGTTGCGCTTCTTCCTGGAACACCCTCGGCAGGTTTTCTCCAAGGACCAGCTCCTAGAGGCCGTCTGGGGCTACGATTACGTGGGCGACTCCAATGTCGTAGAGGCGTACATCTCCTACCTTCGACGAAAGCTGAATGCCCCAGACGAGCCCGACCTGATCCAGACCGTCCGCGGTTCCGGATATCGGTTGGGGAGCTAAGGGTCTGTGCGAACACTCCGCTGGCGGCTGACGTTCTGGTACGGAGGAATGGCCGCGGCGATCCTTATCCTCCTTGCGTCTATCTTGTACTTGAGCGTCAGGCACTCGCTCATCTCCATTCGAGAGGAGGACGTCAGGGATACAGCCAGCTCCGCGAGCCAGATCCTGGAGGAGACCAGCTCCCCTAGGTCGGCGGTTGGGAAGGTACGGCGGAGAGACGTTCGGACGGTCTGGGCGATCGGGGAGGTGCGACGGCAGGACGTCTACGTGATCATCAGGGACGCCGACGGTGCCGTACTGGCGGAGACGCCTGACGCCGAGGAGCCTCCTGATAACGTCCCCGCTGACGCCGCCTACCCTGGGGTTTTGCGGGATGGACGCTACCTCGTAACTACCTTTGACTCTGAGGATGTTCCCGGCGCTACCGGCATGGTCTACTCGGTGCTACCAGCCTGGGATCCGGTGCTTCAGAGGCTCCTGCTGATCGAGGCTGCCGCGGTGGCTGGGGCACTCGCGCTGATAGTTGGCTTCGGGCCGAGGCTGGCAGGACGGGCTCTGAGACCTCTGAAGAGCGTAAGCAACGTTGCCGGAGAGTTGCGCCGGGGGAGGTTGGGAAGCCGGGTAAACCTGCCCGAGCTCAAGAGCCGGCGGGACGAAGTAGGGGAGGTAGCGAGGTCGTTTGATACTATGGCCGAGAGCCTGGAGAGGCTCTTCGAGGCCGAGCGTGAGTCGAAAGAGACCCTGCGCCGTTTCGCGGCGGACGCTTCCCACGAGTTGCGCACCCCTTTGACCTCTATCATCGGCTATCTGGACGTACTGGACGAAAGCGGCGACAAAGACCCCGTGGTTCGTCGCCAAGTCCTGAGAGCTATAAGGGAGGAAGGCGAGCGGATGGCGCGCCTGGTTGAGGACCTGCTCGTCCTGGCGCGTCTCGATACCCAGCGGAAGATGCACGTGGAGCTCGTGGATTTAGTCACGCTGACCCGGGAAAGCACCGTGAACTACTCGAGGCGCCAGGTCGAGTTCGCGGCCCCCGGCCTCGTCGTTCCGGTGCTCGCCGACCGGGAGGCTCTACGACGGGTGGTCTCGAACCTGCTCTCGAACGCTATAAAGCATACGCCTCCGGAGCAGAGAATCCTGGTCTCGGTAGATCGGGAAGGCCAGGAAGCTGTTCTGCGCGTTGCAGACGAAGGGGTGGGTATACCCGAGGATGCCCTACCCCACGTATTCGAGCGCTTCTACCGGGCTGAGAGCTCCCGGGCTGGTGAAGGAACTGGGCTCGGGCTGGCCATAGTCCGGGAGACCGTCGAGGCCCTGGAGGGGCGGATCGAGGTCGAGAGCGCTCCGGCCACAGGCTCGACGTTCACGGTTCGCCTCCCGCTCTCCGAGAGGCTCCCGAAAAAGAACGTCCCGAACCAAGAGAAGCTCTCAGGGAAAAATTAGCCTCCTTTAAGCTCCCTTTAAGGTTCGGGGCCTACCATTTTAGTACCGGGTAGCCGAACTATAGAGGAGGTTCACTATAATGAGAGTTGGAACGCTCAACCTGGTAGGGGCAGGGTTGATCCTCGTCTCGGGTCTGATTCATCTGTTCTTAACCCGCGAACACTTTGAAGAAGCCACCTACTTGGGCCTATTGTTCCTCGCCGATTTCGTCGGCGCGGCGGTGGCGGCCTTTGGCATCTACCGAGGATCTAGGTGGGGCTGGGTGCTCGGGGCTCTGGTTGCCGCTGGCGCGTTTGTGTTTTACCTCGTCGACGGGGCGGTCGGACTTCCCGGTGTGGAGGGGCACCACTCTCTCGATCCCCTGGGCCTCATAGCCAAAACGGTAGAGGCTCATTTCTTGGGGCTCTGCGTGTTCAAGCTTGCGGGATTCGTGCAGCGGGCCCCGGTAAGCGGTGTCGTGGCGGGGCTCGCGGTGATCGGGCTGGGGGTGGCGCTTGCGGCGGTACCCTCGCTGGCAGCGGATCCGGCACCGGTAGCTGATGAGGCGTCCGCCGATAAAGGCAAAAGCGCTGATAAAGGCAAAGGCCAGAAGAAGATGGTCGGCTGGTCTCACCGCTGGAAGGCGACCTCGCCCGCTATTCACCTGGGAGACACGTACGACCTGCTCGTGGCCAACAAGAGCGACGAAAACCAGCAGGCCCAAATCCGCACAATGGTCATGGACCACCGCAACAAAGTAAATACGCCCGTAATAGATGAGAAGCTGGAGCTCGCACCCGGCGAGGAGCGCAGGCTCACCACGGTCAACGAGTACGGCATCGCCAACCACTTCAACACGATTATCGGGAGCGAGACAGAGGATCTCGGCTTGTCGGTGGCGCTGACCGATGATGAGGGGGCGGAGATAGCCCGGTACAACGAGAGGGCGTTCTTGATCGAGGAGGGGCAGGGTAAGGGCAAAGGTAAGTCTAAGGAAGATAATCACAAGTCCGAGGACGATCACCATAAGCGCTAATTCGTCTGGCCATTTGCGCGTTCGGAATCGGGTGTGAAACTAGTGAAAACGCGTGGAACGCCAACACCGGAGCGCCTGAGCCAAGCTCTCTGGAGCCAAGTTGTTTGCCTAGGTAAGTCGCTAGAAAGGGGAATTTTGAAGAGAGGACTGATAGCGGTCCTAACGGTGGTAGGAACGCTACTAGGGGCTGTGACAATGGCGCTTACCGACGAGGCTGGTGACGAAAGTAAGGACAAGATGGTCGGCCGGGTGGTGAGCCAGGTAAGGAGCGCCGTCGACGCCGCGGGGCCGGAGATGGTCCAGTTCAATAGTAAGCCGTTCCTGGTCCAGGAGGGTAAGTTTAGGGACCAACATCATAACCGCTAGCTCGACTGATCACTTACGATCGGCATCGGGTGTAGGGCGAGTGAGAGCATGCGGAACGCCAGCACCGGAGCGCCTAAACCGAGAACCTCAAGCTGCTCGTCCTGTATTGGGGCCGACATCGCACCCTGAGGATAGAGGGGAGCCAAAGGGCATGGGGAGAAAGGTCGTAACCTTCTACATCGCGGTGTTGGCCTCGGGTTTGGTAGCTTTTATCGCCGCTGGCTGCTCGGGATCTGGGTCTGCTCAAGAACAGGCGGCGGAAGCCCCTAATACCCAACCCAACATACTCTTCGTGCTGACCGACGACTTGGACTACGCTTCCGCCCAGAGGATGCCAAACCTGCGCTCTATGCTGATCCAAGAAGGCGCCTCCTTCGAGAACGCCTTCACTAGCCAATCGTTGTGCTGTCCCTCGCGGGCGACCATCCTGACCGGCCTCTACGCCCACACCAACGGCATAAAGGGCAACAAGCTTCCCGACGGGGGCTTCCGAAAGTTCCGCGACGAGGAGCTCGAGGAGGACACGATCACCGTCCGGCTGCAAGGGAGCGGCTACCAGACCGCCTACTTCGGCAAGTACCTGAACGAATACGGCGAAGACGATCCGACCCACGTCCCGCCGGGCTGGAACGAGTGATACGGCAAGCTGAACGAACAGAAGCTCTACGACTATAGGATCAACGAAAACGGGGAGATCGTCTCCTACGGCAGCGAGACCAAGGACTTCTTTACCGACGTCCTCTCCGGGCAGGCCACCGACTTCGTGAGGCGCGCGGCGTCCGACGATAAGCCTTTCTTCGCTTACGTTGCCCCGACGGCCCCCCATGGTCCCGCAACCCCAGCCGAGCGCCACCAGGGAGCGTTTGCCGGGGAGGAGGCTCCTCGGTACCCATCCTTCAACGAGGAGGACGTCTCTGACAAGCCCTCCTGGAGGCAGGAGACCGAGCGTTTCTCAGAAGAAGAGATCTCCGAGATAGACGCCTACCACCAAAAGCGCCTTGAGTCGATGCTGGCCGTCGACGAGATGGTCGGCTCGCTCGTAGAAGAGCTGGAGGCTGCCGGGGAGCTGGACAATACTTACATAATCTTCACCTCCGATAACGGCTGGCTCGCGGGCGTACACCGCATGAAGGAAGGAAAGGACCGCGCGTACGAGGAGTCGGCCCACGTTCCTCTCTTAGTCCGGGGTCCGGGTGTGCACGCCGGATCCCAAATAGAGGAGCTTACCGTAAACACTGACTTCGCCCCTACTTTCGCAGAGCTTGTGGGTGCGGAGTACCCAGATGCCGACGGGCGTTCTCTGGTACCGCTGATGCGTGGTGAGAACCCCCCGTGGCGCTCGTCCGTTCTGCTAGAGGGGTTCGTCGGCAAGGGTGACCGCGTCTATGGGGCCGTCAGGACCAAAACCCACAAATACGTCGAGTACGGCAACGGGGAGGAGGAATTGTACGACCTACAGAACGATCCCTACGAGCTGGAGAGCATCTACAAGACGGCCGATCCCTCTCTTGTTAAAGACCTCCAGGCGAAGCTGGAGGAGCTGAGCAACTGCGAAGGTAACGATTGCCGCGAGGCCGAGGACGCGCCGTAGGAACCGTAGGAAGGTTGCTCTCCGGTGCGGGGCGTCGGGCGGAGCCGGGCCTCTGGCTGTTATACTTTTTTCGTGCTCCTGGACCAGCTAAACTCCACCCAGCTCGACGCCGTCACGCACACTGAAGGGCCGTTACTCATCCTCGCCGGGGCCGGCAGCGGCAAGACGCGTGTGCTGACGCATCGCATCGCGTACCTTATAGAAAAAGGTTTTGCTGCGCCTGACGAGATACTGGCGATCACCTTCACCAACAAGGCTGCAAAGGAGATGAAGGACCGGGTAGCGCTCCTCGTAGGACCTGAATCGCTCAAGATCTGGGTCTCGACATTTCACGCGTTCTGCGCCCGCCTCTTGAGGGTTCACGCCGAGAAGCTAGGGTACAAGAAAGAGTTCACCATCTACGACTCCGCCGATCAGGTCAGGCTCGTGAAGCGTTGCATCGTCGAACTCGGCAAGGACCCAAAGCGTTTCAACCCCAGGTCGTTCCACGCCCAGATCAGCGCCGCCAAGAACCTCCTCATGGACGCGAACGACTTTTTGCGCTCAACCGAGGGATACATGGCCGAGAACGTGGCCGAGGTCTACGACCTCTACCAGAAGCGGCTCTACGAGAGCAACGCGATGGACTTTGACGACCTGATTGTGCAGACGGTAGCTCTGCTAGAGGTCTTCCCGGAAGTCTGTGGTCGCTACCAGACGCGCTTTAAGTACATACACGTGGACGAGTACCAGGATACAAATCACGCCCAGTACCGACTCGTGAACATCTTGGCCGCAGCACATCGCAACCTGTGCGTGGTGGGGGATGACGATCAATCGGTGTACTCCTGGCGAGGGGCGGATATCCGGAACATCCTCGACTTCGAGCGGGACTATCCGGAGGCGGAGATCGTTAAGCTTGAGCAGAACTACCGCTCGACCCAGACTATTTTGAACGCGGCAAACGCGGTGGTGGCGAACAACGCCTCGCGCAAGGCGAAGGAGCTGTGGACGGCTGGGGAGGAGGGAGAGCGCATCCGGGTCTTCACGGCGGCGGACGACTATGCAGAGGCCAGGTTCGTGGTCTCGGAGATACAGCGACTCGCCGACGCTGGGGCTTCTTTAAGGGAGATCGCGGTCTTTTACCGGACGAACGCGCAGAGCCGGACGCTTGAGGACGTGTTGGTGCGCGAGGGTGTGCCCTACCAGATCGTGGGTGGCGTGAGGTTCTACGAGCGGGCGGAGATCAAGGACGCCATGGCGTACCTTTCGGTGATCTCCAACAAGGACGCCTCGGTCTCTCTAGAGCGGATTATCAACGTCCCGAAACGTGGACTTGGCGCAACCTCGGTCGGCAAGCTCCAGGAGCATGCCTCCAGGAACGGTATCTCGCTCTACGACGCTCTCGCCGAAGCGCAAGAAGCCGGGCTTACGGGGGCGGCCCGCAAGGCCTGTTCGCAGGTGTTAAACCTCTTCGAGGGCTGGCGGGTTGCTGCAAGGGAGGTCTCGCCATCGGAGATCGTGGAGGCGGTCCTCAATGAGTCAGGCTACAAAGCGGAGCTCGAGGGGGAGGGCACGGTAGAGGCCGAGTCGCGCCTTGAGAACCTGCAGGAGCTCGTGAACGCCGCGGCGGAGTACGAGCGCATGGCTGGTCCCCAAGAAGAGGCGACGCTGGACGGCTTTTTGCAGGAGCAGGCGCTCTTCTCGGAGGCGGACAGGCTTGCGGGAGAAGGGGCCGTGACGCTGATGACGCTCCACAATGCTAAGGGTCTTGAGTACGGGCATGTCTTCGTGGTGGGGATGGAGGAAGGGACGTTCCCACACGCGCGGTCGCTTGATGAGCAGAATTTGGAGGAGGAGCGCAGGCTGTGCTACGTCGGGATCACGCGGGCTATGAAGACTTTGACGCTCACTTACGCCCGCGTGCGCTCAACCTACGGCGAGCGCGAGTACCAGATGCCCTCGCGCTTTCTCTCGGAGATACCAGAGAGATTTAAGGCTGGCTCGGTCCCGGGCAGCTCTCTTAAGCGTGGGGGGTGGGGAGCGGCTCTACCTCGCAGGAGCGAACCCGAAAGGGTGGCGTCGGTAGATTACAGCGCGGGAGAGAAGGTGCGGCACGCGAAATTTGGGGTGGGAGAGGTTGTAGAGGCGCAAGCCAGAAAGGTTGTCGTCCGCTTCGGTACAGAGGAGAGGATTTTTGTGCCGGAGCTTGCGCCTTTGAGCAAGGCGTAGAGGTTTTTTAGAAGGAGTTCGTTAGCATGCCACACATCTATGTCACAGGACACAGGAACCCGGACACGGATACGATAGCGTCGGCGATCGGGTACGCAGAGCTCAAGAACAGGCTGAACCCGGACGACACCTACGTCCCCGTGCGCCTCGGGGAGGTGAACGATCAGACGCGGTGGGCGCTAACGGAGAGCGGGGCGAAAGAGCCGGAACTCCTGGATCACATAATGCTCCGGGTCAAGGACGTGATGAGCAAGGACCTTGTGACCGTACACAAAAACGACCCTTTGAGGAATGTCGGGCTCGCGATGGCGAGAAGGGGCATAGGTCAGGTACCCGTAGTGGATGACGCGGGCGCGATCGTCGGTATCGTGGCAGAGAGGGACCTGGCACGCATGTACATCCGAGAATCTCAGGAGGCCTCAACCTTCGCCGGAACCCCGGTCTCTGTCGGGGCGAT
The DNA here is from genome assembly GCA_035296885.1 of Rubrobacteraceae bacterium. Lineage (GTDB taxonomy): Bacteria > Actinomycetota > Rubrobacteria > Rubrobacterales > Rubrobacteraceae > Rubrobacter_F. Next base: position 9,505 of record DATHAB010000076.1, read on the forward strand.
AGTCGAGGTTTTGGGGGGCGAGCTGTTGGTCGGAGAGGATAAGGAGACCAGCGGCAAGCTGTGGGTCATGTCGATGAGTGTAGACTCGATGGGCCAACAGATGGAGTTTGGAGACATCATTGTGATCGGCGACCGGACCGAGGGCCAACAGCGGGCGGTAGAGCTCGGGGCGGGGATACTCGTCGTCTCCAACGGTGTCAGGCCAGAGGAAGAGGTTTTGGAGATGGCCGACCAGAAGGGGACGACAGTCGTGCTCTCTCCCTCGGACTCCTATGTAACGAGCCGCATGATTCAGCTCTCCGTGCCCTGCTGGGAGGTGATGAGCGATGAACCTTTGACCTTGGACCCGGAGGAGCTCGCTGCGGACGTCATGGACCAGGTGATGGAGATCCACTACCGGGCGGCAATAGCCATAGATGAGAATAAGGTGCCTTTGGGTGTCGTTACGCGCTCAGATCTCCTTAACCCCGAGCCCAGGCGCGTCTTGCTCGTGGACCACGCCGAGAGGGCCCAGAGCGTCCCGGGCGTCGAGCAGGCCCAGATCGTGGAGATCCTCGACCACCACCACATAGGCTCGGTGGAGACCAGAGTCCCAATACCCGCTACCTTCGAGCCGGTGGGCTCGACGGCGACCCTGGCCGCGGAGCGCTACAAGGCGAGCGGGTTGAAGCCTGAGGTATCTACGGCAAAGATGCTGCTCGCCGCTATTCTCTCGGATACGGTAATCTTCAACTCCCCCACGACAACCGGACGTGACCGCGAGGCCGCGAGGTACCTGGAGGAGTTGGTGAACCTCGACGCCGAAGAGTTCGGGATGGAGATGTTCGAGGCCTCTTCGGACGTCTCGGGCTTGTCGGCCGAAGAGATCGTCGGCCGCGACCAGAAGGAGTACGGGCTTAGCTCCGGCGAGGCCATGTGTGTCGCCCAGATAGAGACCGTAGGTTCCGGGCTTCTGGGGCGCAAAAGCGAGTTGCTTGAGGCTTTGGAGAGGGTTCGGCAGGAGAATGGTTATCTCTTTGCAGCGCTAATGGTCACGGACATCGTCAGTCAGGCTACAGAGCTTCTGTGCGTCGGCGAATGCGCCCACGTCGAGCGGGCCTTCGACTCTCCGCTCAAGGACCACGCGATCGAGCTGCCCGACGTTATGAGCCGGAAAAAGCAGGTCGCCCCCAAGCTGCTGGCGGCCTTTTAGGGCGTTAAGAGAGAAGCCGGTGGCAAAGATGCTGGACGGCAAGGCCGCAGCAGCAGAGGTGCGCTCCGAGGTCGCCACCAAGGTAGCGGAGCTGAAAGACCGCGGGGCTACCGTGCGTCTCGACGTCGTCCTGGTCGGCGGCGACCCGGCTTCAGCCACCTACGTCCGCATGAAGCAGAAGGACTGCGCCGAGGTTGGCATCGAGTCGGAGGTTTATCGCTTCCCGGGGGGCACCCCTCAGAACGAGCTCGCCGCTCTCGTCGAGGGGCTCAATCAAGATCCGGCGGTCTCCGGTTTCTTTATCCAGCTTCCGCTCCCCGAAGGGCTAGACTCCCTTTCCTTGATCTCCGCCATAAATCCCTCAAAGGACGTGGACGGTCTGAGCCCGCTTAGCGCTGGGCGCCTTGCGGTCGGTCTGCCGAGCCTCCTGCCCTGCACGCCGCACGGCGTCATCCGACTCTTGAAGCGCAGTGGCATCGAGCTGATGGGCAAGGAGGCCGTCGTGATCGGTCGCTCCAGCCTCGTCGGCAAGCCCCTGGCCCAGCTCCTATTACGCGAGAACGCGACCGTGACCGTCTGCCACTCCCGCACGAAGGACCTGCCCGAGGTAACCCGCCGGGCTGAGATCCTGGTCGTCGCTGCCGGTCGAAGGGGGATGATTGGGGCAGAGTATGTAAAAGAAGGGGCGGTGGTCGTGGACGTGGGTATCCACGGCAAAGAGGGAGGCGGCCTGGTCGGGGACGTGAGATTCGAGGAGGTAGAGCCTAAAGCGGCCTGGATCACGCCTGTGCCGGGAGGCGTTGGTCCTATGACTCGTGCAATGCTCCTGTACAACGCGGTTCGGGCGGCGCAAGGTACGGGGGATGCCGGTACCGGATAGAGCTATTCTGAACCGGTTGGCCCGAGCCCTGCCGGACATACAATGGTGGGTCGAGACGCGTTCCATGCTGCTCTCGGGCCGCTGCAAGGTCTTTGGGCTCGAAGAGGGCGGAGGTCAGGACTTCGTCGTCCGCGACACGAAGATGTGTTGATCTCCGTGGTGAGACCTCCTGGGAGGGACGCTATCGAGGAGGTGGTAGCCCGTGAGTGGAGGGGGGACGTAGTTATCGCCCCGCGCGAGAACAGCTCCCACGTGGCTGCGGCACTGCCGGGATGGAAGGCTGTTTCGGCAACGCTGCACCTACTCGGCGACGCGCCCCAGCTTCCTCACGTTCCGGCAGGTGCGATGCGCCTGTTTGCCCCGCCGGAGCTGGCCGCCATGACTGGTTGCCGCCCGATCTCCTGTCCGAGTTTCGCGTCGCTTACTCGCCCATCGCAGCTAGCTTAGCCGATGGTCATCCGGTCTCGTTTTGCTACGCGGCGGCGCAGACCGAGGGTTTGTGGGATATCTCCATCAAGATCGAAGGCAAAAGTTACTAAACAAGGTCTGTGCTTCCGAGTACTTTTAGCTAGCAACGAGAATAGGCGGTTAGAGTTTGTAAGAAGCTAGAGAGGACATAAATACGCGCGTGATGAAGACGTAGGTGTTGATGTCGGCCCAGTTGTTTCGCGACAATAAGAACCGTGTCCCTATGTCCTACCTCAAGCACATGATTCGGTGGCAAGAGAGCGCCCAGCGCCGCTACCTTTCGGCGATAAAGGAGCTAGCTCGGTTAAGGAAGCTGCAGAGCAACACACCCGGTATCCAGCTGAACACCCAGATCAACCTCGGTAGCGAACTGTAGCAACACGCTTATGGCTCTAATGATGGCCAGTGCCGGCCCGGCTTCGGCACAGTCGAATACTGGCGACTTTACCACTCAGCAAGGCTTCGTCTCCGTTGGCGACGACTGGTGGTGGTCTGACGACGATGATGACGACAACTGGGGTTGGTGGTCTGGCGGTGATGGCAATAGCTTTAACATCGGTGACTCCGAGAATCAGAGCGGTAGCGTCTTCTTTAGTTCTTAAGTAAACACAAGCAAGGAGGGCCAGGGCTTAAAACAGCGGCCCCGGCCCTCTTTTTATGCCCTTTATGCTCTCACACCCTCTGAGTTTCCGAGAATTTCCCATACCGGAAGCTCAGTTTCCGACAATTTCCCTTCTAGGCCGCTCGTGAATAGAGGAAAACCCGCCCTCTGCTAGGCGCAAGCTCTTTAGCAAGAACGTTTAGTAGGCTCATGAGAGCTAGCAGCACGGGGTCTAGGGGTTTCTGGCCTAGGCTGTTAGGGGACCAACCATCAAAAGAAGTGAGGTTTTTGGAAGCGGTCTGG
>DATHAB010000077.1:0-5888 GCA_035296885.1 Rubrobacteraceae bacterium
GGAGGGTTCCTTGTGGTCCTACTCCAACTGGGAAGGCATGGTCTAGGTGTTTGACAAGGTCCTGGTCGCGAACCGCGGGGAGATCGCTGTCCGTATCGTCCGGGCGCTAAGGGAGATGGGCGTGGGTAGCGTGGCAGTGTACTCGGACGTTGACCGGGAGTCTTTTCACGTGCGCCTCGCAGATGAGGCGTACCACATAGGTGCAGCACCTGCGACAGAGAGCTACCTGAACGTGCAGAGGCTGACCTGGGTGGCGAAGCGTTCGGGCGCCGAGGCGGTGCATCCAGGGTACGGATTTTTGGCAGAGAGTGCAGTCTTTGCGCGGACGGTAGAGGAAGCTGGACTAGGCTGGATCGGACCTCACCCAGAGGCTATAGAGGCGATGGGAAGCAAGGTGAAGAGCCGGCACATCATGTCCGAAGCGGGGGTGCCAACTATCCCGGGTACGCAGGAGCCGATCTTATCAGCGGACGAGGTTAGCGCCTTTGCCGAAGCATACGGCTACCCGGTGGCGGTAAAGGCTTCGGCGGGTGGCGGCGGCAAGGGGTTCGCGGTTGCTGAGAACGCGTTGGGGGCGGAGGAATCCTACTCGAGAGCGAGCCGGGAGGGGGAGGCGTACTTCGGGAATGGGTCGGTTTACCTGGAGAAGTATCTGCCGAGCCCGCGGCATATAGAGATACAGGTAGTTCGCGACAAGCACGGAAACGCGGTGCACCTTGGCGAGCGGGACTGCTCGATCCAGCGCAGACACCAGAAGCTCCTCGAGGAGTGTCCGAGCCCCGCGATAGACCCTGCTACGCGCGAGGCGATGGGGCGGACGGCGCTCCTGGCTGCCGAAGCAGTGGGCTACGACAATGTCGGGACGGTGGAGTTTTTGGTGCAGGACAAGGAGTTTTACTTTTTGGAGATGAACACCAGGGTCCAGGTCGAACACCCCGTCACCGAGGAGGTCACGGGGATAGACATCGTGCAGACCGGTATACGCATCGCTGCTGGGGAAAAGCTCCCGTTTTCCCAAGAGGAAGTCGCCTGGCGGGGGCACGCGATCGAGGCCCGCGTAAACGCCGAGGACGTCGTGAACGGCTTCGTTCCGAACCCGGGAACCGTGAGCACTTACGAGGAGCCGGGTGGCCCAGGCGTTCGGGTGGACTCGGCTTTAAGGGGACCGAGTGTAGTGCCGGAGACCTACGACCCGCTCTTCGCCAAGCTCATCGTTCGGGGTGTGGATCGGGGGGACGCTCTACGACGTCTCAGGCGGGCTCTTCGGGAGTTCAGAATCGAGGGCATCGCCACTACACTGCCGTTCTTCGAGGCTATCTTGGATGACGAGGCCTTTGTAGAGGGGAGGTATACGACAGGGTATGTGGCGGAGCGACTCGGTAGGTTGAAGATCGAGGCGCGACCGGTCGAGGATGGGGGGGACGGGCCGTCGGAGAAGGGCGCTCGGGAAGTCGAGGTCGAGGTCAACGGCAAGCTTTTCCAGGTGAAGGTGTATGCTGAGGGGGCTGGGGTGGGTGACATCAGCGCGCGAGAGGTAACAAAGGCCCCAGCACGGCGGCGAGAGAGCGCGGGGGGGCGGGGGGCGGCTGTCGCCGGGGGTACAACAACAGCGCCGATGCAGGGGACGATCGTGAAGGTGTTCGTCGAGAAGGGGCAAGAGGTTTCGCTCGACGATCCGGTGTGTACCTTGGAGGCGATGAAGATGGAGAGCGAGATCCGGGCGAAAAAAGACGGCGTGGTCTCAGAGGTTCTCGTCGAGGCCGGCAAGACCGTTCGCTCCGGCGATCCCCTCGTAGTTATAGAGTAGTCTCGGGCTCACGTATGGCCGAGTACGCAGCGGATTTCGAGTGGCGAGGCGAGGGTGAGGAAGCCGAGATCGTGCTCTACGCCCCCAACTCCACCGTCGCCGATTGGGCCTTTGAGAGGACAAGGCTCGCTGCCCAGCTCCCCGGGGTGACGAGCCCCCTCTACGCCGCCGCCTCGTCGCGCGAAGCACGGACCTTCGGTTCGGTTGCGGCCTCGGAGACACACGTAGCTCCGGACCTTATGAGTGCTCCGGCATGGGATCTCTTGATCGTCGCCAGCGTGCCGATCGAGAATCTCAATGAGTTACCCGAGGAGATGCGGCGTCTGATCTCCCGCAAGCTCTCCGAGATCACGTTGCCGGATATCGGCGAGGCGGAGGTGCGTAGAGCCGTAGAGTTTGGCCCGCTCTGGGCTGCCGAGGAGGGGCTCATAGAAGAGGAGGATCTCTCGCTCTTCGCCCAAGAAGAGGCTGGTGATGCCGACGTTTTAGGTAGGCGTTCTGTTTCGGCGGGGGCGCGAGACTGGACGAGGCCGGGAAAGGTGCACGCCTTCCGGATAGCGGAGCTTTTGGACTACGAGGGAGCTGAGAGTTTGGGGCTAGACCGGGGAGCGCTCGCGCTGGCCGTTTCGGTGGGAAGCGAGGACCTAGGCCGGCTTGCTATTGCTGGGCACCGCGAGCGAATCCTTGCCAGAGCCTCTGGTGGAGACTTCGGCGCTCCGATTGACCTACCCGCTGCACCGGTGGATACGGAAGAAGCCCGGGACCTGCTAGCCGCTACAGGCGCCGTGGCGAACTACGCCGCTGGACGCGCGGCGCTCGTCTTGTATGCCCTCCGACAGGTGCTGAGGGAAGATGCCGGGGCTTTACACCTCCGGGCGGCCCCTCTTATCGGGGGGCTAGAGGAGCGAGACGGACATGTTTCGCACCGCAATGGTCTCGCGGCAGTTGGAGCTGGGGAAGCGCTCATCGTAGGACGGACGGTTGCCGCGGGGACTGACGGGATGCTGAGAAGCGCGCCATCCTTTGAGGTTCCGGAGGAGGATGGACGGTGGGCCTGGGAGGAGGCCGGCATCCTTACGCGCTGGGCGACTCTGGAGTCGTTGGGTGATCTTGCGTAACCAAAGGCGCGATAGGCTCGTCTACTAACGGTAGACGAGCCTATCGCGGGCGTTCAGTAGTGCCCTAGCGATGACCGAAGCTGCTTACATGGAGGTCCGGCGCGGGGGGAAGCAGTGGAAACAACCGGTAGCCGTCTGCTCTTCCTTACACGCTAGCCGCTTTTAGCTGCTTAGTCGGCGCACCAAGAAGAAGAGTCGGAGCCTTTGATGACAACCCCAGCCCTTCTTATGAGCTCACCCCAAGGTCTGCCTTCTTCTCGCCCTCGCCTTGCGCCGTACTTCTTCGCCCTTCCTCTCCAACGCCTCAAGTCTGGGAAGCATCTTTCGGTACCGAGCGAAGACCGGATGGTCGGTGTTTAAGGTACGCTGCTTCGACAGGGTTCTCTTGCCCCTTGCGCCTCGTCTAGCCACGGTATTTACCTCCTGGTATCAAGGGCGGAGGGAGAATGAACTGCCATCCCTTATACGCATTGTAACTCTTTGTCGCCTGTTTTGTGACGAGCAGCGAAGTTAGCGCATAGCAAGGGACCGGAGCCCTAAGAGAGTAAGGATCCCGGTCCTTCTCTTTGTCTGGTACCCTCGTCTTGAACGGGAGTTTCATATAGAAAAAGTGCGAGTTCCCTCTATTCACCGGAATGCTTAGAGAAACTGTCTGATAGATGCAGGCAAGGCCTAAACCAAAGTCCCGTGAGCGCGCAAAGCGGAGCGAAAAGCTATATCTTGCTGTTTTGTGAGCCCAAAGACACCTCAGTGAGAAGTTACTAGTTAATTATCAGACAGTTTTTAGAGAACCTGTCTGAAAAGTCCGGAGAGATCACGAGCTGATGCCTCATGAGTCAGCGAAATGGGGATTCTTTGCCCCTTTTCGCCCTATTGTGTCATCTAATACGCATGGTGGAGACACACTCCCACTAGTTCTCGGACAAGCTCAGAAGAGGTGTTCTCGGAAACCCGTATTCAGGGTTCTGAGTAGATTCAGGCCGATTGTGCCTTTCTCACCCGCTATTAGCCATTCTGACATGTGGCCACCCGCTCAAAGCATAGTTCTCGTAAGCCTTCGGAGACCTAGGCGCTGAACAGAAACCCGCCGGTTGTGTAACTGCGGATGCCACACGAGCGCGCGCTGTTCTCAAAAACGCACCAGAACTTTGAGGTTCGGTATATTCCTCATCGAGGTATCCTAAATGAACCTGGCGCTAGTCAAGTATTCTTTGTTGAACAGCCACTTCGACTGTAGGAAGCAGACAAGGATAATAGCGAGGCCGAGAAGTGTCGGTCTTGAGACGAGATGCAAACGCTGAACATACAGAGGACGGCGAGGAGACAAGCCCGACGTCAAGACCCAGTACACAACGCCTCGCCGAGAACCAAGAGGAGGCACGGTGAACAAGACGACGGACGACACAAGGAAGGCGTACCTTGCGGCGGCGCGTGCTGCGCTACGCGCGAGCGACCCCATCATGCTCCGCTTGATAGACGCCTGGCCAGATCTTGACCCTCACGGTTGGCAGCGCGCCTGGCGCCAGGAGCTGCCGGCCACGGGGCTCTTTGGATCGTTGCTGCGCCAGATCGTTGGCCAGCAGATTTCCGTTGGCGCCGCGAGCGCGATCCTCGGCCGCTTCGCCGCTCTCTTCGACGAAGAAGAGCCTACCCCTTCGAGGCTTTTGGCCATCGATCCGGAGCGGCTGCGTGCGGCGGGCCTCTCGCGGCAGAAAGCTTCTTGCGTACGCGACCTCGCTCAGCACGTCGAGCGCGGTGACATAGAACTCGAGCGCCTCGCAGAGCTGACAGACGACGAGGTGCGAAAGCAGCTCACAGCCGTCAAAGGGATCGGGGGCTGGTCGGCGGATATGGTACTGCTCGTGGACCTCGGTAGGCCTGACATTCTACCCTCGGGAGACCTGGGTGTACGTAAGGCAATACAAAGAGCCTATGGATTGCCTACACTCCCTACCCCTAAGGAGGTGGATCTAGTTGGTGAAAAATGGCGCCCTCACCGCTCACTCGCTACAAGTTATCTCTACGCTTCGCTTCAGGACTAGGCTAGTTCAAATCTGACAAGCAAACCAACAGATGCGCCGCTCTCCTAGAGAGAGATCATCTCAACTTCGCTTGAAGTCGAATTAACCAACCACGTTGGACTGAAATTTCGCGCTCTGCTAGCCCAGAGTGGTACCCAGCGGCCAGAATTGGCGAGACCTTAAAGGAAGGGAGATGCGGCGCGGCTTGCTCCGTTAGGTTCGTTCCCGCCGCCACGTTCATAGTGAGCTTATCTAGGGCGGGACCTCTTCCGGAGTAGGTAGCTACCCCTCCTGCTCCCGTCGGCGGCGCGTCTTGCCTTATCGGTTCTGTCTCGGGCAGATCTCCGGACGGCTCTGTCCTCGGCGGTACGACGCCTCGCCCTTTCAAGCGTGGAAGAGCACGCTCGAGAGATCGTAGATGGTGTTTACGCTAATTTGCAAGAGTTTTTAACACTCGTAAAACCGCAATACTATCTGCGTTTGCACAGCAGAGGTCAAGGGTTCGAATCCCCTCGGCTTCACTTCAAAAACTTACCTGTTGCAGGCAAAGAGCAACGAAGCAAAACAGCTGGGGTTCAGGAGCCCTCCCGTCCCTTTGGCACAAGTAATCCTCTAGCTGAGTTGTTCTCAGAGGTTTTTGAAGCATCGTTGTTCTGGTGCTTCGTCTTTTTATTTGGCGTAAGGGATAGCCCAAGTATCTCTACGCATCGTGCCCAGGTTTCCTGTTCTCCTTGAATCTGGATCTCTCCTGAATCTAGCGCCTCTACTGGTTCTACCTGCCCCATGGCCAAGGCCAGAAACGCCTGAGTACCACCCCTTACGACAAGATCTGGATCCACGGCAGATCCTTGCAGAGCTTCAACTTCGCCGTCTTTGACCCGCAGGTGGAATGCTTCATCGTCGATACGAAACTCATAGGTCTCCTGGAGACCACGCACCGCT
>DATHAB010000078.1:0-10320 GCA_035296885.1 Rubrobacteraceae bacterium
GTCTCTATAAAAGCCTGGCATGCGGCGGCTAGATCCTGGGACACGTCCGGATCGTAGTCCTCGTTGACCGTGACCGCAGCCGTGGTATGGGTCGAAGAGAGGACGCAGACGCCCTCGGAGACTCCTGACTCCTGCACGACCTCCTTTACCTCCCGCGTGATCGAGACGAACTCGTAGCGGTCGTTCGTCCGAATTTTTATGTCTGTGACCTTCACATTTCCTCCCCTTCTAGAGCCCTAAAGCTTCCGGCAGCTCGGCGACGCTTTCGAGGACGAGATCGGGCTCTACGCCACCCGCCTGTAGGCCCACCCGGTATTTCCCCGTCTTGACCTGCGCGCCCCGCAATCCCGCTCTTTGCGCACCAGCCACGTCGGCCTCGGCGTCGTCGCCCACCATCGTGACCTCCCAAGCATCCAACCCCAGCTCTACTAGAGCGGCTTCGAAGAACGGCGTCTCCGGCTTGCCGACCACGACGGCCGATTTTCCGCTCGCGTACTCGAGTGCGGCTACGAAAGGCCCGGCGTCTAAAGAGAGCTCCCCTTCTTTCTCCCAGTAACGGTTCTTCTGCAAAGCGGCCAGCTCCGCCCCACTCATCAGCCGCCGGAACGCGGCGTCTAGCCGCGTGTAGGTAAAGCCCTCGCCGAGATCCCCTACTAAAACGTACTCAGGAGATTCCGATACTAACTGTAGCCGGCCCAGGTCTTCGAGGAGCGCCTCGGCTACTAGAGGGTAGCAAGTACGCCCGTGCAGCCTGACGTTCGCGGCCACGGCGGGGGTGAAAACCAGTTCTTCTTGGGCTGGAAAATCCATGGCGACGAGCCGGGCGACGACCTCCCGACGTGGCCTGCGAGTGGTGTTCGTGACGTAGCGGTAGGAGATTCCAGCGGCTTGTAGGCGTAGCAGGGCTTCACGGGCGCCTTCTACCGGGCCGTACTCGGTATAGAGCGTCCCGTCGAGGTCCAAGAGCAGGCCCTTTACGTTCACGACGGGGATAAAAAGGCGCCGGACCACAGGTCCGGCGCCCACAATACTTACTCTTCTACTACTAGCGTCCGAAGAAGAGTTTCGCCGCGGGGCTCATCATCTCCGGGCTCCACATTGGCTCGAAGCTAAGCTGGGCGTTGACGGTCTCGACGCCTTCGATGCTCAAGGTTTCGGTCTCGACCTGTTCCTGGATCAGATCCCCCACCGGACACATAGGGCTCGTCAAGCTGAAGGTCACGTCGACGTGGCGCCCCTCTTCGTGGACGCCGACGTCGTAGATCAGCCCGAGTTCCACGAGATCCATCCCGATCTCCGGGTCTATAACGTTCCTGAGCTGCTCCCTTACGCGCTCCTCGGTTATCACTTTCTCACCTCGTAATCTCTCCCGTCTACTTATTCTAATTGTAAAGGCCCCACGCAACTTTTCCACCGCGAATCCTCAAAGCGAAGAAGATGTTAAGGAGCGTTTAAGATTTGTTACACCTATTCCACTTATCCACTGTTTTATCCCTATTATCCACAACATGTTGTGGATAACTCCACACCAGGCTATAAACACCCCATATCTAGGCCTGCGCGAGCCGTACGTTTCGCGGAAGCGCACGCTCCTCGAATTCCATCTTCGCCGCTCAAAGTTTACAGCCGCGAGTCTACTGGCTCACTCTTTAAGGCCAGGGCGCCGAAGACGCACTCGTGAACGCGGTAGAACCGCTAGACTAGCGCCAGTTCGAGCTCCGGCTCGTGGCCCAGTGTGGCGGAGAAGCGAAGCTTAGGCGTGCGTTGTATTTGTATACTGCATGAGTATAACCTTCTGCTTCAAAGAGCCAAGGTTTTAGGGGAGCAGACCTTATGGTCCACTCCCCTAGAGTGCCCGGCTGAAGTGTTGATTAGCTGACTAGCTAAAGAATCGGCAGGAACTTCTCGATCTCATACGGCGTGACCTGCAGCCGGTACTCCTCGAACTCCGTACGCTTGACGTTGAGGAGGCGGGTGTAGACGTGGTCGCCCAAGGCCTTCTGCAGGAGCTCGGAGTTCTCTGCCTCCCGGATCGCCTCGCCGAGGTCGGCAGGCAGGGTCTCGATGCCTAGCTTCTCCCGCTCGTCGGCGGAGAGGTCGTAGAGGTTGCGCTCCATCGGCTCGGGCAGCTCGTAACCCTTCTCGATACCTTCGAGACCGGCGTGAAGGAGGGCCGCGAAGCATAGGTAGATGTTAGCCGACGGGTCCGGGCTGCGGAACTCAGCCCGGGTGGCCTTCTCCTGGCCCGGGTGGAAGCCAGGAACCCTTATCAGGGCCGAGCGGTTCTTGCGACTCCAGGCGACGTAGACCGGCGCCTCGTAGCCGGGGACCAGTCGCTTGTACGAGTTCACGTACTGGGCAAAGACGATGCTGATCTCCCGCGCGTGCCTGAGCTGGCCCGCGATAAACGACCTGGCTGTGTCTGAGAGGTAGTTCTCGTCTTCCGCGTCAAAGAAGGCGTTGCTGCCGTTGGTAAAGAGGCTCTGGTGCGTGTGCATCCCCGAGCCGTTCTCGTTTGCGAGCGGCTTGGGCATAAAGGTGGCGTAGACGCCGTGGCGGGTCCCGATCTCCTTGACGGTCGTCTTGTAGCTCTGGACCTTGTCGGCCATCCCTAAGGCGCCGTCGAACCTAAGGTCGATCTCGTGCTGGCTGGGGGCGACCTCGTGGTGCGAGACCTCAACGTTGATACCGAGGGCCTGAAGCGCGAAGATCGTCTCTCGCCGCAAAGACGTCGCCGCGTCGAGCGTGGTGAGATCGAAGTAGCCGCCCTCGTCAATCGGCTCCGGAGAGGCAGAATTCTTGAAGTAGAAGAACTCAAGCTCCGGGCCGCAGAAGAAGTTGTCGAAGCCCATCTCGTTGGCCCGCTCCAGTGCCAGGCGCAAGACATGACGCGGGTCGCCGACGTAGTTGTCCCCTTCCGGGGTCATGACGTTGCAGATCATCCGGGCCGTGCGGTTCTCTTCAGGGCTCCAGGGAATTACCTGCCAGGTCGAAGGGTCGGGCAGGGCGATCATATCCGACTCCTCGATGTCCTGGTAGCCCGTGATAGAGGACCCGTCGAAGCCCATCCCACCCTCTAGCGCGTCCTCTAGCTCGTCGACGGTAATCGAGAAGCTCTTCAGCATTCCCAAGATATCCGTGAACCAGAGCCGGACGAATTTGACGTTGTTGTTTTTTGCCTGCTCCAAGACGTTCTGCTCGGCTGCTGTCTCCAAAGTCGTGCCTCCTCTCGTCTTCTTCGCTCTTTTTCCAAAAACGCGTTGCATCCCGCGGTTACCCTACACATGAGCGCCTTCGTAGAGCTTCCACGGTCATCGTTTATGGTATAGCCCTGCTCGCCGAGTGAACACGGCCTACCGTATAAGCTTGACTTTCCAAAAATTTTGTACTCTTGTCCACGAGTACAAAACGCCCTGATCGGGGACGCAACCTTCAGCCCGTAACTGGCGAGCACTGCCGCCACGCGAATAAGGATGCTATGTAGCTTCCTCCCATCGTAGTCGTAAAATCTATTGATGGACGGAATGGAGAGGTTCCAGAAGGAACTAAAGAAACAGCTTGGGTTCCTAGAGCGCTCTTGTCAGTGGTTCGACGAGGGGCATGTAGATGAAGCTATCCGGATAGCTTCAATACTAAGAACCCTAATTCACAACACGGCAAGTTCCGCCTCACTACTGAAGCATTTGAACGCCACCGGCATAAGGTTATGGTCCACAACCCACGGTGCACCTGAAGGTGCTATCACGTATTTTGGCATGGGACAGTACAGACACTGTAACGGTATAAGTAGTTACGGTCCTAGTTTTGACGACACCCCCATTATGGAGCTAGTACCAGTTAGCGAGTGGTGGGAGCAAGTAGTGTACGTATTCCCCGCAGGAAAAGCAGCGCAGTCCAAAGAGGAAGAGGAAAAGGGATTCAGACTCAGTCGCAAGAATATCGTATTGACAGCGACGAACAAAGACGGCGGGGCACATGTAGACAAGAAACTTACCCGCGCGTACGAAACGCTTGCGGCAGACGGCGCAGTCGGTTCTTTCGGATGGGAGATAGAAGGCGTAAGTCAAGTATTCCCCATCAAATACGCGCACCTCGTCTCTTTACGACAGATGGGCTTCGAGGTTCTTAGAAGCCTGGGATAAACCGGCTCACACCCCAATTTCGGCACACTGTTGAATGCGGGTGCGCCAACACCCTCGGGCCAAACCTTCGTTACATATCGCTATAGTCGCAGGACCGACAAAGTCTAGCAATATCCAGCAGACGCTCTTGAGAGGAGAGGCTCCACTCGTGTGACGTAGAACCCGACCAAAAGTAGACTAGCCCTATCCGTACCGAGTATACGGGTTGCCTGGCTCTTCTTCCCTTGGCCTAGCGTGCTCCTCAAGCAACATCGCAGCATGACAGGGGGTCGGGATCTTCTGGACCCAGCAGGCGGTGTGCCCGTCGACAAGCTCGAACACGGGGTTATCGCTTCCCCACACCCACTGAGGAGCCCGTATCAAAAGCTTGCCGGCGGTCCCCACGATCATACGGTGGCTGCGGCCAGCCATCTCTCACCCAGTGCTAGCGAAGCCTCGCTCTATCTCTTCTCGGGTCATAGGTTACCTCTTCTCTTCGAGGGGGTGTGTCAAGTCCTACCCAGCCTACGCGAACAACGCTTGTATACAGAAGACCATGTAAAGACACCGCGCGTCCGTGCTACCCGTCCAGCAACCGCTCGAGGTCCTCGTCGGTCAGCACGAGCTCCCACTCGTGGGGGTAGAGCGGCAGATGCTGGGCGCCGACCACCTCCAACATCCCGTCGCGAGCGATTCGTGCCTCAAACACCGAGCCTTTTGGAAAGGGGCTTCCGCCGAAGTCACGGACGGTTTTAGTGAGCTTTATCTTCATTCGTAGGTTCACGTGTCGCTGCTTGAGCCAGGACTGCTCACAAAGGTAGCCATTTTTTTCTGACGCTCGATTGCGGCTTTGACCCGCCGGACATCGGGAAGGGCCATGCCTTCGACGTTGAGGCGGCGACCATCCCTAAGTTCGAGGGTCAGGGTACAGTTGATCAAGCCCTTGATCGAGACGGCGGTTACCTCCTTGAGCCTTACCGATAAGCTGCTCCGGTTCTGCCCCCCTTCTACGAGTTCCACCCGGTCGGGGTAGACGGCGATTACGTGGTCACCGGTGCCCTGCGCTATCGGTCTTTCGTCCATGCCTGCTCTCTTTGTCTGAGGGTCCCTATTGCGTTTCTCCCTTGCTCACCATCACCATCACCACTTTCCACCGTTACCGCCCCGTTTTACTACTGTCCTCGCCCCACTTGGCTCCTAAGACGCGCTCAGCGTCCCGTCCGGGATATAGCCGTCCGGATCTCGGTCATGAAACACCGGCTGCGCTTGCCCGCGTAGTTTCTCCCGCAGCTCGTACCAGACGTCTAGCGCTAGCTTTGTGGCCGCCTCCTTTCTTCTGGTGGTCCACTACTCTCGACAAAGCCTACTTTCCTATGAGCTATTCAGCATCGGACGAGTGGCGAAAAATGGAAAGGATGAGCGGGTGTGTCTTTGGTCATGAGTCTACTGCGACATCGGGAGAAACCGGTAAAGGGGAAAATACTCCGAAAAAAGCGGAGTTCGAGATAGCTAGGCGTTTGACCAGGTCCCTTATGAAGACTCTTCTTTTGTGGTTCTCGAGGCTTGAGGAGCTGAGCAGGGAGGCTCCTTAGCCCAAGGGGGGCTCCTAGCCCAGGCCTGTGTCCCCTACGCTCGAAAGCAGGCTTCGGCCCGCGAGGTAGATATCCGCCTGGCGGGCGGCTTTGCGGCCCTCAGCGATGGCCCACACGATCAAGGACGCGCCCCTCTTGGCGTCCCCAGCGACGAAGATGCCGGGTTCGCTAGTGCCAAAGTCGTCCTCGGCCCTGATCGCGCCCCGCTCGTTGTAGCCTAAGTTTAGGTCCTCCAGTAGCTTGTCACGCACGGGTCCTTCAAAGCCGATGGCCAGGAGGACGAGGTCGGTCTCGATCTCGAATTCCGTGCCCTCGAGATAATTGGTCTCCCCCTCGGGGCTGCGCTCGGTCTCTACGGCGTGCATCTGCTTTACGTGGCCGTTCTCGCCAAAGAACCCAGTAACGCCCACGTTCCACTCGCGCTCGCCACCCTCCTCGTGGGGAGCATGGGTGTGGAGAATGAACGGCCAATCGGGCCAGGTGGAACGGTCGGGGTTCTCCGGCGGCTTGGGGCCGTGGGTAAGGGTCTGCACGGACTCCGCCCCCTCACGGTGGGCGTTGCCCAAACAGTCGGCGCTCGTGTCGCCGCCGCCGAGGATTATCACCTTCTTGTCTTTGGCCGTGATCTCCGGCTCGTTCACCGGCAACCCCGCAACCCGCCGGTTCTGCTGAGTCAAGTACTCCATCGCGAGGTGGATACCGCCGAGGTCTCGGCCCGAGACGTCCAGGTCCCGCCCGGCCAAGGCGCCGACGGCGAGGATGATCGCGTCGTAGTCCCGCTTGAGCTCCTCCGTGCTGGGATCGTGGCCAACATGGGCATTGGTCCGAAACTCGATGCCCTCTTCCTCCATGAGGGCTATGCGCCTGTCTATGACCCACTTCTCTATCTTGTAGTCCGGGATGCCGTAGCGCAGTAAACCCCCTACCAGGTCGTCCTTCTCGAAGACGACCACCGAATGCCCCGCCCAGTTAAGCTGCTGAGCCGCCGCGAGCCCCGCGCAACCCGACCCCACGACCGCCACCTTCTTGCCGGTTCTCTTCTCCGGCGGTGGGGGCTTGGGGGCGACCCAGCCCTCGTCGAAGGCCCGGTCGATGATCGAGAGCTCTATCTCCTTTATGGTCACGGGGTCGTCGTTTATGGTCAAGACGCACGCCGGCTCGCATGGCGCGGGGCACAGCAAGCCCGTGAACTCCGGGAAGTTGTTCGTCGCGTGCAGGCGGTCTATCGCCCTCCGCCAGTCGCTTTGGTAGACCAGGTCGTTCCAGTCCGGGACGAGGTTCCCCAGAGGACAGCCGATGTTGCAGAAAGGCACCCCGCAGTCCATGCACCTAGCCGCCTGGTTCCTGAGCTCGTCCTCGGTCAGGTGTTCGTGAACGTGGCGGTAGTCCTGCACCCGGTCTTCGACCCGGCGCTTCGGGGGAGGCTTTCGCCCGATCTTCAAAAATCCCTTCGGGTCTCCCACTAAACCACCTCCAACTCGGAGTCCTGGCTCTCCTTCAGGACTCGCTTGAGGTCCTTCGGCATAACCTTGACGAACTTGGGCAGCATCTCCTCCCAGCTCTCGAGCACCCGCTCGGCAGCCCTGCTCCCCGTCCAGTTGAGGTGCCGCTCGATGAGATCGCGCAGCTGCGAGACGTTCTCCTCTGATTCCATCGCCTCGAGGTCGACCATCTCCGGGTTGTAGAGCTTCTCCAGGTTACTTTCTTCGTCCAGGACGTACGCGATACCGCCGCTCATCCCCGCGGCGAAGTTGCGGCCGACCGGCCCCAAAACGACGACCACGCCCCCGGTCATGTACTCGCAGCCGTGGTCCCCGATGCCCTCGACCACGGTTTCACAGCCAGAGTTGCGGATCGCGAACCGCTCCCCGGCAAAGCCCCTCATGTACGCCTCGCCCCCCGTGGAACCGTAGAGAACCACGTTACCGACTGCTATGCTCTCCTCCGGCACGTAGCCCGCCCCGGGTGGCGGGTAGACGACAAGCCGGCCTCCGGAGAGGCCCTTGCCGGCGTAGTCGTTGGTTGTGCCTTCGAGGTTGAAAGTGATCCCCTTGGTCAGCCAGGCGCCGAAGGATTGCCCGGCTACGCCTTGAAAGTCTATCCGGATCGTACCGTCGGGCAGACCCTCGTCGCCGTAGCGGCGCGCGATCTCACCGGAGAGCATCCCGCCCACCGTGCGGCGCGTGTTGTCTATAGGCATCGAGAAACGGACAGTCTCCTTGTTTTCGAGGGCACGCTCGCACCGTTCGATCAGCTCGTTATCTAAAGACCTATCGAGGTGGTGGTCCTGCTCCTCGGCCTTGCGAGTAGCGACGTCCTCGGCGGCCTCCGGCCGGTGCAGTATCTCTAAGAGGTCTATACCCTTCGCCTTCCGGTGCTTCGTCGCCTCTCGCGCTACGAGCTTGTCCGCCCGGCCGACCATTTCGTCGAACTTCCTGAAGCCAAGCTCGGCCATGTACTGCCGTATCTCCTCGGCCAGGAAGAAGAAGTAGTTGATAACGTGTTCCGGGGTGCCCTCGAACTTCTTCCTTAGCTCCGGGTCTTGCGTCGCGATCCCCACGGGGCAGGTGTTCAGGTGGCACACCCGCATCATGATGCAGCCCAGTGCCACCAGCGGCGCCGTCGAGAACGCAAAGTCCTCTGCCCCCAACAGCGCCGCAACCACGGCGTCACGGCCCGTCTTCATCTGGCCGTCGACCTGCAAAGACACCTGGCCGCGCAGGTCGTTCTCCACCAGGATCTGCTGCGTCTCGGCGAGCCCGAGCTCCCAGGGTAGCCCCGCGTGCTTGATCGAGGAAAGTGGAGAGGCCCCGGTTCCGCCGTCGTGACCGGCGATGGTTATGTGGTCCGCCTTCGCCTTCGCAACGCCTGCGGCGACCGTGCCGACCCCGTCCGCCGCGGTGAGCTTCACGCTTACCCACGCTCCGGGGTTGGCGTTTTTGAGGTCGTGGATGAGCTGCGCCAGATCCTCTATCGAGTAGATGTCGTGGTGGGGCGGCGGCGAGATAAGGGCTACCCCCGGCGTCGAGTGCCTTACCCTCGCTATGTCCTCCGATACCTTATGACCCGGCAGCTGACCGCCTTCGCCGGGCTTTGAGCCCTGGGTTATCTTTATCTGTAACTGGTCGGAGTTGACCAGGTACTCCGTCGTCACCCCGAAACGGGCGCTGGCCACCTGCTTTATGGCGCTGCGCCTGAGGTCTCCGTTTGGGTCGGGGGTGTAGCGGTCAGACTCTTCGCCACCCTCGCCGGTGTTGGACTTGCCGCTGATACGGTTCATGGCGATAGCCAGAGTCTCGTGCGTTTCCTTGGAGATGGAGCCTAGCGAGATCGCACCCGTAGAGAAGCGCTTGACTATCTCCTTTGCCGACTCTACCTCTTCTATGGGCAAGGGCTCCCCCACCCGTACGAAGTCGAAGAGGCCGCGCAGCGTGAAGAGGCGTGCGCTCTCGTTGTTGAAGTGGTCCGAGTACTCTTTGTAGGTCTCGAAACTGTTGGTTGCTACGGCCCGCTGAAGAGGCGGGATACTATGCTGGTTCCACTGGTGCGGCGCACCCTGCGCCCGGAGCTGGTATTCGCCCCCGACCTCGATCTGCTCCGGACCGTCCTCGGTAGCCGAGAAGGCCCGCCAGTGGCGCTCCAGGGTCTCCCGGGCGATCTCTTCGAGGCCAATACCCCCAACGCGCGAGGCCGTGCGGGTGAAGTGCTTGTCTACGAGCTCTTTGTCGAACCCTACGATCTCGAAGATCTGGGCCCCGCAGTAGGAGAACAGCGTAGAGATGCCCATCTTTGAGAGGATCTTGAGGATCGCCTTCTCGATGCCTTTGACGAAGTTCTCCTGAGCATCCTCCACCGTAACGTCGCCGATCAGCCCGGTTTCGACCATGTTCTCGATGGTCTCGAAGGCCAGATACGGGTTGATCGCCGATGCGCCGTAGCCGACGAGTAAGGCGAAGTGATGCCCCTCCCGGGCCTCGGCGGTCTCGAGCACCAGCGTCGTTCGGGTACGGAGGCCCTTGCGGACGAGGTGGTGGTGGACGGCGGCCGTTGCCAAGAGGCTCGGTATGGGAGCCTGCTCCGTACTGACACCCTTATCGCTCAAGACGAGCACCGTCGAGCCACTCAACACCGCCTTCTCGGCCTCCTCGCACAGCCTATCGAGCGCCGACTCAAGACCCTTCTCCCCCTCCGATACCGCGAAAAGCATCGAGAGCGTGACCGCGGAGAACGGCCAGGAGCGGAGCTGGCGGATCTTCTCGAGCTCGGCGACGCTCAGGATGGGTCCTTCGAGCAGGATCCTGCGGCAGTGCTCCGGCGTCTCGTCTAAGAGGTTGTGCTGGGGGCCCAAGCTCATGTTCAGCGACATCACCAGCTCCTCGCGCAAGGGGTCTATCGCCGGGTTAGTGACCTGGGCGAAGAGCTGTTTGAAGTACGAAAAAAGGACCTGCGGCCGATCGGAGAGGACCGCGAGCGGCGTATCGGTGCCCATCGAGCCGTCCGGCTCCTTGCCGCCCGTGGCCAGCGGGATGAGAAGTATCCTCAAGTCCTCCATCGTGTAGCCGAACGCCAGCTGCCGCTCGAAGAGCGAGGCAGGTTCCGCGCGTCCG
>DATHAB010000079.1:0-7232 GCA_035296885.1 Rubrobacteraceae bacterium
CCAATGCTGTACCGGATTACCGTGGGGACCTCGGAAGGCTCGATCTCACTGGATCTACCGATGCACGCCTACTCAGAGGCTACATCAGGCTCTGGTATCACCACCGGAGATGCAACAGAGGTAGTGTTCGTCCTTGAAGCACGTTTGGACCAACGCGTATTTCTCCAGCTTAACGTACACTACGCGGGCCTACCTCTGAGCAAAGCCCTCCACTACACACGCTTCTTGCTCACGCTCTCTTCTTCCAAGGGAACTTTGTATCTGACTCGCTTGGAACCGCAAGAAGAAAGTTTTGAACTCGTTGATTTACCCTTGCCATGGGACTCGGCTCAGAAAGAGGAAACAAAAGCTAGGTTGAGTCTTTTAACAGCTTTATCTGAGGTCAGTGAAGCAACTGGAGTTGAGTTCGCCTACCCTTCAAAGATAGACGAACAGGACCTGAGAGACCTAAACTATATTCTCAAGGTGATCCGCGGAGGGTGGGTTGCGCTGCCTATAACTGACTTCACCACTCCAATGGATCCAGAAGGAATCAAGAACATCATAGACCTCATCGGCCAAAAGGGTAATGAATCGGGTGCCTTGGGGATGTCCTCCCCGGGAGAAAGGGTTAAGATCTTCGACACTTGGGTCGATCTCGGGCCGAGCATTCGTCACATCTCCGGGGCTCGTCTCGATACTCCGTTATCAGAGATGAAGGAGTGGTTAGCTTCGAACCCCGAACCGCAGGAATCGTTTAGCGTCCGCTGGGTTCCAGTAGAAGACGCGCCTCTCCACGTATTCTTCCACGACTGGCCCAAGCCCTCACTTACAGCGACCAGAGAAGATATAAAAGCATTCGAAGCAGAGAACGGAAAGACCTCTGAGGAGTTTCGCCAGGCCTGGGAAAGTGGCGAAGAGTGGGCTCGCGAGGTTGAAGATGGCGATGTATGGCTAACCTTGCTCGACGTCGAGCGCCACCTCCAGCGCAGGATGTAACCGTCTTTGCCCCAAAGTTCGTACGGCGAGCGGATAGCAGCAATCAGGGCTATCCTCCAACAGGAAGCTTTTCAGGAAAAGCTAAGAAGTAAAAGTGTAGAGATACACCCTGGAGAAGATGGGCGAGGCAACTTTGTAATCAAGACGCCAGGCCTCACATTCGTTAAACCCGATGACAAGCCACGGGGAATAGTCTTTCGCGATCACTCCTTTCTTGTTCTCTACGAGAAGTGGTCAAAGAAAGATAACTGCATCTTGAGCTACAAGTATCACTATCAGAGGACTGACGCAGAAAACTGTTTTTTGCGCTACGACATGGAAGAGTGGGAACAAGCAGACCATCCAAAGCATCATCTCCAAGTAAGCCCACTAAGTAAGAATATTAGGCTACCCACAGGAGAGGTACATTGTGAAGATGTACTTATGGCCATAATCGCCCAGAAGTTCGTTCTATGAGGCAATCTGCTCCTTAGCGCCCGTCGCCTCGCCTTTCCTGTTCGATCATAAGGTCCAGGCCAATGTCACTTTGGCCTCCCCGACGTGGAGGTTATGTCGAGGCCAGATGTCCTCTTACTCAACGGCCTCCTCGGCGGTCGTCTGTTCGTCTATCACCTCCGGGGCCTGCTCGACGGTCGGAGCTTCGACTTGCTCTATCTGCTCGCCACCCGTCTCTCCCGCTCTGAGGCCGATTAGGAACAGCACCACCAGAAGGAGAAGGACAAGTAGCACGACGATGAGTAACGCCATCCGACGCCGCCTCTTGTAGATGGGCCGATTCGAGTACCTCACCCGTCGCTACCCCTTTGGGGGTTACCTCGCCTTCGTCTCGTGGTTTCTAAAGTATTTACCGTCCTTAGGTACGAGCCAATCCGAAGGCGTTCGAAGTAAGAGCCAATCACGCCGAGTCAATGTCTTGAATATTGTGGGTTTGGTTTCTCTGTTCCTTCGAGAGCACACATCGTGAGGTAGCGTCTGAGCGCCCACTCCTCGCTGCTCCTCATTTATGCTGCAGACAAACTCACTTTATCTCTCGTTTATATCTATTTTGGCAGACCCGGAAGCAATTGCAGATGGATTGAATCCTTTGACAATAAGCCACACCCCTATGAACAGCTCCCACAGGCCGCCCGGAATCGCGTGGATCAAAAGCAGATCGAACCCCAAGACTTCCAACACAGACCCGCAAAGAATGGTCGCGTACCCAACGAGGCCCCAGACGGCCACAAGCCGCGGAACCAACTTCGCCCTGTAGAGCGTGTAGCATAGCATCAAACTAGCTACCCCAAGAGCGATCATGCCGAAATGGTAGGCATAAAGCTGCGCCTGCATGAACACAGTGCTCAGGGCTTGAAGGTAGGACGTATCGGATGATCCTGCTTTCAGGTACTCGCTACCTAGCGGTATTTGAACTAGTATTAAGAGAGCCATGACGGCAATAAAGACGGCGTCGACGATCCTGAAACCGAGGTAGCCGACGGCTATGCGCTCGTTGTGCGGCCTCAGGACCGGGAACATCAGGACCCCGTGAGCGGCGTCGCCAACGACGGCTATCAACCAGAGCACCGCGCCGATTGCAAGCAGCATGCTGTTCGCGGAAACCGCGGAAAGGCGATCCGGCGCATCAAGAATGGATAGAATGAGTACGTTCCCCCCAATGCCTACAACCATCCCCGCGAGGTACACCATCCCCACGACTCTCGCGGTCGTTCTGTATGTATTCATTTTTTCTTCCCTGGTCATCGTTTTTCTCCTTTTTGACTACGCCGAGGTTGGCGACAGCTAGTCAATGTCTCGCAGTTGTGGGTTCGGTTTTCCTACCGCTTCGAGGGCGTCCATGGTGAGGTAGCGCTTCAGCGTCCACTCCTCGCTGCTCCTCAAGGCTATCTCGGTTGCTAAGGTGCTCGCACTTCTCTCGTTTGGGAAGACCCCAACCACCTTCGTCCTCCTCTTCACCTCCTTGAACAAGCGCTCCAGCATGTTCGTCGAGCGTATCCTGGCGTGGTGGCTTCCCGGGAAGCTCAGGTAGCTCAGGGCGTCCTCTATGCCCGCCTCGAAGACGGAGACGGCCTTCGGGAAACGCTTCCCGTGCAGCTCGACGAACTCCTCGGCCAAGGCCCGCGCGGTCTTCTGGCGTCTCACCTTGAAGATCGCCTTAAGGTCCTCGGCGACCTCGGCCGTCGAAGATGCCGGCACATGAGCGAGCACATTGCGCTCAAAATGTACGATGCACCGCTGCCACTTAACACCCGGTAGCTCGCCGGCCACCGCAGCCTTTATGCCCTCGTGGTCGTCTGAGACCACCAGGCGCACTCCTGAAAGGCCCCGGTCGATGAGGCCTCGCAGCAGCGAGGCGTAGGCCGCCCCCTTCTCTGAGGCGGCCACCTCCACCGCCAAGACCTCCCTAAAGCCCTCCTCATCCACTCCGACACACGCCAGGAGGGCTAGGTTGGCGACGCTTGCCCCCCAGCGAACCTTGAGGTAGGTGGCGTCCAAGTAGAGATAGGGATAGCGCTTCTCCTCAAGCGAGCGCTTCCGCCAGTCCCTTTGCTGCCCTTCAAGGCGAGAGGCGATCCGGCTTACGGCGTCCTTGCCGATCCTCACCTTACTCAAAGCGTCGGTGATGCCCGCCACCTTGCGCACCGAGATCCCGGAGAGGTACATCTCGAGGATCGCCTCCTCGACGTCTCCGGTCATCCTCTTGTAGCGTTCGAAGAGCTCCGTGATGAACTCGCCCTCGCGGTCGCGCGGCACCGTAAGGCGCTCAATCTTACCTGCAGGGGTCACCAAGTTGCGGGTGTAGTATCCGTTACGCTCGCCGCGCCTGGTGGGGGTGAGCTCCCGGTAGCCGGCTTCCAGATGCTCGGTCATCTCTTCCTGAAGGACCTCCTCCAGGACGGCCTTTACACCCTCTCGGACCCGGGCCTCCACGTCGCGTTTGACGTCTTGATCGAATCGCTCGTTCGGGATCAAGTATGCCTCCTTACTCAACCCACAACCTACCAGACACTATCCTTATCTAGCCGTGCTGGTGGTCGCGTTGTCGATTCTTGTGTTAATCTTTTTAAATATGTTTGCCTTATCTTCCGCCTATGGATAGAATCCACTCCCTATGGAAGGCGCGAGCACGGATGCTAGGATAAACGAGCTCAGAAGTCGGGTAGACGAGGTCGACCAGGAGCTGATACGCATCCTCAACGAGCGGGCGCGTATCGTGCAGGAGATCGTGGCGATAAAGGCCGAGGCGGGGAAGCCCCTCTTCGACCCTAAGCGCGAGGAGGAGATTTTGCGCCGGGTCGCTGAGGAGAACGAGGGGCCCATCTACGACACCTCGATGCGTGAGATTTTCGAGATCATCCTGCACCGTATCCGGGATCTGGAAGTCCAGCGTGGAGAGTTTTATAGGTAGCTATGAGCATTTCGGAGAGCATCAAAACCAACGTTTCGACCACGAACGGCATGATACGACCCAACTCCTTCCGAGTCATCGCCGGCCCCTGCACCGTCGAGAGCTACGACCAGTTCGTCGCCTCCGCCAGGGCCGTGAAAGAGGCCGGATACGAGTACGTGCGCGGAGGTGCTTTCAAGCCTCGTACCTCCCCGTATTCCTTTCAGGGCCTGGGGGAAGAGGGCCTGAAGATACTCTCCGAGGTCTCGGGAGAACTAGGCCTCAAGGCTGTCACCGAGGTCCTCGACCCGGGCGACATAGAGCTTGTCATGGAGCACGCTCAGATACTCCAGATCGGGGCCCGCAACATGGCGAACTTCGCCCTTTTGAAGAGTGTCGGCGCTGCGATCGCGGGTACGGACCATGGGGTGCTCCTCAAGAGGGGTTTCTCAGCGACGGTCGAGGAGTGGCTCCTGGCAGCGGAGTACATAACGAGTGCCGGGGGGGACAACGTGGTCCTTTGCGAGCGCGGGATACGCACGTTCGAGACGAGCACGCGCTTCACGCTGGACCTCTCGGCGGTAATCGTGGCGAAGAGGCTCACGGACCTGCCAGTGATCGTGGACCCGTCCCACGCGGCGGGAAGGCGCGACCTGGTCGTTCCTTTGAGCAAGGCGAGCGTAGCGGCGGAGGCGGACGGCTTGATTGTGGAGTCCCACCACGAGCCCCAGGAGGCCCTCTGCGACGCCGAGCAGGCGCTCCCCGTCGAGGCGCTCTTGGGTCTTCGCCAAGCTTTGCAACCCTTCGCGAGCGCCATGGGCCGAGAGGTAGTTTAGGCTCGGACGGAAGGGTACACGGCCGACCGTGAGCCGCTTAGGCGGGAGGTTTATCCTCGAGCGCGAGATCGGCACGGGCGGCATGTCGGTGATCTTCCTCGGCAGGGACGAGGTCTTGGATCGGCCCGTGGCCGTGAAGATCTTGAGGGGCGACCTCGAGGACCCCAAGGTCGGCGCTCGCTTTAGGCGCGAGGGTCGCACCGCTGCTCGTCTCTCGCACCCCAACATCGTTCAGGTCTACGATGCCGGGGAGGACGAGCTCGAGGGACGCGAGATTTCGTACATCGTCATGGAGTACGTCCCCGGCGGTGACCTCGGGAAGCTCGTGGAGGAGAAAGGACCGCTTAAAGAGCAGGAGCTCACGCGGATAGGGGCCGACGTCGCCTCTGGGCTCGCTCACGCTCACAGGAAGGGTGTCATCCACCGCGATATAAAGCCCCAGAACATACTCCTAGATGATTACGGGCGCCCGAAGCTGGCCGATTTCGGCATCGCCCGGGCTTTAGATATGACGGAGGCCACCACCCGGACGGGCTCCTACCTCGGCACCGCGTCGTATTCGTCTCCCGAGCAGTTGCGGGGGGAAGAGATCACGCCGAAGAGCGACGTCTATTCTTTGGGGTGCACTCTCTACGAAGCGGCAGTTGGCGAGCCTCCCTTCTTCGGCGGCCCGATAGCAGTGGCGAACCAGCAGCTCACTAAGCCTGCGCCCCCGCTCCAGGCGCGAGGGGCGACCTTGAGCGGACCCTTAGAGGCACTCATCCTCAACTGCCTCGCCAAGGAGCCCGCCGACCGCCCGGACGCTGCTAACCTGCAAGAACGATTGCTCCGGGCGAGTGCCCTGGCTTCCGGCGCCGTGACGCCCCCGCCGACGGTCGGCGAGACCACCAAGAACCTGGCGGAGGCCGGGTTCGCGGGCGCCGCCGGCGCGGCGAGGGGCTTCGGAGCCGTCGTCCGGGGATTAAAGAACCGGGCTGGTTCAACCCAAGCCTCGGAGCGCACGCCGCTCATGCCGACGCCGGCTTTCCGCCGAACCTTCCGTCAGGGAAGGAATCGGCGGCCGGCGCTTATCGCGGGGGCTGCGCTGTTTCTGCTGGCCCTCGTCGCTGTTCTGGGCGCGCCCACGCTACTGGGCTGGAACGTGGGGGAGGAAGCCGAACCAGTCGCTGTACAACCACAGGAGGACACGGCACCCCCCGCCGAAGAAACCACAAGTGCCCCCGTCGCCTCCAGGCCCGCCCCACCTCCGAGTAGAGCCGAGGACGCGGTCTTCGACATGTATGTGCAGGCCTCGTACCAGGATCCTAATAAGGTGTGGCCATACTTCTCTCGACGTTTTCAGGACGAGGAGGGCCCCCCGGAGCGGTGGGCGCAGAAAGAACAATTGAGCACGCTCTCGTACGTGTACTTCGTCCAGATGCCAAGCGCCGAGCTCTCGGGGGATAAGGCAAAGGTCAGGTTCCAAGTCCGGGAGACCCGTAGCGGGGGACCGAAGCTGGTCTCGGGAACCTGGGAGTGCGTCAACGAGGATGGGGAGTGGAAGCTGGACCGCTTAGTGGAGAACAACGCTTGAACCTTCCGAAGCGCCAGAGAGCCCGTCTCGCGGGCGTCCGTACCGGCGTTTTGTAAAGCCACTATAATCAGTTATATGACGAGGTTCGCGCAAAGGTTCGTGCTCGAGCGTGAGATCGGGGCGGGCGGCATGGCGCGGGTCTTTCTCGGCAGGGACGAGATCTTGGATCGGCCGGTGGCCGTCAAGATCCTCAGACCCGGTCACGGCAGCACGGATATCGGGGAGCGCTTCCGACGCGAGGGTCGGACCGCCGCCAGGCTCTCTCACCCGAACATCGTCCCGGTGTACGGAGCGGGCGAAGGCGAGTTCGAGGGGCGAGAGGTCTCGTATATCGTCATGGAGTACGTCCCTGGCGGGGACCTCAAGTACCTGTTAGATACGAACGGACCCCTCTCGAATGCCAAACTGGCGCAACTCGGGGCCGACGTTTCTTCGGGGCTCGCCCACGCCCACGACAAAG
>DATHAB010000080.1:0-5910 GCA_035296885.1 Rubrobacteraceae bacterium
CGGGGGAGGAGTTGCATAAAAACCTCGAAGTCTTGCCAGGTCGGGACTACCTTCTCTATGCCCATGAGCGTCACGAGCACGGGCGGGAGCGTGACGCACATCCGGCCGTTCCCCTCTGACTCGACGACAGACACCGTCCCCGTCTCAGCCACGGCGAAGTTCGCCCCGCTAACCCCGACCTTCGCGTGGAGGAATTTCTCGCGTAAATACAGACGTGCGGCGTTGGTCAGGTCTTCCGGTTCGTCGGAGAGTTCGTTTATGGCGAGTTCGCGCAAGAAGATCTCCCGGATCTCCTCCCGGTTCTTGTGTATCGCCGGCACCAATATGTGTGACGAGGTCTCGCCTGCGAGCTGGATAATGAGCTCCGCGAGATCGGTCTCGAAGACCTCCATGCCCTCCTTCTTCAGGAACTCGTTGAGCTTGGTCTCCTCGGTGGCGATGGACTTGACCTTGACGATCTCTCTTGCCCCGTGACTCTTGGCGATGTCGGCCACAAGCTCGTTGGCTTCTCTGGCGTTTCGCGCCCAGTGAACGCGCCCCCCGGCCCTTGTTACGGACTCTTCGACCTGTAAGAGGTACTCGTCGAGGTGGCGCATGGTGCGCTCCTTGAGGGCTCGGCCGGCCTCCCTGAGCTCCTCCCAGTCGGGCAGCTCCTCCACGGAGGTTGCCCTTTTCTCCCGGATCGAGCGGGTCGCCTTGCCGATGTTGTGCCTGAGTTGGGTGTCGGCTAAAGAGGTCTTTGCCGACTCTTCGAAGGTCGGAGTCTTGCCAGGGGCAAAGGCGTCTGGTGCTCCATTTGTCATCATCTTGTATCCTCCTCGGTCGAGGCCAGGATCTGGGCTAGATGTACGGTCTTTACCCCGGCCCTCAGGCGCTCAAGGCCACCTCCAATGTGCATCAGACACGAGTTATCCCCGGCGGTGCAGACCTCCGCTTCGGTGTCGAGGATGTGCCGGAGCTTATCAGAGAGCATCGCGATGGAGGTATCAGCGTTCTTGACCGCGAACGTCCCCCCGAAGCCGCAGCACTCCTCCTTCTCGGGCAGCTCGACGAAATCTATGCCTCGCACGTTCTCGAGCAGCTGCACGGGTGCGTCGCCTACCTTTAGCATCCTCAAGGAGTGGCAGGTTGGGTGGTAGGTGACCCGGTGCGGGTAGAAGGCACCTACGTCCGTCTCCGTGAGCCTGTTGACCAGAAACTCGGAGAGCTCGAAGACCCTGATGCTAAGCTCTTCGACCTCGAAGAGGAGTTGTTTGTCGCTGATGAGCTCCGCGGCCATCGGGTAGAGATCACGGACCATACCGACGCAGGAACCCGAGGGTGAGACAACTGCCTCGTAGCCTTTAAAGACCTCGACGAAGCGCCTGACGAGAGGTATCGCCTCGCGCTGGTAGCCGGTATTGAAGTGCATCTGCCCGCAGCAGGTCTGCTCCAGGGGGAAGTCTACCTCGTGTCCGAGACGCTCCAGGATCTGTACCGTCGCCCTACCCGTCTCGGGGAAGAGCGTATCGTTGAAGCAGGTAACGAAGAGCGCCACGCGCACGGCCAATCCCTTCTTTTCGTTGACACCACGGGTGCGGCGGATATACCTTGTCCGACCTCGCACCTGCTGAGAGGCGCACCATCTACACCGGACCTCACCTGGTTTCCACTAACCCCACTCCTATCATAGCCTATCTCGTGCTCCCGGGACTGTTTACTCAGAAGAAGACCGGCCGGGCGTTATTACGGACGGCCCTAAAGTTGGTTGCCCTGATTGGGGCTCCTTAGGGTTCAGGAGAAAGTTCAAGGAAGCTTTTTCGGCCGATCGAGTTCAACAACGCGTATTGCGCCCCAAGGGGAGTTCCCGATCCAACTTTCGGCGAACTTTATGTTTTGTTTCTGACAAAGACGGCGCTTCCTGGTTAGCCTCATACTACAACTCGTTGAGAGCGAGGGCGTTGTAATCCCCGAAAGCTACGAAGGCCCACCCGCTATACGCAGAAGCAACTGGGTACAACGCTTCGGATAAAATACCGACCGGCTAAAGAAGGAGGATCTATGATGACGGCTCTGCGCTACTACTTCGATTTCGTCTGCCCTTACAGCTACATCCTCACCCCCGAGGTCGAGCAGGCGGAGGACGAAGACTCCTTGGAGATCGAGTGGGTGCCGTTCGAGCTCAGGCCGGCTCCGAAAAAGCTGCCCGAGCCGCGCGGCACCTACATCCGCGACCACTGGTATAACCACGTCTACGGGCTCGCGCTGGAGCACGAAGTCGAGATTCACGTCCCCTGCTTCCAGCCTCGCTCGACGCTTGCCCTGGCGCTTCACTCGTTCGCCGAGGAAGAAGGGCGCGGCCGGGCTTACCGCGAGGCCGCCCACCGAGGGTTCTTTATAGAGGGGCTAAACCTCGGTGATGAGGAGATGCTGCGCGAGGTGGTGAGAGAGGCGGGCCTCGACGAGGACTCGGCCATAGCGGCGGCCTGGGAACTTGACCGTATCAAGGACTTGCAGGCGAAGCGCGAAGAGGCGAGCCGCATCGGGGTGCACGGGGTGCCGACCATCGCTACCGATGAGGAGGTTCTTTACTACGGCGCCGCTTCACCGGGGAAGGTCCGTGCGGTGCTGTCCGGCCAGAAGGAGAAGACCGTCTCCTCATAAGAGTCCGATCCTTGAGAGTGAGGTGATGCCTCTAAGTATCTGCAGGCTAAACCCCTTTGGCGTCGTATCCTTTTAACCCCAAGATGCGCGGGAAAGCTCTACACATTTTGATGCAACTTTGGCGCACCTTGTAGCAGCCCTTGTTCTTCCTCCACGTCATCGCTTGTGGTTGCCGAACTCGTAGTCTATGTAATTCGCCCACCGGTACTTGCCCAAGACGAAAACGAGGGACATAAGTAGGTATGTCAAGACCATCTTCGAGACGCCGTGCTCCTTATAGCGCCGGTCGGAGACGTAGACCCGCTCTGAGACGATGCCGAAGCGGTGGCCTTTAGAGAGGCGACGGATCAGCTCTAAGTCGTCGAACTTGAGGGTGGGATCGAACCCCCGGCTCTCCCGGAAGATTTCACCTTTCACCACGAGGCAGTGTCCTGCGCCGGAGGGCATAAGCTTCTCGGAGGCTTTCAAGACCTGGTTAAAAATAGCGTGAACGCCTCTTATAGCCAGCGTCGAGCGATAGGGCACATACAAGGGACACGCGACGTCCAGACGCCTATCCTCGAACGCTTCGAGAAGATCCTCGAAGAAGTCGTGGGAGACCCTAACGTCGGCGTCGAGGAAGATCAGAACGTCTCCCTGAGCGCTTTTCCCGCCCAGGTTCCTCCCCACCGCTACGGGGGGAGAGCCGGCCAGCAAAGTAACGCCGGGGAACTGCTTCACTACCGAGATGGTGTTGTCTTCAGAGCCTGCGTCGACGACTATCACCTCGTCCGCCTTTCTCGTCTGGTTAAACACGTCAGAGAGGAGCGAGCCGACGTGGCGCTCCTCGTTTAAGGTGGGGATCACGACGCTCAACGAGGCACTACCGGCCATCAGGCGCAGAGGTTGGCGGCGCCCCGGTCGGCTTCCGGCAGCCAGGGTGCGGTGTAGATCAGTAAACCGCTTGAGGCCAGGCCCACTTCTTCCAAAGGGTCGAGGCTCGAAAGACCAGGCAACCGCTCCTCGCCCGGCAGCGACCCCGCTACGCCGGGCAGGATCAGCACTGTGCCCGCTACCTGCGCGTACGTCGTCACCATCCTCTCGAACGCTCCCTGTCTACTGCCTAATAGTCTTGACTCTGCCGGTGCCGGACCATCCCTCGGTGCTAACATCTGACGGGCGTGCACCCGCGACACAACAAAACTCATACCCGTAAAAACCACAAACTACCCGTGCAAAATACGAAACCTATACATCTTTTGATTCGAGACCTTTGTCGGATTGTCGTACATATAGACGGCATTACTGCTGAGGAGTGTATTGTGGTAGCGGAATTCGTGATACATCGCAAGGATCGTGTCCTAGAGATGATTCGAGATTCTAAAGGAAGGATGCCCAATATCCAACAGTGGGAACTCGATGAGAACTGAATGGCTAAAACCTGTTTTACAAATGGCTTCCGAAGAGTTGAAGGTGATCCAAGCGTCATGTAATCGACGAGTGGCCGGGGGCGATGCTGCTCGCCCTCGCGGTGAGCGGGCTTCATCAACCACTTCTTCGGGGCGCCGGTGCAGGTATGGGTGTCCAAAGAATAAGTGCTTGTGGGAAAGGGACTCGGCTGGTGGTGTCGATCACACATGACCGCCTTCATCAGTGTATAGTACGTACGGGCGTGCACTTTTGTGGGGATGGTGGTGTTACGTTGAGCGAACTGAGAGAGACGACTCCGAACCAGGGCTCCGAGTATACCGTGGTCGGGGTCGTAGACGATGGTGTTGAGCTTAACCAAGCCGTCTCGGACTTAAGAGAGCTCGGGGTAAGCGGCGAGGATCTCACGGTGGTCTTGAAGCGCACGGACCCCGATGAACCGGAGCCGTTCCCAAAGGGGACGCGCTACATCGTCGTCCCCGACAACGCCCGGGGATTCGAGATCCCTATAGGGTTCGCCGTGGTCTTTGCCATCACAGCGCTTTTCTTCGCGTTCACTACTCCTGGTATCGGCGTGATGGCCTTCATGTTCTTTATAGCCGTGGCCGCGATCCTTGCCACCTCAGTTTTTACCAGGGTGGGGGTAGATCCGATCCTCATGGATATGGAGGCGCCCGCAGACGATTCGCAGCTCTGGAATGACGAATTCGAGCAGGGCAGGGTCCTTGTCTTCGCCAACACCACCAATCGGGGTACCCTTAGGCCCATCTGGGAGGCTCTGCGGAGGCAAGGGGCAGACTTTTACGTGATCGAGCGGCGGCTGGAGCCCCAACCGGTAAGCGGGGCTATACTGCACTGGGCAGGAGAAGAGGAAAGCGAGGAGGAGCGCGTGGCGGGCGCACAGGAAGCCTAGAGCTAGGGGTTGGAGATGAACTTTGCGGCGATAAATTTGTCTTACTTGATCCTCCAGGGTTTCGAGCTGCCGAGCATCGAATTCCCTTACTTTGGTACCCGGGGGCTCGTGGGCGTAGTAATGCTCATCCATATATTCTTCGCGACGCTGTTCGTGGGATATGCCGTAGGCTCCCCGTTGTTTCAGATCTGGTCGGTGCGCACGGGAAACCCCCGATTCGAGCGTCTCGCCCACTCGATGGCCCGTTTCAACGTGCTGACCTTCAGCGTCGGCGCCACGTGGGCGGTTATGTTCTTGGTGCTTCTCGTGGGATTCTACCCCAGGGTAACCGCGGCGCTGTTCACCCACTTCTTCTGGTTCTTCCCCGTGCTCGCCATGACCGCCATGTTGCTCACCGTCTGGTTGTTCTACGTTCACTACTACAGGGCGAAGAACCGGGCCCATCCCATAAACATCGCGGCCGGGCTCGCTGCAGCGTTCTTTATCATACTGTGGCAGGTAATACTATCTGGGATAGATCAGTTCATGTTAACGGGTGGCGAGGTCGCCGGTCAGGGGATCCAGGGTGGTGGCATAAGCAGTCCTCTTGCGGCGCTCAGCAACCTATTCAGTGGGACATCCGTTCCGATGGACCTGCACCGGACCTTCGGCAACCTCTCCTGGCCGGCCTTCGCCATCGCCGCGTGGGCGGGCTTTATGTACACAAGATCCAAGAGCCCCGAGAACAAGGCTTTCTACGATTGGGCCGGTTCGATGGGGGTGATCTGGGGAACGGTCTTCCTGCTACTCCAGCCGTTCGCCGGCTTCGCGATAGCCTACTTCATGAAGTCTGCCTACCGGCCGGAGGGGCTCCCGGGCGCAGCCAGCCCTTACGAGAGGCTGACGGGCTCGGAGACCGGCGCTGGTAGCTTCACCTCGAACCTCCTGTACGTGAACCTCGTAATGGT
>DATHAB010000081.1:0-5890 GCA_035296885.1 Rubrobacteraceae bacterium
TCCTGAAGCATCTCGGCGTCGAGTTTGTCGAGTTAGATCCAGATAAGGTGGTGGCTACCATGCCGGTTGACGAGAGGCATCACCAGCCGCTCGGGTACCTGCATGGCGGGCTGAACTTGTTTTTGGCGGAGACTGTGGGCGGACTCGGGGCCTATCTCAATAGCCCTCCCGGAAAGACGGCCTTTGGCTCTGAGGTCAACGGCAGCCACCTGAGACCTAGACGCTCGGGTACAGTTACCGCGACCGGCACCCCTGTGCACAAGGGCAGCAATTCTCAGGTCTGGGAGATAAAGATCCACGACGAAGACGAAAAGCTAGTATCCATCT
Organism: Rubrobacteraceae bacterium; assembly: GCA_035296885.1. Lineage (GTDB taxonomy): Bacteria > Actinomycetota > Rubrobacteria > Rubrobacterales > Rubrobacteraceae > Rubrobacter_F. Next base: position 328 of record DATHAB010000081.1, read on the forward strand.
CTCGCTGCACCCTGACTCTAGTGGATATCTAAAGAATGCGATGAATGAGAAAGGCGGACGTTGCCGGCGACATCGCTTCGCCTGCTAAAGATCGGCGCGCTCAGAATTCTAGACGGGAGAGACGCTACCCGGCTGCGTCATGGCGGGGGCAGGGCTACCTAAGTCGGCGCCAGCATCGTTGCCGACGATGTCGACTTCCCTCCTATTTTCCTTCTCTCTCGCGAGCCCCTGCACGTTGTTTAGCTCTATGCCCGTACATGAGGCGATCGGGTTATCTAGGTTCTTGAGAACCCAGAAATTCAGAGCTCTTTCAATAAGGTATACCGGCATCTTCACGGCTCCTAAAGTAGCGCCAGGGGTAAAGGGCTTCGTCTTCCGACCGACTGGCGGTGTCCAACTCTTCTCTTATCGTGGCTGCGTGGTCCAGGCCGCACTCGCAGATCGTTGCGAAGCTGTTAATAGTCAACCTCTCACCACAGTCACACTCGAGAATGACTTGTCCCGAGCGCCACGTGTAAACCTTGCCAAACGGCACATCCTGGGCCTCGTAACGCCCCTGGACGCACTCGACCACTAACATCATCAACCTCCTCTCTTTCTTGTAGCGAAGACCGCTACATTTCTTCCTAACTGTCAGCAAGAGTATAAAGGTGGGGTTGAATTCTCAGGTTAACTACCGGAAAACTTTATGCTAAATGTATGTAAACTCCGACTTTTGTGCCACTTTGCTGCCAACATGGAGGATCGTGGTAAGTTGTCACCTACAAATATACCCGAGCGCGTGCAGCGTAATGACCAGCGAGCTTCCTAATATCAACAAAATGCTAAGGGTGAACGCTGTTTTTCGCGCTATCCCTACGCCTAACTCCTTTCTTCTTCGGCCTTGCAAGAGAAGCACGCTGGCCCCAGTGTTCTGCGCGAGCAGGAGAGCAAAAGCGCAGGATACCTACCGCTTCGCACCCCGCGATAGCACCGCCCCACCATAAAGGAAGGGCTGGCGGCCCATGCTACAGGAGTGCAAATGGTGGGTTAAAGTTTGCTAAACGGACAAAAAGCAGAGGCGCTCTAGGATGTTCCCGGTACGCACGGCGGCAAAGAACCCGTCCGAAAAGCGGCTAGAGCGGTGCTTGTTGGGACCTTTGGGATAACTTACTGGTCTTTTTCCTTTTCCGATGGCTGCTCGTTCTTCTCTGTTGCATCTTGTTGGGCAGGGCCCTGGCTTTCAGCAGGGCGCTGGTCCGTGGGGCCCTGAGAGGGGGCGCCACAGGCGCCCGCGCCCAGGTTGAGAACCAGTACGGTAAGTAAGAGTGCAGAGAGCTTGCCTTTGCTCATCGTTTAAGAACCTTCTCCCTATAGCTTGTTATCCCAGGTTAGCATAGCCTCCTTACTGCGCCACGCTTGCGGGAGAGTAGAAGCCCGGTGCTCTAGCAGCGTGGGAGGCAAACCGTAAAGGTAGAGCCTTCGCCCAGGGTGCTCTCAACGGCGACGCGGCCACCGTGGTTCTCGGCGACGTGCCGCACGATGCTCAATCCCAAACCCGTTCCGCCGGTCTCTTTGGAGCGAGCTTTGTCTACACGGTAAAAGCGCTCGAAGATGCGGCCGAGGTTCTCCTCCGGGATACCTATACCCGTGTCCGAGACGCGCACGATGACCTCGTTATTGTCCGATTCGCCGGTAACCTCCACCTCTCGGCCGGCTGGTGTGTACTTCACAGCATTATCTACAAGGTTGGCGAACATGGAGATGAGCTGCGTCTCGTCCCCCTGGATAGTGTAAGAGGTAGCGCTGCCGAAGCGCTTCCAGAAGAGGGTGATGTTTTTGTGTCGAGCTGCGGGGCGGAGGCGGGCGAGCACGACCATCAGGACGCTTCTTACGTCTACGGGCACGGGGTTCTGGATCCCCTCCTCGCTCTCCAGGCGCGCCAGGTCCAGGAGGTCCGTGATCAGCTGGGCGAGCCTGTCCGTCTCGTTCTTGAGCTGCTCGGCGAAAAAGCGCGCGCCTTCCGGATCTTCCTCCAAGACCTCGACCAGACTTTCGGCCAGAAGCTTGAGGCTCGTCGCCGGGGTCTTTAGCTCGTGGGAGACGTTCGCGATAAAGTCCCGCCGAATCTTGTTGACCCGCTTTAGCTCGACGAGACTCGCTGTACCGGCCTCCCCGGGGCCAGGCTCTTCGTGCTGCTCAAGCATCTTGCTCTGCTACTCGCGCGGCTCTGCCCGCCCTGTGTCGGGTGCTCCCTCGCCGTCCCCGGCGCTCTTCGGACGTGCTTCGAAGCGGTAGCCCAGGCCTCGGGCGGTGTGGATGTACTCGTAGTTGCTCTTCTCCGCCAAAGCCGCCCGGATACGCCGGATGTGTACGTCTATAGTGCGCGAGGAGCCCACGCCTGCATGCCCCCACACCTCTTTCGCGAGCTCCTCCCTACTTTTGAGCTCGTCGGGACGGGCGGCCAGAGCTATCAAGAGCTCGAACTCCTTGAGCCTGAGGTTCAACGGCTCGTCCTTTACGCGGGCGGTAAAGTTCTTCGTGTCGAGCCAGAGATCGCCGGACTCAAGGATCTTGCCGCGCGTGCCTAACGAGGCCACGCTTCGCTTGAGGTTGGCGTTGATGCGCGCCACGAGCTCCTTCATCCCGAACGGCTTAGTCACGTAGTCGTCGGCTCCAGCCTCGAACCCCCTGACCTTGTCCTCCTCGGCGTCCTTGGCAGTGACCATGACGATCACGACCTCCCGGTCCTCTTCACGGATCCTCTCGCATACCTGTATCCCGGACTCTCCGGGGAGCATAACGTCGAGCAAGATGAGGTCCGGCCGGTACTGGCGAGCCAGCTTCAGGGCCTCGGCTCCGCTCATGGCCTTCTGCACCCCAAAGCCCTGACGGGTCAGGTTGTACGCCAGGGTATCTAAAATCACCGCGTCGTCCTCGACGATCAAGACTTCCGCTGTGAGTACCGCGCTCGCGCTCAAAGCACACTAACCTCCGGCTCTCGTGCCTCCGTCTGCAGTATAAACCCTCCATCTTTAGTCTACATCGTCTGTCGCATCGAACACAGACGTGCCTCGAACCACTCTTCTCGCCGCCGCGCTACAATGCGTCATAGCGGGTGCAAGAATTTACGATTTGGGGGAAGGAGCGGCGCGTGGAGATCAGGGTCGAGAGGCTGACGGTGCGCACCAAACGCCCCTTTGCCATCGCCCGCGGCTCCTCGGACGCCTTTGAGCGCATCGTCCTGACGCTCGAAGAAGGGGGAGTTGCGGGCCGCGGTGAGGCCGCTCCTACGAGTTACTACTATAGAGGGGACGCCGCAGGTATGGTAGACGTTCTCGGATGCATAAAGATAAGCGACGCCTGGGACATAGAGGGTACCCTCGACGAGAACGATTTTTTACCCCCGGCGGCTTTAGCAGCCCTCGACGCTGCGGTGCACGATCTCGCTGCAAAGAGGCTTGGTATACCTGTCTACAGACTCCTCGGTCTCTCCCGCCCTGAGCCCGTGAGCGCCTACACTTTAGCGATAGCGGAGCTCGAGGAGACCGTTGCGGAGGCAAAGAAGCTCCAGAGGTTTCCTATACTCAAAATGAAGGTGGGGAGTGAGGAGGATCTTGAGACGGTCCGGGCGGTCTCGGAGATCTCGGACGCGGTGGTTTGGGTAGACGCGAACGAGGCTTTTTCCCCCAAAGAAGCGCCCGAGGTCGCGCGCGAGCTCAAGTACATAGGCGCAGTGCGCCTCATCGAGCAGCCTGTCCCGAGCGCGGCGGGTCCCGAGGCACTGCGCGGGGCGACCGAGGCCGCTAGGCCCCTGCCGGTTGTCGCCGACGAGAGCGCGGTGAACGCTTGGGACGTGCCCCGGCTCCAGGGATGCGTGAGCGGGGTAAACGTCAAGCTCGCCAAGTGCGGCGGCATCCGCCGGGCGCTACGCATGATCTATACCGCCCGCGCTCACGGGATGCTCGTAATGCTCGGTTGCATGGTCGAGACCTCTTTGGGCATAGCTGCGGCAGCCCAGCTCACGGGGCTCGTGGACTTCGTGGACCTCGACGGTGCCATGCTACTCGCCGACGATCCCTTTCAAGGCATTGTCTACGAAAACGGCCACATCCGGCTCCCCTCAGAACCTGGCCTCGGCGTGGAGCCGCGAGGATGATGGTAGAAGCCTCGTCACGCCGGTACGCCGTACTTGCCGAGGAGCGTTTCAAGGATCGCAACGCCAAGACCGCCCATGGGCTTATAGCTTACGGCCGTGAGGACGCGGAGGTCGTCGCCGTTATAGACTCGACTTTGGCCGGACAGTGTGTCCTCGAGGTGATGCCGAACCTCCAGCGCGACGCCCCGATCGTCGGCACGCTCCGGGAGGCGCTTGAGTACTCGCCGACCTCGATCCTCGTTGGGATAGCCCCAGCCGGAGGGCAGCTGCCGGAGGCGTGGATAGCGGTTTTGCGGGAGGCTGCCGAAGCCGGACTCGAGATCGTCAGCGGTCTCCACCAGCGACTCGCACCGATGTTTCTTGGGGCGAAGGTCTGGGATGTACGCGAGCCGCCTCAAAACGTGCCGCTTTTCTCTGGGGCTGGCTTTGACGTGGAACCAAGGGTCGCCCTCACGGTCGGAACCAGCAGCGCCATCGGCAAGATGACGACTGTACTCGAGATCGAACGCGCCGCCCGAGAGAGGGGTATAGCTGCCGAGTTCGTCCCGACCGGCCAGACTGGCATCGTCATCGCTGGGTGGGGGATTTGCATAGATGCGGTGGTGTCGGACTTCGCTGCCGGGGCCTCCGAACAACTAGTCCTAAAGGCCGCCAAAAGTGAAGCGGACCTGATTCTGGTCGAAGGTCAGGGCTCGCTGGCTCATCCGGCTTACTCCGGGGTTACAACGGCCCTACTGCACGGTTCTTGTCCGGACTGCCTTATACTATGCGCCGACGCTTTGGACGAGAGTATTTATGCCGGTGTCCCCCGCCCGGACATCGCCTGGATCTCACGTCTCTACGAAGGAGTTGCTGCCCTCGTCAAGCCGGCGCCGGCGGTTGCCGTGAGCGTCAACACCAAAGGCCTCGACGATAGCGAGGCGGAGGGGTTCGTCGCCGCTGTCACCGACAAGACCGGGCTTCCTACTGCGGATCCCGTAAGGGGCTCCGCTGCCCCAATCCTAGAAGCGGTACTGCAGGCACCCAAGACTACTGTGTCCGAACTCTGAAGAGCGCTTTTGGAGAGAGCTAAGCTTCTTCGCAGGTCCCTTTCGAGGTGGGCTAGTACCTACCACCTACCAAGCTAACACTAAAGCTCCACGGCTCTTAGTAGACGCCGCAAGGCACTCAGGACCGCCCGCTTGAGCTCAGCTCATGAGGCTGTGAGGCGCCTTCCAGGCATGAGGAAGACCTTGAGAGCCTGCGCCACACCCCGTAGATAAGGTTCAAACCGCGGGCAGTAAGCCGGCAGGTGATACAGCACGAGCTCCTTCGTCTCCTACCCTGCTCGCGCGTCTCCGACCATCCTAGCCTTGTGCAACGGCGCGTTATCCAGGACCACCACAACTGGCCTTCGCACCCGAGGCTCGCTAGGCTTAGCCCAGC
>DATHAB010000082.1:0-5493 GCA_035296885.1 Rubrobacteraceae bacterium
CCGCAAACCGGGCACTGTACGATCGCCTTCGTGTGCATCCAGTTCTCAAGGCGCTGTTGTTGCGGTTCACTTAGGGGCATGAGGTGTTCCTCCTTTACCTGTCCTCTTGGGCCTCAGACAGCTGGACGACAGCACTCTACAGGTAGAATATTTGCTTCACACAGATAGTATCGTCGAGCTTTGTAGCGTTACAGCTATTAGGACTCAATTGGTTGCTTTCCTGTCTCCGAAGACGGGATACTCTTTTCCTAGTTGAGCAGCTTGATAGTTATGCTCCCGCCTTATAACTATGGACGATCTATTCCTGCTTGTGCTTATCACACAACAACTATAATGGGGCCTCTTCTCGAGGTCGTCTAAAGGTAGCGGCCCGGACCCAATACGATCCACCAGTAAGCTCCAACTAAAAACGACACGAAGAAGACCATTGCCAGCGCGAACTCTATGTACTCCGAGCCACCTGTTAAAGTCAGAACACCGATACTGACGAAGGCTACCATGCCTATCAACGCGCACAATGCAGTAACTATTCGGGAGGTTTTACCTGCGAACATGAGGGTGCTGCTCCTTTCAACAAGTTCGGTACTCTCGCCCCAGCCTAATCCCGTATAGGGAACAAAAAGTGTCCTCTAATCGAGAGGGTGTGAGGGCGTAGAAGAACGCCGAAGCTGCCACACCCCGGCCGGTCCTCTGTGTGTTCAAGAGATGCTAGTCTTTATGGTGCTTGACAAAGGTTTTCCCCAGGTTAATGACTTTCGGAGCCTCGGGGCCAACGAAGATACCCGTCTCCCGCCTGCCGCTTGTATACAGTAGAGCGCGAGATCAGGATGTACGATAGGGCGCCTCCTAAGTAGGTTTTCTCTGCTGTGCCCAAAACACCTCCTCTAGTTAGCTTGATGTAAACATTGTCGCCACAGAGCTTTAGCTGACCGTGACAGTTCGGTAAAAGTCTCTTAATACTAATGAGCTAACGCCTAGAGCTCGGGGGGCTTCGTTGCTTCTTCCATCTGTTCTCGGAAGTTCGATGGCTATACATATTCAGGAGACAGTAGGCGAGGGGTTATCCTGCGCTCCTTGAGACAACCTACGTTGGGGCGTCCACCTTCGGACGACGAGCGCGTGACCTTGAGACGGGTTTGCGCTCGCCGAATGCCTTCGTCCTTTTAGGCGCTGCCAAATTCTTCTAGCCAGTTCCGATGGCGGTACTTGCCACAGACCGTCTGCTAGTGCGCGAGTTTGTGAAGGATGACTGGCGCCGCGCTTGCGTACCAGTTCCACGTGCGGAACCTGAAGTATCACCCTCGGACCCACAGAACAGCAGAGGAGATTTAATACTTCGTCCGAGTGTAGAGCTCGGTAGGGGCAGCGGATCCACGGCGTCCGGATCACATGGTCCTCGGATACTCAGTGGATGAGCGGGAGCGCCTTCTCGAGGAGCCCTTCGACAGTCCAGCGGTTGCGGTCTGCTATCTGCTGGGCACGCTCGATGGGCGGGTAATCTTCGACCTCGTCGCGCGTGAGGCGCGGTATCCCCACCGGACTCTTTTCGCCCCACTTCTCCAGCCGATCGTCGGGCATCTCCCCGGGCAGTTCCTGGTCAGAGAGGACCGCCCACAGCGCGGCCCACGCCCTGGGCACCACCCTCCAGATGTCGTAGCCTCCGCCGCCTACCGCGACCCACCGCCCTCCGCACAACTCGTGGGCAAGCTCATGGACCCTTTTCGGGACGTACCCGTAGGTGCGGGTGGTCACCGACAAGTGAGCGAGGGGGTCGAGGGCGTGACCATCGCAGCCGTTTTGGGAGAGGATTATGTCGGGACGAAAGGCGCGTAGGATCTCGGGCACGACCGCCTCGAAGCACTCGATGAAGGAGTCGTCGTGGGTGAAGGGCTCTAAGGGCAGGTTAACCGAGTAGCCGTACCCCCGCCGTTGGCCCCGTTCCGTGGTACCCCCTGTCCCCGGGAAGAGGTATCGGCCCGACTCATGCGTCGAGAGGGTAAGTACGTTGGGGTCGTCGTAGAACATCCACTGTACCCCGTCGCCGTGGTGGACATCGGTGTCGAGATAGGCGATCCTTATATCAGGGTGGTCCTCCTTGAGGCGTGCGATGGCTCCCCCGGAGTCGTTGTAGATGCAGAAACCGCTCGCCTTGGAGCGCATGGCGTGGTGCAAGCCGCCGGAGATGCACAGGGCGTGGTTTGCCTCACCGTGCATGACGATCCTGCAGGCCCTGATCGTCCCGCCCACCACGTGGGCGCATGCCCGATGGAGGTCGGGGAAGATCGGGTTATCCTGCGTGCCGAGCCCATACTGGAGTAGCTCTGCGGGTTCGCCTCCGCCCCGGCTTGCCTCCCGCACCCGGCGTACGTAGCCTAAAGAGTGAACAGTTGTCAGATCCTCATCCGTCGCCGGCTCGGGCGAGACGAACGGCTTTTCCTCCAAAAACCCTAAAGAATCGCACAGTTCGACGGTCATCTGGAGCCTCATGGGATCGAACGGATGCTCCTCACCGAATCCGTAGTGCTCCATCGCCGCGTCGTGGACAAAGACGGCCCCGCCACGGGTCTTCCCACTCACACGTGCCTCGCACTAGTATCCGGCAGTCGCAGGGTATTCTTTTCCCGGCAAGCCGTCGACATCCCTAGTATCGGCGCCGTCTCCGGCCCTACCGTTGCGCCCCTTCGCGTCGAATCTTGAACCAAAAGCACCTCCCGCACCCCTTTCTCCGAATCAGTATCTACCCCGGGTAGGAGTATACGAACAGTCTACCCAGTGCGCCGACATAATCCGCCGGGATGAGCTCGGGCCACCCGACGCTGTTGTAGTATGAACGCATGCCCGAGTACCTCAATCAGTTCCTGGCCGACAAGGCAACGATGCTGGTACGGGAGAATTTTACCGGCGTCGATGCCGTATGGTGGTGGGAGCGGCGCCTTGGGGGCGGCGTCGCCGTCTGCCAGGAGCTTGACCCCGCATCCATAGCCCGTGAGATCTCCCTCAAGACCGGTCGCCAAGCCGGCGAGGTCGAGCGTGTAATAGATGAGAAGCTAGGCCTAGAAGATCTGGAACCCGTCGTTCTAACCTTCGAGATCTCCGGCGATACCCTGGCCAGCGAGGCCGCGAAGATGCTCGCCGAACGCTCCGCTACGCCCGAAGGCCTCGCCGAAAACCTCTACCGCCAGGTAGAAAAAGCACTCAGCTAGTATCTGGTCAACCAGTCAAGCAAGCCGTAAGCGGCGAAAAGTCGATTCGTTCTAAAGAGCGGCCGGGAAGCGGGCGAACGGTTCGTGCGCGCTCGGCGACGGACCAAAACCAACAAGCTTACAAGCTGAAGTGCTAATATCGGGGCACCGAGTCGTCTACTGCCGAGTAGGTGTCGAGGCCGCCCTCGAGGTTGTAGACGGCCTCGAAGCTGGAGTGGTCCAGGAGTTGGGTAACGTAGGCGCTACGGGCGCCGTGATGGCAGATGACGACTGTGTAGGCTTCGGGGTCGAGTTCGGCGGCGCGATCCAGGATCTCGGCCATCGGTATCAGCTTTGAGCCTTCTATTCGGGCGAGGGCGACCTCCCACGGCTCCCGGACATCGAGCAGGACGAGAGCCTCGCGCCGGTCTAGCCTCTCCTTGAGCTCTCCTGGCGTGATGCTCTTGTAGCGTGGTCCCTCCGAGGGAATGCTCCGTCCGCTAGCGCCCATGGTCGTAGTCGACAACGAGGCGGCCCGTGGTCAGTGTGTCTAGCTTCTCGGCGACGGCCTGGTGCTCGGGGTGATTAAGGTATTCCCACAGGTCGTCCGGCGTCTGGAACCGGACGAAGAGCCCGTGGGTGTAACCCTTGGCCCGCCCGCTGAAGTTTTCATCGACAGAGAGGTCAACGACGTTCGGGATGTCGCTCCTCAAACCCCGGAGCCTCGATAGAAGCTCCTCGACGTCCTCTACCTGCGCGTCGTCCTTCACCTCGAAAAGCACCAGATGGTCTACCAAGCTCTTCTCCCAAAGTTACGCGCGACGGGCGCGCATCGAACAGGTGCATAAGTCTAGCAGATGACCGCCGGAGACCTCCTAACACTTCCACCTGTAATGGCGCTCTGATTCGTCGAACTTTCATGATCAAGTCCTTCCGCCTTAACTTCCTCCTTGACCGAGTCAGGGAAGCAGACGCCCGTGAGATCCTAATACTCGCCTCTGTGTGTAGCGAAATCAGATTAGGGCACTCGAAGTTGCGGAAGGGCACGTGAACCGGCCTAGCGCAAGCGAATGAGATCCTTGCTCTCCTCCACGCTAGTTCAAAAATGGCAAGTACGATTTCTCGCATTTTGCGGAAATATCAGCTTTACGTGCGAGACGTTTATGCGGATCGAGTCAGCGACATGTGAGGTACTGCGACCACTTCTCCTCCGAGGTACGTGAGGGGATTCTAAGCGTCGCGAGGACGGTGGGTAGGGACGAGAGAGGGCGAAGGGTCTCGCTGTGATTTTGAAGGAGGTTCAAGCCATGTCGAAGAAGATTTCGAAGGTGCCTGGTGTCGACCGAGCACATCGAGGGAATCGTGACCGAACCGTACCAGGGCGTAGTGCTGCTGCGTAGGATCCGCCTGGGGGCCTGCATGTGCCGCCTCACGATGTTTTCGCGACTTCGAGGATCTCGTCAGCATGTGTTTCCGGGCTCACATCGGGGTAATAAGCCTTCGCGGCCTGCCCGGCAGAGCCGAGCAGGAAGGTCACACGATTAGCCAGCCTCCGGTCGCTCAGCACGCCCAAGGCCGTCGTGGTTGCTCCGCCCTCGTTGGTCAGGAGTGGGAAGGTTGGGCTATGTTTGTCCTGGAAGCGCTGGTGGGAGTCGGGGCAATCCAGGGAAACTCCGTAGACCTGCATCCCCAACCGTTGGTAACCGTTCATCCGGTCTCGGAAGGCGCATGCCTCTTTCGCACAGCCGGGAGTGTCGTTCTTGGGGTAGAAGTGTAGGAGGATTTTTTGTCCCCTTAGCTCAGCCGAAGTGACCTCGTTCCATCCTCGGTGGCAAACCTTACGTTACGTAGTTAAGGCACGGGATAGTTACTCCGCACAGAGGTCGTCTTCCCTTATGCCGCACCCTTACCCCTCTATCCGCTCTCCTATCGTCGGACCCGTAGGCTCCCACTGCGTTGCTTCAGGCGCTTGGTGCTGTATCTGTTGCCGTTGTCGCTCTTCTTTGCCCGGTACTTCGCCCGGCGCGTCCTTTTCTCTCGCTTCGCCGCACGCTGCTGCTCCGCATGCCAAGGTCAGGGCGGCCAACATGAGCGCGAGCCTCCTTCTCAACATCCTCCCTTCCTCGGGACACGCCCGCGTTAGGTTCGCCGCAGTATAGCGAGTAGCGCTCGAATCCACCTTGGTGCCTCAGCTCAGGTCGTTAATCTGCTTCACCTGGGGTACCGGAGCAGGCTAGATTATTTCGGACGCAACCCCTCCCCTTAGCGCGACGGCCACAATCGAGACAAGGCTTCGACAAGCACCTAGTAA
>DATHAB010000083.1:0-4104 GCA_035296885.1 Rubrobacteraceae bacterium
AGGATAGTCTCTGCCGTAGAAGGCGGCATGTCCAAAGCCCAGGCGGCCCGCACCTTCTCCGTGAGCCTCTCCTCGGTCAAGCGCTACGTCAACAAGGCCCACCGCGGAGAATCGCTGGCCCCGAAGAAGAGCCCGGGCTCCTCTCAGAAACTGGAGGAGAAAGCCAGGAAACTACTGGAGGACGATCTTGAAGAACGCCCTTCTGTGTCAGCCTCCAGGACCGTTGCGACTACATAGAGGCCATCACGGGGCTCTCGGTGAGCCGCTCTACGACGTGCCGCGCCATAGGGCGAATCGGTTCCACCCGCAAAAAGGGGGCCGGTACGCAACGGAGCGCGACGAGTTCCGAAGAGCGACCTGGCGTGTGATGGTGGCCGCCGTTGTGGATCCCGAGTCACTGGTCTTTGTCGATGAGATGGGGGTGCATACCTCGCTCTCCCCGATCTACGGCTACGCGCCCAGAGGCGAGCGCTTGCATCTGTCGGCGCCGCGAACCCGGGGCAAGAACACGACGCTGCTCTCCAGCATGACCACAGGCGGTATGGGACCGTCGCTGGCCGTAGAAGGGGCGACCACCACTCGGGTATTTGAGACCTACGACGTAGAGAAGGTGCTCGTGCCGAGCCTGCGTGCAGGACAGATCGTGGTGATGGACAACCTCTCGGGGCACATAGACCCAAGAGGATCGGGGAGCTCGTCGAGCAGCAGGGCTGCAAATTACTCTATCTTCCGGCCTACTCCCCCGACTACAATCCCATAGAGGAGGCGTTCTCAGCAAGATCAAGAACCTGCTCTGCGCAAGGCCGCGGCCAGGACCAAAGAGGCTTTGGTAGAAGCGATAGGTGCGGCACTTTCGGCGGTTAGCCCCAAAGATGCTCGGGGCTTCTTCGAGCACGCCGGCTACCGGCGAGTAGGTCAATTACTATGAAACGTGCTGTTAGGGGGACGTTTGTATGCCCCGAGTGCATCAGTTCTGGCTCCGGGGTTTGGGCTAGCTTGTTCAGGGCGTTGGCGAGCTCTCCTCCGTTCGATGCAGGCGATAGAGGCTGGCGTAGCTGCCGTTCCTCTCCAGGAGGTCACGGTGCGTGCCGCACTCGGTGATACGCCCGTCTTCCAGCACGAGGATCCTGGTTGCGTGGCGGACGGTAAGGAGGTTGTGCGAGATAACGATGGTGGTGCGTCCCTCCATCAGGCGCTGCAACGGGACCATGACGTTCTCGCCCGACCTTGCGTCGAGGCCTGTGGTCGGCTCGTCGAGGACGAGGACGGCGGCGTCCCGGATCATGGCCCGCGCTATCGCGAGCCGCTGCCTCTGTCCGTCGGAGAGAAGCCTCCCCTTCTGTCCGACCACCGTATCGTATCCTTCGGGCAGCGCCTCTATAAACCCGTGAGCGTCGGCGGCTTTGGCGGCGGCGACGATCTCCTCCTCGCTCGCCTCGAGCTTACCGTAGGCGATGTTCTCCCGCACGGTCCCGTCGAAGACTAGAGTCTCCTGCAGCAATATCGCCACGTTCTCGCGCAGCGAGCGGAGGGTCAGCTCGCGAAGGTCGTGGCCGTCGAGCCGGACGGCGCCGGCATGGGGGTCGTAGAAGCGCAAGAGCAGCTTGGCGACCGTGGACTTCCCCGAACCGCTAGGGCCGACGAGTGCGAGGACCTCGCCGGGGCCGACCTCGAAGGCCACGTCCGAAAGCGCCTCGCGCCCGTTCCCCGGGTACCTAAAGCGCACCGAGTCGAACTCCACGTGACCCTGAGGAAGGGTCAGTTTGAAAGCGCCTTCCTGTTCGACCACCGAGGGCTTCTGGTCGAAGACCTCTATGACCCTTTCGGCCCCGGCCGTGGCCTCGTAGAACGTGTTGAGCACCTCGCTAAGGCCCCGGATTGGCGCGTAGAGCTGACTCAGATAAACCAGGAAGACGAGCAAGCCACCAATCGTGAGGCGGCCTTGGGAAAGCTCCCAGGTTCCCGCGACAATCACGACGCCAACACCCGCCACCTGGATGAGGTTGACGAGGGGCGTGAGCAGAGCGTCGAGACGGGTTGCGGCCATATCGGCAACGAAGCTCCCCTCGTTTTCCCGGCGGAATCGGGAGACCTCGTTCTCCTGCCGGTTGTAGGCCTGCACCAGCGCAGCATTGGATAGGCTCTCCTGTGCCACCGCGCTTACGGAGCCGCTGCGGCGTCGCTCCTCGCGGGTTGCACGTCTGAGCTTCCGCGAGAAGTATCGGGCTACGACCAAGAACAGCGGGAGAACGAAGAGCGACACCAGCGCCAGCCGCCACTGCAAATAGAAGAGCGCCCCGACAAAGAAGACGAACTGGAACAGGTAGGTTAAGGCCGAGGCAATCTCGGAGAGCAAAATCTCCTCGATCTCCTCGATGTCGTCGGAGAGACGTGCGATCATGTCCCCAAGACTTCGCCGGTCGAAGAAGCTTAAGGAGAGATCTTGCAGGTGCCTGAAAAGCTCGGTGCGCAACGAGACGATGAAACGTCCCCCTACCCACTCCGAAGAATAGTCCTCGCAAAATGTCGCGACCCCCTCGGCTAGCGTAAGCCCGAGATAGGCCAGCACCACCCACAAGAGGAGTCCGAAGTCCCGGGGCACCAGTACCTCGTCCACGAGGATCTTGTACATCCAGATAGTGGCAGCCTGCAGCGCCGACCCCAGAACTGCGAAGAGCAGTATCAGGGGCAGCCAGCGACGGTAGGGACGCGCGTAAGGCCAGAAGCGCCGAAAGATCTCCCGCAGCTCCATCACGGGAGCAGCGGTTACGAACCCGCCCCCTTCTTCCATTTCCGGCAGCAGAGAGCGAACGGCCCGCCTGAGTCTTGCAAAGCTTACTCGGACCACCACGAAATCCTATCCTACAAGATAGAAGGTCCCGCAACCAACGGGACCTTCCCACGGCCTAACACCGCTCGACCTTAGTCCTCGCAGCGTCGGCGCACACGCCGTAAGCAACGCCTGCGGCGCCTGCGGTCGTCACGAAACCTGCGGCGACATCGCCTCCTTCGCCCAGCACAGGTACGAAGTGCATTCATCTTTTCACCCCCTTTCCGAGTAACAGAAAGTAGGCTCCGCTGGTTGTGGAGCCTTCCCAGCGCCTAATACCGCTTGACCTTAGTCTCCTTATCGGTGCCGCCGTATACAACGCCTGTAACACCTGCGGCTGTTAGCACGGTCCCTGCACCTGCGGCGACAGCGTCTCCTTTCCCTGCGGGTAAGGTCATCGGTCCCGATTGCCATTTCTTCACCCCCTTTCCGAGTAACCACTCCTCCCTTAATCCGTGGGGGCGGGGAGAAGATGCGCTAAACGCCGCCCCCAACTCACTACGTAGTGCACGCAAGCATATACGGCTCGCGAGGTTCGGCACAACCCCTAAATTACCTATTTTCGCATGTTCTTGCGGTTGCTTAGGAGTTACTAGCGGTTGCGAACCTCGGAGAACACGGCTAGGCCCCGGTCCGATCGGGTAGGCGCCGCTACGAGGAAAGGTTCTTCCGCACGGTATTAGTGAGGAAGCAGAGGAAGCCGGGATAATACCCGGCACCAGCAGATGTGAGCCCACCACACTCATGGGTGTTGGACCGGGGCTATGCAGGATCCTGTATGTGGAGTTCCGAGAACACCCCTTCCACGCACTCGGGTGAATAGAGGCAATAGTCCATCACCTCTCATGCCTTGACACCTGGGTTATTTGCGGTCACTAATCAAAGAGAGTTGGCAACGCTTCGTCGGCCGGAGCCGCTCTCAGGAGCTTAGGCCCTTCTTCTTGCGTTATTCACCCAACCTCGTAGAAGGCAAAACAGAACCCAGCGTTCTCTAGCCCCCTCTTTTATCCCACGTTGGGCGGCAGATTGTGTCATGTGTTATGTGGCACATAGTGCTCTTGAATACTGAGCCTTCCGCCCCCACGAGTAGGGTGCCCACCTAAGACAAAACCTCGGCTTGGTAGATCTAGCAGAAAAGACTAAGAGGCTCCGCCAATAGGCTACGGTTGGCGGCGAGGCCGTCCCTCCCAACGATAGCGACTCCATCCTTCTCGAAGGAGTCTTCTTACGATGATGACCACCTCGGAGAAGGCTACCCAGAAGTCGATCACTCT
>DATHAB010000084.1:0-3483 GCA_035296885.1 Rubrobacteraceae bacterium
CGAACAGCACGGCCGCAAATGCCGCAACTAGAACCACGACGGCCCCAACCCCGATTGTCTGTATTAGAACCAAACCCATCTCTATATCCTCCTTGCCCTAGCTTCTGGGCGGATGCTCGAGCGCAGTCGGCTCAAATGGCATCACTGGGACTTTTCCGTCTTGTAAACCTGCTAGCTGTACCCTACGCTCAACGCCTATGACTTCCTCGTGGTCTTGCTTATAGACGTCCTCGGGCACGCTCATAGTCATGGTTCGCCTCCACTCGAACACTATCACAATAGTACAAAAGTAGCTATGTATCTTATTATCACCTGCAGCTCCTCATTTATGGTCTCGCGGTTGATCAAAAGAACTTGAGCGCAATCCTGAGGAATTGTTGAGGCTGATACTATATACGGTATTGAACGTAATGCACGCCGATTTACACCAATTAGTACACCAACCCGCCACAAACAGCGGCGAACATTGAAGAATGAGGCTAGCGTGAATTTAGCTTGTTTGAGCGGAATTACAAACGACCGCAAACGGTGGCGAACGCTTGAGTTGTTTTACAGGCTGATGTCTTTTACCCGAGGCCGGCGGTACTTGCTGGTTCTGGGATTGGTGTGCGCCGTGGGCGTGGCGCTCTCGGGGATAGCGATACCCTGGTTGGTAAAAGAGGGAATAGACCGAGCCTTCCTACCCGACGGGCCGCGGGACCCAGACCTTCTCCTTCCGCTGGCTGGGGGCATACTGGGGCTGGCGCTCTTGCGCTTCCTCTTCAGCTCTTTGCGGCGCTACGCTACGAACTACCTCGGGCACGTCGTCGAGTACCGGCTGCGTAAAGCCCTGTTCGAAAGGATGCTCTCCTTGCATCACGGCTTCTACGATAAGGCTTCCACGGGGGAGCTGGTCTCGCGGGCGACGAACGATCTTCGGGTAGTGCGGTTCTTCGTTGGCTGGGGGATGTTCCAGCTCTTTATAAGTTTGCTCACGCTCGTTGTGGTCTCGGCGGCATTGTTGTACCTGAACGCGCCCCTGGCGGCGGTGGTCTTGAGCCCGATGCCGCTTTTGGCTCTGGCAGCGTGGCGCTTTGCGGGGAAGGTACATCCGATCTTCCGCTCCGTCCAGCAGAAGCTAGCGGACGTGACAACGGTGGTGCAGGAGAACGTCTCTGGTATCCGGGTCGTAAAGAGCTTCTCCCGCGAACCCTTCGAGACGGACCGTTTCGGGGAGAGGGCTGAGGGCGTTTTGAACGAGACCCTGGCCGCCCGGGGCCTGAGAGCTTTTTACATTCCAGCGATGAGCTTCGTGCCCGCGACCTCCATCGCCGTCCTCGTACTCTTTGGAGGTCGGGCAGTGATCGAGGGGACGCTCACCGTCGGCGAGTTCACCCTCTTCCAGCTCTACCTCATGCAGCTCGTGTGGCCGATGCAGGGCTTCGGGATGGTAATAGACCAGGGACAAAGGGCGCTGGCCTCGAGTGAGCGGGTGTTCGAGATCCTAGATACTAAACTCGAGGTACTGCCCCCGGAGCACCCTAAACCCTTTCCTAAAGGCGCCCCCGCCATCGAGTTCCGGGACGTATCGTTCTCTTACGGCGGCGGTTCGATCCTCGAGAGCGTAAACCTCAAGGTCGAGCCTGGAGAGACGATAGCGGTGATCGGAGCGACGGGGTCCGGGAAATCCACCCTACTCTCCCTCATCCCCCACTTCTACGACCCAGATGAGGGCTCGGTCCTCATCAACGGGACAGACGTCAAAGAGATCGAGCTCGACGAGCTCCGGCTGAACGTGGGCGTGGTTCCACAGGAGACGTTTTTGTTCTCCGAGAAGGTCAGGGATAACATCGCCTTCGGGAAAGAAGACGCGTCGCAGGAGGAGATCGAGGAGGCCGCAAAGGTCGCAGGTGTTCACGACCAGATCCTCCAGTTCCCTGAAGGCTACGACACGCGTGTAGGAGAGTGGGGCATCACCCTCTCCGGCGGCCAGAAGCAGCGGGTCGCCATAGCGCGAGCTTTGGTGAAGAACCCCAAGATCCTGATTCTCGACGATGCAACGAGCAGTGTGGACGCCGAGACCGAGAAGAGTATACAAGAGGCTCTGCAGAGCACCTTGAGAGAAGCGTCTAAACGGACGACCCTTATCATCGCCCACCGGCTCTCGACGATCCTGTTAGCCGAACGTGTCGTCGTCCTCGAAGGGGGACACTTCGTCGAAACCGGTACACACGAGGAGCTCCTCCTAAGGCGAGGCCGCTACCACGCCCTCTACGGCGAGGAACGTCGTGAAGAGAGGGAGTCGGCGTGAGGAGACTCAAGGCTTACCTGCTCGGCTTTCCGCTATTGAGGCTCTTCACGTTCGCCGCTTCATACAAGGCGCGGCTCATCGGTCTGGCGTTCGTTGCCGTTCTGGTCACGGCGGCGAGCCTCTCGGAGCCGCTTATAATCGGATACACGGTAGATGAGGGGCTCGTAGCGGGTAGCCTTACGGTCGTCTATGTGATGGTGGCAGCCTACGCCTTCGTCAACGTGCTGACCTGGGTCCTTTCGTATGTGCAGACGTTTGGGATGGGTTGGGTCGGACAGCACGTGATCCTGGACCTGAGGAACGCGCTGTTCGGTCATCTGCAATCCTTGAGCCTTCAATTCTACTCCGAGCAGAAGGTTGGCTGGATCATCTCCCGCCTCACCAACGACATCGAAAACTTCAACACCCTGCTCAACGATGGCGTCCAGAACCTCGTCAAGAATGGCCTGACCCTTGTAGGCATCTTTATCGCCATATTCTTCGTAGATTGGCATCTAGCCTTAGCCACCATAGCCATCCTCCCCGTTATGCTCATCGGCACTGCTGTTTTCCGCATTGAGAGCTGGAAGGCTTATCGCGCAGCCCGTGAGGCCGTCGCCGAGGTCGTCGCCTACATTCAGGAGAACGTCTCGGGTATGCGCGTCGTCCAGACTTTTACCCGCGAGAAGAAGAACGCGGAGCAGTTCGACGAGCGAAACCGCACCTACCGTCGTGCCAACGTACGAGCCACTCTTTTGAGCGCCCTCTACTTTCCGGGCGTCGAGTTTCTGGGCTCCGCCGGGCTCGCCGTCGTCTTGCTCTACGGCGGCTTCAGGGTCGTAAACGGGGCGATGACCGTAGGCGAACTCGTCGCCTTCGTGGGACTCCTCAACATGTTCTTCCAGCCTATCCAGCAGCTCTCGCAACTCTACTCCGACCTCCAGAGCACCCTCGCCTCCTTGGAGAAGGTCTTCGCCGTCCTCGACACCGAGCCCGACCGAGCCGACGTGCCGAGCGCGAAGGCACTTGACTCTTTGCACGGTGACGTCGAGTTCGAGGGTGTCAGCTTCGCTTACGACGACGAGGACAAAATCCTCCAGGACGTCAGCTTCCGCATCAGACCCGGTGAGACTCTAGCGATTGTGGGCGAGACCGGTGCGGGCAAGAGCACCATCGTCAAACTCCTCAGCCGCTTCTACGACCCTACGGAGGGT
>DATHAB010000085.1:0-24563 GCA_035296885.1 Rubrobacteraceae bacterium
CCTACTCACTTCGACACGGTGGTGGAGGTCGAGGGGTACACGGTCAGGATGACGGAGCCGCCCGAGAACCTCATCTTCGAGGGCTAGAGGGCGTAAGGGTACAGCTAACCAGTAGAGGTGACTACAACCTTGACCCCTTCGCAGACACGTTACGGTAATGTTAAGCTGGTTCTGTTGACAACCAGGTTAGACGTTGAGATACGATAGGCTGCGTAACTGAACGTTCTCTATCCTCGTCCAGTGGAGCCGACGGGTCTCGAACCCGTGACCTCCACGCTGCCAGCGTGGCGCTCTCCCAGCTGAGCTACGGCCCCCAAAAGACTCTTAGAGTATAGGCACGAGACGTTCGGGTGTCAACGAGTCGCCTCTTCTTCCTCCCAGCGCTCTTGGGGGGCGCTGCGCCAGAGCGACTCCAGGCGGTAGTAGTCCCGGGCTTCATCGGTGAAGACATGGACGACTACGTCTATAAAGTCCAGGCTGACCCACACAGACCCTTCATCGAAGCGTCTCGAACGAGGCCGGTAACCTTCCTTGTTCATCTTCTCCAAGACCTCCTCCACGATGCGTCGTGTCTGGCGCTCGGTCTCGGCGCTCGCCACGACGAAGTAATCCGTATAGGAGACGAGCTCCTTCAGGTCTATGATGACTACATCCCTAGCGAAAATACCGGCCGCCGCCCGGGCGGCCGTTTCCGCCATGTGCCGCGTCGTAAGCTCGAGCTCGTCCTGAGCTTGGTCGACCTGCCGTCTAGCCGCAAACTCGTCGCGGCTCATGCCTCGTTCCTTTCGCTCAAACGCCCCTCCGATCCTTCGTTTTCTCGGCCCTTTTGGGCATCGTACAGCCCCCTGTCGTAGATGATCTCATGCACCTTGTTAGGTACAAGGTATCGGATGCTCTTACCCTCTGAAAGCATCCGTCGTATTCCACTCGCCGAGATGTCTATGAGCGTACACTCGACGGGGATGATCCTGTCGAAGTTCTCGAGCCCCCCCGCGAGGTGCTCAAGCTCGGAGAACTCGTAGCCTGGCCTCGCCGCCGCCACCATCGAGGTCTGCTCCAAAAGCCTGTCGGGCTCCTTCCAGGAGAGAAGGCTCCAAACTTCGTCGGCGCCAGCGATAAAGAACCACTCGTCGCCCTCGTATCGCTCCTTGACTAAGGGTACTGTATCGACGCTGTACATCGGCTCTTCGGCGTCGATCTCTACGCGGTCCACGGTGAACTTGTTGTTACCTTGGGTAGCTGCCTCGACCATCTGGAAGCGGTCCTCAACCGAGGCCTTGACGCTGGAGGCCGGTTTGTGCGGGGGTATGCCGCCAGGGACAAAGATCACGCGCTCAAAGCCTAAGGCGTGGGCGACCTGCTCGGCGATCACGAGGTGCCCCTGGTGTATGGGATCGAAGGTTCCACCAAAAATGCCGATTCTGCTCATAAAGCCATCCTCACCCGAAGTCGAACTCTAGCTGGCCGATCCGAATCTCGTCGCCGGGCTCCGCCCCGGCTTTTTTAAGCGCGGAGACTACTCCCTTTCTCTCCAGCTCTCGTTGAAAGTGCTCGACACCCTCGGGGTTCTCCCAGTCCGTCTTCTGAGCGAGACGCTCGACGACCTCGCCAGAGACCTCGTACGCCCTTTCCTCTACCTTCTCGACCCGCATCCCATGCCACGCCGGCCGGAAGACCCGGTACTCCCGAACCCCGTCGGCACGCTCCCGTTCGTTAAGAGCCCTAAGACGTTCCTCAAGTAGATCGCGTAGCTCTATCACACCCTCGTTGGTCAGCGCCGAAACCTGCGGCGCTGCAGGAAAGGCCACATGCAAGTATTCGCGTAGTTCGTCGTCTAGGGTATCGATTTTGTTGAGGACCACGACCGTTGGCTTATGAGAGAGCCCAGCAGCATGAAGCTCTGTACGTAGAATGCCCTCCGCTCCTTCGGGGTCCTCGGAGGCGTCGAGGACGAGCACGAGGAGGCGTGCCCGGGCTACGTGCCTCAAGAAGCGGTTCCCCAAACCCCGTCCCTCGCTGGCGCCGGAGATCAAACCAGGTATATCCGCGATTACGAACGGTTCCCGGTAGGACTTCTTGTCAACGACACCCAGCTTGGGAGTTAGAGTCGTGAAGGGGTAATTGCCGACCCTAGGTCGGGCGGCACTTAAAACGGCGAGCAGCGAGGACTTCCCGGCGTTAGGCAACCCGACGAGCCCCACATCCGAGAGCACCCTGAGCTCGAGCCAAAACTCCTTCTCCTCGCCGGGAAGACCCTTTTCCCTGAAGGCCGGAGCGCGCCGGGTCGAGGTCACGAAAGAGGCGTTGCCACGTCCACCCTGGCCGCCTCTCGCCGCGACAAACTCCTGTCCCGGCTGGGAGAGATCGGCGAGCAGGCCGTCTTCGTCGTGGATCAGGGTGCCCACGGGGACGTCTGCGACAACATCAGAGCCCTTCTCGCCGGAGCGGTTGTTGCCCGAGCCGTAGTGACCAGGTTCGGCTTTTATTAGCTTGCGGTGGGCGTAAGGTTCTAAAGTCTGCAGATCCTCAGTAGCACGAAAGATCACTGCCCCCCCGTCGCCACCGCGACCACCATCTGGGCCGCCGCGGGGCTTATACTTCTCGCGGTTGAAGGAGACGCTGCCATCGCCGCCGCGCCCCGCGCGGACGACGAACCAAGCTTCATCAACGAACTGCAACGGGGCTAAAGACCCCTAATGAGCACTACGTTCAGGCCTTGGCTCCCACCATGGACCCGTCAGCAGCGACTACGCTCGGCGCCTCGACGACGCTCACCACACTCTTGCCACGAGACTTGGCGAAGTTAACCCGGCCAGAGACCTTGGCGAAAAGGGTATCGTCCGAGCCTTTACCGACGTTTAGTCCCGGATGGACCTTCGTGCCGCGCTGCCTGACGATGATGCTTCCGGCCGAGACCACCTCGCTGCCGAACACCTTGATGCCAAGCCTCTTGCCTTCCGAATCCCGGCCGTTCCTAGACGAGCCACCGCCCTTTTTGTGTGCCACTCTCTATACCTCCAAGACCTTGATACGGGTCAGCGCCTGGCGATGCCCAGTCTTTTTTCTATAGTTCTTCTTGGGCTTGTACTTATAAATGTGCACCTTCTCGCCCTTTGTATGCTCGAGAATCTCAACCCTGGCCGTGCGACCGGAGAGGTCGAAGTCGTCCCCATCGGCCACGAACGAGACCGGCAACTCCAAAGAGTCCCCAACGTCACCCGGCAGGCGATCTACGACCAGTTCCTCGTCCTTACCGGCCCGGTATTGCTTGCCACCGGCCTTTATTACCGCAAACATACAAACGCTCCTTATAGCTTGCAAGACTCTACGGGCACGCTCCGAAACAGACCAGCGTGCAGCAACCTATGTCGCTTAGTATACCTGTGGAAGCTTCTCCTGACCAGTGGCGGTAGGTTTAGCGCTTTTTGCTTAGGGTCTCTCAGGAGTTCGCTCTTTCGATTTTCGAGCGTATAGCGATGCTTTGCAAGAGCCCCAAAGAGATCAAGCTTACCACCAGACTACTTCGCCCGTAGCTGATGAACGGTAGCGGGATGCCGGTGACCGGCATAATGCCCATCGTCATTCCGACGTTGACGAACACGTGGAAAAGAAAAATCGTGGCGACGCCGACGGCTATGAGGACGCCGAAGCGGTCCCTCGCAACGGTCGCCACGTGGAGTATCCTCCAGACAAGGACGAAGAAGAGCCCCAAGAGCAAGAGCCCTCCGACGAAGCCCAGCCTCTCGGAGAGGTTGGAGAAGATGAAGTCGGTGTGATCCTCTGGTAAGAAGCCCAAGTTGGAGAGCGTCATAGCGTCGAATCCCTTGCCGGTGACGCCGCCTGATCCTATAGCGAGCTTAGACTGTATGACTTGGTAGCCGATGTCGCCGGATCCTGCCGCAGCAGGGTCGAGGAACGCCGTAAGACGTGCGACTTGATACTCTTCGAGTATCCCAAGCCACAGCGCGAGTACGAAGAGTACGAGTCCCGCCGCCATGAGTAACCCGATCTGGTAGAGCCTCGCCCCTCCCACATAGGCCATCACCAGGAACACGGCCCCGAAGACGAGCGCGGTGCCGAGGTCGGGCTGGGCGAAGACTAGTAAGGTCGGTACGCTAAGGATACCCAAGGCCTTGAAAAAATTTATGTTCTCGCCGAGGCGGTTCTCCGAGAAGTATCCGGCGAGCACCACGACCACGATAAGCTTGGCGAACTCCGAGGGCTGGACTTGTACGGGCCCTATGTCGATCCAGCGCTGCGCACCCTTAGCGCTGATACCGGTGACGGTGACCGCGAGGAGCAAGACGATTCCGAGGCCATAGATAAGGGGCAGATACCCACGCAGCTGCCGGTAGTCGAAGAGGGCCAGCGGCACCGCCGCCGCTAGGCCCACGAAAAACCCCAAGGTCTGGTTTAAAGCGTAGGCTTCAGCGTCCTCGGTGCCAGCGACATACACCGCGAAGATGCCGAAGCCCGAAAGCGCCAAGGAGGCCAAGAGCAGTATTAGGTCCATGGAGCCGAACTGCCCTAAGGGACTAGTCCTACCACCGACTTTGCTTCTGCTCAAGCTCATCTTTCTTCCCTTGCCCTAACGATTCTCAGTAGTAAGCCGCCCAAGAGGTAGGCCAAGAACGCGTTCAACAGCACGTCAGGAATCACGCCGCCGACAAGATAACCCACGATAGGCGGACCGCTGCGGCCGACGAGCATAGGAGCAACCAGCATCAAAAGATCATACACCGCCACCGCTATCGCCTGGGCTAGAACCAGATATGCCTCGCTCTTGAGACGCATTGCCTCAACCCTGACGGAGACTGCCGCCGCGAAGATCCCCCCAAGAGCCCCAACTCCAAAAAACCCGCCGCCTAGAGCGTCCGTCAGAATACCACCGAAAAAGCCTAGAAGGAGTGCCTGAAGCTCGGGCAGGCCCATGACCGCGACGACCACACCTAAAGTCACGAACTTAGGTCCCATCCATCCTAGAGTAAGAAGTGGTGAGAGGGCCGCTTCCAGGATCGCCGCGAGAGCCACGAGGATCGCCGACCGAACAATATGAGTCTGTCCTCCTACTACGAGCAAGCGAATCTCCTACCGACTACCAATCGACGATCACCCGTACCTCCTGGAGGTCGTTCATCTTCGCCGCGGGTGCTACGACTATCTTCTTGTACTGGTCTATATCCTGCGAGCTCACCGACTCGACCGTTCCGATGAGGAGCCCTGGTGGGAAGAGGAGTTCCCGCTCGCCCGCTCGCCCGCTCGTGACCACGAAGTCTCCCTGCTCGGCCTTGGCACTCAAGTCTACGTAATCTACCCCGAGGTAACCTTCCCAGTTGGACCTGAGGACTCCCTCCCCGGAGGGGGTTCTCTCGGCAGCCGTAGACTCCTCGGGAGTCGTCGATTCCCCAGAGGTCGTCTCCTCCTTAGGTGTCGCAGATCCCTTGAAAGCTGTATCCTCCGGGGCTTTTGGTGGCGCGATCCGGACTCCCGCAGCGAAGTTTTGGTCCGTTACGAGGATGACCTCAGCGGTGTTGGGGGTGACCTGACTCGTGGTGCGCCCAACGAGTATATTTTCCCCGACTACTACCGGCTGCTCGGGTTTAACGCCGTCGTTCGTGCCGATGTCGATCAGCACCCGTTCGGTGAGCTGTCCCCCCACCGGGGCGACAACCCGCGCAAGCGGCGCGTATTCGAAAGAGGTCTGCTCGCCCTTTAAGAGCCTACGCAGCCGCTCATTTTCCTGCCTCAGTCGCGCAGCCTCCGCGGCGTCCTCCTCGTATTTTCGCGCTTTCTTCTCGAGTTCCTCCTGCTCATTTCTGTCTAGGGCTCTCTCTACCCCCTGACGCGCCGACGCGAGCGGCGAGGTGACCAGACCGAGCAACCCTCGCACCGGCCTCAAGACCTCAGCAGCACCAAGCTGAACGGTGTGCAAAGGTCCGGACTCAGCCTCCCTTACGTAGACCGTAAATAGAACGAGGCCTGCCACGCAGAGGGCTATGAGGACCGCGAGACTACTCGCAGAGCGACTAGACTTCCGGCGTCTTAACAAAGTGCTAAGAAGAGGAGAGGGCGCTGCGGTAGTACTCGATCTCCTCTAAACAACGACCGCTGCCGATGGCGACGCACATTAAAGCGTCGTCCGCCACATGCACCGGGATGCCGGTCTCCCGCCGCAGCCTCTCGTCCAAGAGCCTGAGCATCGCGCCGCCCCCTGCCAGGACCATTCCCCGGTCCATAATATCCGAGGCGAGTTCCGGCGGCGTGCGGTCTAAAGTGTCGCGCACGGCAGCGACGACGGCGTCTACGGGTACGCTTATGGCCTCACGAACCTCCTCGCTCGTTATAACGATCGTCTTGGGCAGGCCCGAGACAAGGTCCCTACCCCTGATCTCGGCCGACTCCTCTTGCCCTAACGGGAAGGCGCTCCCGAGCTCTATCTTCAGCTGCTCACCGGTCTGGGTGCCGATAGCGATCTTGTACTCCTTCTGAATGTAAGCTGAGATCGCGTCGTCTATGTCGTCGCCGGCGATCCGGATAGACGACTTGGTCACGATCCCACCCAAGGAGATCACGGCTACCTCGCTGGTACCTCCGCCTATGTCGACCACCATGGATCCCTGGGCCTCGTTAACCGGCAGCCCCGCCCCAATGGCCGCCGCCAAAGGCTCCTCGATGGTGTATGCTTGCCGCGCTCCCGCCGACTCGGTCGCCTCCTTGACCGCCCTAAGCTCGACCCCCGTGACCCCGCTGGGTACGCACACAACCACTCTAGGGCCGATAAGAGACCGGAAGATCCTGCGCCGCGGCTGCGCCTTGCGGATGAAGTACGCGAGCATCTTCTCTGTGACCTCAAAGTCCGCTATGACCCCATCCTTTAAAGGGCGCATGGCGACTATGTTGCCAGGGGTGCGCCCTAACATCCTTTTTGCAGCGCTTCCCACCGCGACGACCTTGTCGGTCTTGTTGTCTATCGCTACCACCGAAGGCTCTGAGAGGACGATCCCGTGCCCCTTGACGAACACCAGCGTATTCGCCGTACCCAAATCTATAGCAACGTCTCTTCCGAATAACATTATTCCTCTCCCCCATCCGCTCCGCTAGGATGCTCCTGAGCCTCTAACACGCTACAGCATCCCGTGTTCTTTCATAGAAAAGTAACCATCGCCCACAATAACGTGGTCGAGCAGCTCTATCCCTAAAATCTTGGCAGCTTCTGCGAGCCTTACGGTAACCTCGCGGTCCTCCCGACTGGGCTCGACCTTACCGCTTGGGTGGTTGTGCGCAAGGATCACGCTCGCGGCGCTCGCCCGGATCGCCGGTTTGAAGACCTCCCTGGGATGGACGAGGGAAGCAGAGAGCGTACCCACGGAGATCGTAGGTGTCTCCACAACCTCGTTCTTGATGTTGAGCAGCATGGCGACAAAATTCTCCCGGTCCAGGTTGGCTATGCGCCCCCTCAGAATCCTCTCCACGTCCGCGGGCGATGATACCACGGGCCGCTCCGGGTTGCGAACCTGCCCGATCCTGCGTCCAAGCTCCACTGCTGCTAGTATTATGCATGCTTTTGCCTCTCCAATACCGTTGATCTCCGTGAGTTCGTGAATGGAGACGTCATAGAGGCCATAAAGGCCGCTGGCTTCGCTGAGCACTGCTTGCGCCAGCTCCACCGCCGTTTTCTCCCGGCTCCCAATCCCGAAGAGCAGACCTAGGAGCTCTCCATCCGAGAGCGCGCCCGGTCCCAACTCGAGTAGCCGCTCGCGCGGCCTCAACTCCGGAGGGAGCTGCTTTATCGTATGCCGGCGACGTCCCAATACCCTCCTTCAGTACCAGCGAACACCGTACTTCTCAAGGAGGCGGCTAGTGAGTGCCAAAGGGAGACCTACCACGTTAGTGTAATCTCCCTCGATCCCTTCTACGAAAAGCGCCGCCCTCCCTTGTATAGCATACCCTCCTGCCTTACCAATGCCCTCTCCAAGTTTAACGTAAGCGGAGATCTCGGGTTCTGAAAGTTGCCGCATTTGTACCCGTGTCACCGCGCTTTGTACGGTGATAGCCTCCATGCGCGCCACCGCCACCCCGGAGTAAACCTCGTGGGTGCGTCCCGCAAGAAGACCGAGCATCCAGTCCACGTCCGATGTGTTCCTCGCCTGCCCGAGGATCGTCTCCCCTACGGGCAGATGAGGCAAGTAAACGATGGTGTCGGCCGCGAGAACGACTTCGTTCGGGTGCTCGGAAGAGACGGAGAGAGCCTTGCCTCGGGCGTTGGTCTCTACGGTCTCTTTAGGGTGGTCGAGGGCAACTTCGGCAAAGCCGCTTTTTTGGGCTGCCAAGTCGTAACCAACCATTCGGAGCAGGTCGAGGCGCCGGGGGGACTCGGAGGCTAGGATGAAACGCATGTAAAGTAGCTTTAACCGAAGAAGAGCTTCAGTTCCCTCTGGGCACTCTCTGGAGAGTCGGAGCCGTGGACGAGGTTGTCAGGCATACCAAGAGCAAGATCGCCGCGGATGGTGCCGGGGGCGGCCTCAGCCGGATTCGTTGCGCCCATGAGCTTGCGAACGATCTGGATCGCATTCATCCCCTCGATCCTCACCGCGACGACCGGCGTCCCGGTTATGAACTCGACCAGTTCCCCGAAAAAAGGCTTCTCGCGGTGCTCGGCGTAGTGCTCCTCAGCCAGTTCCTGGCTCACGTCCATGTACTGCATCTCCCGGATGTCGAGTCCAGCGTTCTCGATGCGGCGTATGATCTCCCCGATCAAGCGTCGCTTAACGCCATCGCCCTTTACAAGAAAAAGTGTATCTTCCATCTCTTTATCCTCCTACCTAGTAACGTTTTTCGCTGTGCCGTAACATAGTATGGACAGATGGTCCAGCTAAGATTCTGAAGTTTACGGCAGTTTGGACGGATTTTTTGAGCTCCTAGCCCACTCCGAGCAGAAGTGTACTCCCTCTCGGCGACACAGTTGTAGCTGAGGCAAAGCTCGGACCTCCTCCTTAGCTTCCCTTCGAGCGCCGCCAGCTCAATCTCCCAATGGCCCTAGAGGTACTCCGGTGAGCGTACTATGAAGTAAATAGGGTTCCAATAAATGGACGGACAAGGATCACTATCCCCATCATGCGCGCTTAGCCTCCTGTCGGCCGGCGTCCGTTATGGTCCAGTACACGAGAGCCAGCCACAACACCCCGAAGAACACAATCCACGCCTAAGTAACGTGGTGGCGAGAAGGTCGGTTGCCGTATTGAAAGGGGTTGGAGGATCCACCTGCAGAAGAACACTTGTGTCGCTCACGACATTATGAATCTCAAGACGACGAAGTAGCCGAGAACGAAGGAGATGGCTGCAATAGCGACGAGGAGCCCCACGAGCTTCCAGACCCAGCTACTGCCCACGCAACCACCTTAAAACCCCCGCCCCGGCATACAAAGACCCTGTAATTAACACTACCCCGCCCGCCTTCTCCATCTCCTCGATGGCCACCCGCAGGGCGTTACCGGCATCACTCACTACCTGCGCCCTCCTCTCTCCGACGTCTTGCGGTCTGCACTCTTCTTCTATACGCCTGGGATCCATACCCCGTTCATCAGCGTCCGCAGGACGGGTGAGAATGAGAGCATGAGCTTCTCTCTCGACGACGTCCAGCATACTTCCGATGTTTTTGTCCTTCAAGGCGCCGAATACTATCGCCAAGGGTCGGTCCCCGTGCCTCCCTCGAACAGCCCTGAGCGCGGCCTTCAAACCTTCCGGGTTGTGCCCGCCGTCTACTATAATGGGCACTCCGTGTATCTGATGCACCTCAAAACGGGCCGGTAAGCGCACCTCCCGAGCCGCCTCTTGAGCCATCACCCGCTCGTCTGGCTGCAACGCACGCCCCAATAGCACCTCAGCGGCCCGCCTTCCGAGGCGGTCGTTGAACGCTAGGTATGGAACGTCCCCCGCCTCGTCTTGCTCCCCCGTCTCCTCGTATTCCACGATACGGGCACCGATTTGGGCCACCCTTCGCTTGGCGATCCTTACCACCCGATAGTCGTCCGTGCCGAGGACGAGGACGGCGCCGTATCTTACGCTCGCTAGCTTCTCCTCCGCTATCTTTTCCACCGTATCGCCAAGGTACTCGGTGTGGTCGAGGCTAACGTTAGTCAGCACGACCGCCTGAGGCATGGCCGCGGAGGTTGCATCGTGGCGGGCCCCAAGCCCTGCCTCCAGAACGGCCCAGGAGAGACCCGCCTCCCGGAACATTGTAAGCGCTCCCGCAGTGAGCAGCTCGAACTGCGTTGCGGGAATACCGTTAGCGTCGGCGGCCTCTATGGCCTTTCCCATTGCGGTGGCGAACTCCTCCTCCGAGACGAAGTGCCCGCGAAGCATGATTCGCTCCGTATAGGAGAGCAAGTGCGGTGAGAGGTAGGTCCCGCAGGGTTGTCCCCCAGCTTCGAGGGCGCTTGCTAGCGCGACGGCTGTCGTGCCCTTGCCGTTGGTGCCCACTATTTGAACGATTCGCAAAGAGCGCTGAGGGTCACCGAGGAGCTTCAGGAGTGCCGTGATGCGCTTAAAGCCTAAAGCTATGCGGCGGCGGAGATCTAGCTCCTCACAGACAGCCTTATAGGAAGGGTGCACTACGCTCGCCGGGACGCCTGCTCTCTACAAGTACTCGTCTAGGCGCATCTTCAGCGTCTCAAGAAGGGCGGAGTTTCGGTCTAGTTTCTCACGTTCGGAAGCTACGACCTCGGGGGGCGCCCGCTCAACGAACCTCTCGTTTGAGAGCTTGCCCTCAGCCCGTTTGGCTTCGTTCTCGACGCGTGAGATCTCTTTGCTCAAGCGCTCGATCTCCTCCCGCCTGAGCTCCTCCGAGAGGGCTATCTCGACTACCACGTCCCCCGCAGGCAGCGTCGCCGTGAAAGAACCATCCATCTTCTCGTGGTCCTGTACGTTGGCTAAAGTCGAGAACACGTCGGGAGCCACGCCTTCCGGCACCTTTCCATGTAGAGCGCCCTCGGCCTTCGACTCAGCCCGGAAGGATCGAATCGCCGAGACTGCTTGACGCGTCCTCTCCAGCACCCGGTCCGCTTCGATGTCCTCTAGCGTAGGGTCAAAACGTGGAAACCTCTGGCGGGCAAGCAGCCCTTCTCCGCCGAGCACCCGGTACATCTCCTCCGTCGCGAAAGGTATAACTGGGTGCAAGAGGCGCAGAATCCCATCAAAGACCTCCCGCAAGACATAAGGTGTCTTTCCCGAGGGCGCAACCTTGGAGATCTCGACATACCAGTCGGCGAAGTCACGCCAAGCAAAGTCGTAGACCAGGCGCATAGCCTCTGAAAACTCACACTTCTCTAGGAGCCGGTCATACTCCCGAACCGTCTCGTTGAAGGAAGAGAGGATCCAGCGATCCGAAGGCGACGCTTCACACGGCTCCTTCACCTCCGGCCGGTAGCTTTGGACAAAGCGAGCCATGTTCCACAACTTGATTATGAAGCCACGCCCTAGAGAGGCTCGCTCGTAGGAGTAGGAGAAGTCTTGGGTCGAGGACTGGTACAGGAGCCCGAAACGGACCGCGTCGGTGCCGTACTCATCGAAGAGGTCTATGGGGTCTATGGTGTTACCTTTGGACTTGCTCATCTTCGTCCCATCCTTGGCAAGGACTATCGAATGGACGTTGACCTTCTTAAAGGGTATCTCGCCCACGAAGTACAATCCGGCCATAATCATGCGCGCCACCCACAGGTACATGATCTCGCGCGCCGTGCTAAGTAGAGCAGTCGGGTAGAAGTATCCGAGATCCTCAGTTTTCTCCGGCCACCCTAAAGTAGCAAACGGCCACAAAGCAGAGGAGAACCATGTGTCGAGCACGTCCGTGTCCTGCTCGTAGCCCTCACCAGGGGATTCCTTCGACGCGACGACCTCGCCCTCGGGCCCGTACCAGACCGGTATACGATGACCCCACCATAGCTGCCTGCTTACGTTCCAATCTTGCAGGTTTTCGAGCCACCGGATCGTCTCCCGCCTCCAGGAGTCAGGGTAGACGGTGATCTCACCACTCTTCAAGGCCTCTATCGCGAGCTCGGCGAGGTTTTTCATCGAGACCCACCACTGCTCGGAAAGCCACGGCTCGATAACGGTTCCACACCGGTCGCAGTGCCCGACCCGGTGCCTGTGCTCCCGGACCTCCCCGAGAAGCCCCTCCTTCATTAGACACTCCACGATAACCCCGCGGGCTTCCTCACGTGCTATCCCCGCAAAAGGTCCACCGTTCTTGTTTATCGTGCCATCTGGGTTAAGAACGTTTACCGCCGGAAGACCATGCCTTTCGCCGATCTCGAAGTCGTTCGGGTCGTGGGCAGGCGTAACCTTGAGGACGCCCGTCCCGAAGCTCGGGTCCACGTAAGAGTCGGCCAGAATTTCGACCTCGCGCTCCACGAACGGCACCGTGACCCACCTGCCGATAAGCCCAGTGTACCGTTCGTCGTCTGGGTTCACGACGAGCGCCACGTCACCCAAGACCGTCTCTGGGCGGGTGGTGAAGACCTGAGTGTAGGTATTGCCGTCGGGACCAGCGCCCTTGCCATCGGCGAACGGGTAACGGACGCCGTAGAGCCTGCCGTCCACCTCCAGGTAGTTCACCTCAAGGTCGCTTATGGCGGAGCGGTCGCGGGGGCACCAGTTGGTGATGCGGTTCCCGCGGTAGATAAAGCCCGCTTCGTAGAGCCTTATGAACGCTTCGAGAACCGCGTCCGCGTACCCCTCGTCCATGGTGTACCGCAGGCGCCGCCAATCGACCGAAGCACCCAGGCGTTTGAGCTGCCCAAGGATCAGGGAGCGCGACTCCAGGGCAAACTCGCGGCATCGCTCCAAGAACGCCTCTCGCCCTAGGTCCCACCGCGTCTTCCCCTCTTCACGTATGATCTTGCGCTCGACGACGTTCTGCAACGCGATCGAGGCGTGGTCCACGCCCGGCAACCACAGCGCCTCATAACCCTTCATCCGCGCTCTTCGTATAAGCGTGTCCTGGATAGTGCTGTTGAGCGCGTGGCCCATATGCAGGGCCCCCGTGACGTTTGGCGGGGGTAGCACGATACAGTAAGGCTCTTTCTCTGAGTTCGAGTCAGCCTCAAAGGCACCTGAGCGCTCCCACTCCTCGTAGATGCGCCCTTCGACGGCGCGCGGGTTGTAGGTTTTGGGGATCTCTGACTGATTCAATTCGCCCCTGACTTCAGGCGGTCTCTTCGTCGTAGGCGTACTTCGATCTCTCCGAAGCAGTCACGAGGGTGGGCTGTACCCCGTCGCGAACAGTGTCGGCGTCCACCACGCACTTGGCTACATCCGAACGACTCGGCAGCTCGTACATCGTGGGCAGGAGCGCCGTTTCCAGGATGCTCCTCAATCCCCGCGCCCCCGTTCCTCGCTCCAGGGCAAGCTCCGCGACCGCCTTCAAGGCCTCGTCGGTGAAGTTGAGATCTACCTTGTCGTAGCGGAAGAACTGCCGGTACTGGCGAATGAGGGCGTTCTTCGGCTCGGTGAGGATGCGGATGAGGTCCTCCTCCTCAAGGCTAAGCAAGGTAGAGATGATCGGCAAACGTCCAACGAACTCGGGAATCAGGCCGTACTTGAGAAGGTCTTCGGGTTGTACGTGCTCGAGGATCGCGTCCGGCTCGTCCTTGAGCCGCGAGTCCACGTCGCCCCCGAAGCCGATACTCCTCTTGCCGATGCGGTGCCGGATCACCTCGTCGAGTCCGCTGAACGCCCCGCCGCAGATAAAGAGTACGTTCTTGGTGTCTATCTGCAAAAAGTCCTGGTGTGGGTGCTTACGCCCTCCCTGCGGTGGCACCGAGGCTACGGTGCCTTCCAAGATCTTCAACAAAGCCTGCTGGACACCCTCACCGGAGACATCGCGTGTTATAGAGGGGTTGTCGGACTTACGTGCGATCTTGTCTATCTCATCTATGTAGATGATGCCGGTCTCGGCCTTCTTCACGTCGAAGTCGGCGGCTTGTATCAACTTCAAAAGGATGTTTTCGACATCCTCACCGACGTAGCCGGCCTCGGTCAAGGCCGTCGCGTCGGCGATAGCGAAGGGGACGTTGAGGATCTTGGCAAGCGTCTGTGCCAGGAGCGTCTTACCGGAGCCGGTAGGTCCGATCATCAGGATATTCGACTTCTGCAGCTCCGTGCCGTCGGAGGAGTCGGGGTTCATACCGATGCGCTTGTAGTGGTTGTAGACGGCGACCGCTAGGACCTTTTTTGCCTCTTCCTGGCCTATGACATACTCGTTGAGGATCCGGTTGATCTCACGGGGCTTGGGGAGGTCGTCCTCCTTTAGGACCTCGGGACCGGAGAACTCCTCGTCGATGATCTCATTACAGAGCTCGATGCACTCGTCACAGATGTAGACACCTGGTCCGGCGATAAGCTTCCTAACCTGACGCTGGCTCTTCCCACAAAAAGAGCACTGCAGCTGATCCGACGGGTCCCTCATCCTCTTACAGCCTCCCCTTCGTTACCACTACTCTAGTGCTGACGGACGATGTTGTCTATGATGCCGTACTCGATAGATTCTTCAGCACCCATGATGTAGTCGCGATCGGTATCGCGCTCGATCTTCTCGTAGGACTGGCCCGTGTTCTCCGCCAGGATCTCGTTTAAGCGCCGCTTAGTTCTTATGAGCTCCTCGGCGTGGATCTGCACGTCCGAGGCCTGCCCCGCCAAGCCCCCGACGCTCGGCTGGTGTAAAAGTATCCTGGTGTTCGGGAGCGTGTTCCTCTTCCCACTCGCGCCAGCCGCCAATAGAAAAGCCCCCATCGAGGCTGCCATCCCCAGGGCCGTCGTGACGATGTCCGGCTTCACGAACTGCATCGTATCGTAAATAGCAAGGCCCGCTGATACGCTCCCGCCGGGGGAGTTTATATACAGGTTGATGTCTTGTTCGGGATCCTCGCTCTCAAGGTGAAGAAGCTGCGCCATGATCGCGTTAGCCACCTGGTCGTCCACCGGCGTACCCAAAAATATGATGCGATCCTTGAGCAACCTAGAGTAGATGTCCATCGCCCGCTCGCCACGCGGGCTCTGCTCGATAACGTAAGGGATTACTCCTTGTGGATCGTAGCTCATGTCTTATTCCTCTCCTGTTGCTGTCTCTGCTTGCGCCACGCCGGACACCCCAGCCGTGGCCCCTGCAGCCTCGGTCTCTTCTTCACCTGTGCCCTCCGCTTCCTCCACTGTCGTAGCCTTTTCTTCCTCAGGTATCGGGACGGCCACGGCGTTCTCGGCAAGGAGGTCTAGCGCCTTCTGCCGGGTTATCTCTTCTTCGAGTAGTCCGTAGGTCCCGTTTTTACGCATGGTCTCAGCGATCCCTTGGGGTGAGCGGCCCGCGTTCTCGGCGATGTGCCCGATCTCGTGCATAACCTCGTGCTCGTCCGCCGAGATGCCCTCCGCAGCCGCGACCGCGTCCAAGACGAGCTCCTTCTTGACCGTGTCGAACGCCTCGTCGCGCACGCGCTCCTTGACGTTCTCGGGACTCGCCCCGGCGAACTGGTAATATTGCTCCGGCTCTATCCCCTGCGCCCGGATGCTCCGCTCGAAGCTTTCGACCATCTCCTGGGCCTTTTCCTCTACCATAACCTGGGGTACCTCGACCTCGGCCTCTACAGCGACCGCTTCTAGCACCCACCCCCGGAATTCGCCCGCAACCCTCCGCTCGGCCTCGGCCTCCAACTGCCCCCTGATAGATTTCCGGAACTCTTCGATTGTCTCGAACTCGCTCGCCTCCTTGGCGAACTCGTCGTCCAGGGGCGGCAGTTCTCTCTCCTTGATCTCCTTGACGTGAACTCTAAAAAGAACCGACTGCCCGCGCAGGGCCTCGTCGTCGTAGTCGTCGGGGAACGTCACTGCAAACTGCTTGCGCTCCCCAGCCTCCATCCCAACTAGGTTCTCCTCAAAGCCTTCCAAAAGCTCCCCACCCCCGACCTCCAGCATGTAATCCTCGGCCTCGGCCCCTTCGACGGATCCGCCCGTCATCCTCTCGCCCTTGTAGTCCAAGATCACGAAGTCGCCCTTCTCGACGGGCCGGCCCTCAGCCGCCGCAAGCGTCGAGAATCGTCCCTGGAACTCCTTCAACGTCTCCTCGACGTGCTCCTCAGCGATCTCGACCTCCCGGCGATGCACCTCGAGACCTTTATACTTGCCAAGCTTCGCTTCAGGGCGAACCTCGACAGTAGCGGAGAATTTAAAGCCTATCTGCTCGTCAAGAGGGTCGTCAAAGTGGATCTCCGGCCGGTCTATCGGCCTTAGGTTGTTCTCGACGACGGCCGCCGCGTACCAAGTCGGCAAGCTCTCCTGCAGCGCCTCCATATACAAATAGTCGCGGCCGACGCGATTCTCAATCACACGCCGCGGCGCCTTGCCGGGCCTAAAGCCTGGAACCCGCACCTTGCCCCTTAGCTCGCGAACCTTGGCCTCGACACCCTTTTTAACCTCCTCCGGGGAGACCTCGACGTCGATCCGAACCTTGTTATCCTCGAGCTTTGTTACGTTCCCCGTCGTCATACACTCCAACTCTTCTCGACCAACCTCGCCTGCGCCTCTGCTGTGCGAGAGGCGGGACTTGAACCCGCACGCCCGAAGGCACTAGATCCTAAATCTAGCGTGTCTACCATTCCACCACTCTCGCTCGCCCGAAAACCTGCCAGGATTATAGCAGCCGTCATCTTCTAACCCGTACACCCGTGCGCTAATAGCGTAAGTCCCCAAAAGAGAGCACCTGAACTGCAAAGGAGACCCAAGGTACACGACAACCGACGAGGCTCGAACCCGCGATCTAGGACCAAACCCACATGGGCGTCGCCAGCGGTGGCAGGGCGTTGCTGGCCCTAAAGTTCACCCGATCCGGCCATCGCTAAAAGCTCCGCGCGTGCCGTTTCAACCGGCGAACCTCCCTGCCCACCCGTCACTCCGTAGTCTCTCGTTTCTCCGGCACTGCTCGCAGCGTTATCCACCAGAACAAGGTGGTCCTATTCGTCGAGGCCCTCTGGTCGCCTCCTGGATTGGTTGCCCTCTCTAAACCCGGTCTACCCGGCCGGCACCGTCTCCGTCGGGGCAAGACACTGGGCGATGTCACCGGTGTCATAGCCCAACCTGAACGAGGAGATCCGTTGCTCGGTGGTGCCGTGTCCAGGGCCACCTGCGTTGGCCATGGCATTCAAAACCGCCTCCACGCCTCCATCTCCAAAGTCTTCACCAGCCTGTCTCGCCCACGCGCCGGCGAAGCAGTCGGCCTGGAGCTCAGCCTGCTCTAGAGGAATACTAAACCATCCCTGAATGCCGAGCGCGTCTAGCTGCTGTTGGGTGTGGTGGCCCAGCTCGTGGGCTACAGCCCAACCCAGGGCAGCCTCACCATAATCTGCCAGGTCCCGCCCCTCATAGAGCCAGTCGACTGGGTAGTAAAGGGTTGTGTCCAGGGGGCAGTAGCCAGGCCCGTACGTCGGGTAGAAAGGACCGCAAACACCGTCGACGGGCTCGTCATAGACGAACGACACCCCGGCGGGCGAGTAGAGATACCCGCGCAGCGCGAACTCGCTCTCCCAAAAGGCGTTTACGTTGTCCACCAGGGCCTTCACGAGATCCTCCTCCCCAGCAGCGGTCGTAGTAGAACCGTCGGCGCCGGTGTCCTGGGCAGCCTCGGACAGCTCGGTATCAGAGACGGAATCTTCGGACTGAGCCAAAGACACCCCCGCGGTCGCCAGCACCATCAGCAACATCGCCACCAGCAACACCAGCTTCTTCACGCGCCTCCTACCCTCGAACAAAAACAGGATCTGGTGCACTGTCCCCCCCTTTCCGACGCCGCATCCCGCCGGCGCAGAACTATTCTACATGGATGACATGCTCGTAGTATTACAGCCCAAGCTCACACCAAGACAACTAACAGAGCTCGAACCGGCAGCCTTCGGAACCACAGCGCGATGCATTATAGCCTTGGAGTCCCATCCTCACCACCATCCGGTGCTAAAAGCTTACATTTCTCCTTTTGACGCAAGCGTTAGGAACTAGACACTGGCTACTGGAACAACCGCCGTAGTTCAAAGTCAGAGGGTATGTCTTGTGCTGCGTCTGAAAGAAGCCAAAAAACGGGTTGCCGCAGCCCCCGCCTACACTTCATTGCCGAGGCTCGGAAAGCCTTACGACCAGAGTACGAGCCCGTTGATGTGATAGTAATCTCGGCTATGTCTCAGCGACGGGCATTCTGCTCCTAAATATACGGCATGATCCCCGGTGTCCCCACCCCAGCACGAGTCGGAGCCCCAGACAAGACAAGAAGCAAAACCCATCTAAGACCCCCAAGGATGGGTTGCTAGCCACGCTGGCCAGCCTAGGCTACATCGTCTCCGACCAAATAGGCTAACGTCTAGAGTGAATAGAGGCAACGGTAAACCCTAGTTAGGCTAACATCTCTAGATAAGCTTAAGCAACGATAGGGGAGGCAATACACGATGTATGCAGCGATACGTCGCTATCACATAGACCACGATAGAACTTCTCTGGTAATCGAGCACATTCTTAAGAACTTCGTGCCCCTTATACGCCAGACCCCTGGCCTACATGCCTACCACATCATAGATGGCGGCAATGGAGCACTCGCAACGTTAACCGTATGTGAGAACCAATCAGCTATAGAAAGCACTAACACACTGGCTACCGAGTGGATAAAGCAATACCTAGCGTCGAGAATCATCAGCGAGCAAGGAACACCTAATATTTCCGTGCGGGGCGAGGAGGTTTTTCAGGGGAACCTCTATGAAGGGGTCTCAGAGCCTACCTACAAGCGACGCTTGCAATTACTCTCGGTACAAGAGGTTGGCGAGTTGCTGGGTCTGGGCAGGAGTTGGGTCTACCAACAAATAAGAAGTGGAGAGATACCGAGTGTACACTTGGGAGGCAAGTAAAGGACGACAAAACTGAAACAACAACGCCCATCTCATCCGTCGAACGAAAAGACGACAAATTCGAAATCACAGCGCCCATGCTCTCATTCGAGAGTACAGATGACAAAATCGAACACACAACCCCCTTCATCGAAACCGAATTTAAAGATGACAAAACCGAAATCGAACAGCCCTTGATAGGCAGAACGACCGAGTGTAAGGAAGGCGAGGGGTGCGAAACCCCGAGAAGCGCTACAAGCCTCGAGGCGGAAGCCCGGCGCGACGGTCGGCTGTGCAGCATCGCCCCAGCCGCGCCATGGTCATCCACCTCCTTTTAGAACAGGACCGGCAGGCGCGTGAACCCGCGCAGGAAGCTGCCGCTACCCCAGCGCACCTCCTCGTCGGGTACCCCCCAACCGCAGCTCCGGGTATCGCCCGAACAGCGTGGCGAATGCGACCTGCCCCTCAACACGTGCCAGCGGCGCTCCGAGGCAGACGTGGATGCCCTTGCCGAAGGCGAGGTGCCGGTTGGTTGGCATCGGCCCGCCTAATGTCGAAGACGTCCGGGTTCGCGAACCTCCCGGGATCTCGGTTGGCCGCAGCCAGGCTAGCCGTTGCGTGTTACCCCGTCGGGATCACGCTCCCGTTCAGCTCGACGTTCTCCTTAGCGATGCGCCGGCCAACGAATTCGACCAGTCCCCAGTACCGCAGTGTCTCCTCGACTACCCCCTTAGCCAGCAGCTCGGGATTTTCTTTAAACTTCGCCAGCTGCTTGGGGTGTTTCATTAGCGCTACAATGCCGTTGCCGATCAGGTTTACCGTAGTCACGTGCCCAGCGAGGACCATGAGGAAGACCGTCCCGAGCATCTCCTCCTCATCGAGGACGTCGCCGTCCTCCTCGACGTGTACGAGGCGGCTGATTATGTCGTCGGTCGGCGTCCGGCGCTTATGCTCGAATAGGTCCTTAAGGTAGTCGATGAACTCTCGTAGCCCTGCCAGTATTTGGTCCCCTACCTTGTACAGCGCCCCTTCGGCCTCTCTCGTTCGCTGCTCTTCGGCATGTCTTGTCGAGGTCCTAGCGGCCGGCCACTGGGATCTTCTGTGCGGCTGGGATTACCTCGCTTGCCAGCAGTTCGAAAGGTTCCTGCTCGTGCACGTTGGGCATGCTGAAAATCGCATGATCAATGCCCAGCTCCGCCAGCACCGTGAAGTGTTCGACTGCAGCGGCCGGCGTCAGGGAACCATTGCGTCCGTCGCGCGTCAGATGGACCTGCCCCAGAGAAGTCTTCTCGATCTGCTCGTAAGGACGTCCCACTGCCTCGCAATGCCTATGCAGAACTTCAAGCTTGTGTTTTAGGATGCTAAGGTCGCCGTATGCGAAGAGGTTACATGCGTCAGCGTAGCGGGCGACGAGCCGCAGCGTCTTCCTTTCGCCACCGCCGCCGACCAGGATGGGAGGATGGGGTCGTTGCACCGGTTGGGGCGAATTGAGCGGGCGTTCGAGTTGGTAATGCCTTCCAGTGTAGGGGTTCTCGTCTCCGCTCCACATCTGCTGCGCGATCTGAAGCGTCTCTTCGAGGCGCTCAAAACGCTCTGCTAGTGGTGGGAAGGGAACGCCAAGGCCTCGGTGCTCCTCCTCGTTCCAGGCGGCACCTATGCCAAAGTAGGTGCGCCCGTTCGAGAGCACATCTAGTGTGGTAGCCGTCTTTATGAGGATGCCGGGATAGCGGTACGTAATACCGGTAACCATTGTGCCGAGACGGATGCGATTCGTACGGCCGGCCGCGTAGGCAAGTGCCGTCCAACCCTCCAACATCTCGTTCTCCGGCGGCCCCACAACGCTAATCTGAAAAAAGTGATCCATGACCCATAGGCTGTAGAAGCCGACTTGCTCGGCGCGCTCGGCGATCAGGCCGAAGGTGCCACCAAGCTGGTGCTGATCATTGAGCCAGGTGAAGTTAGGTACCTGCAGACCTAGCCGCATAGGCAACCTCCTCGAAAATGTTCACGCTTAAGGATTGTATAAAAAGCATTATCACAGGCGTATTATCGCTTCCGGTGACGCGTCCCGCTGCTATGTGCTCTGGCTGAAAAATCTGCGAGAGCGGAACAACCACTAAGCTTCTATATATGCACTTTCACCACAATCTCATCGGCGCTCTCCTTTAGCGACACCATGAGTTTCCGATCGAATCCCTTGTACTGCCAGTCAGCTTCCTCGCCGTTCGCCGACACCGTTTCAGGGGCGCTTACACCCCGAAACTCTAAGTACACCGAACCCCGCTTAGGGACGAAAAAGCTCTGGCGTTCACTCAGACGAACGAAGATGTTGGCCCCTGAAACCTCACATTTCACACTCCGACGGGCATATTCACCTCTCCTGTAATTGAAGCCGTTGCCGGCATCCTCGTAGAGGATGGATTCGCCCGAGCCTTCCGTCGGGTAGAGAAGAAGCGTCAGGGGGTCGGCTGGCTTCTCGCCGACGTGGTTCATATCGCACCACAGTGGCAGTGCGGTGTTGGCCCTCAGGTAGATGGCGGGCTCTCCAAGAGGGGCGTGGGCGAGGATGTGTGTAGGGCCTTCGTATCTCTCGCCGGTCCAGAAGTGGAACCAGATGCCTTCGGGCAAGTAGACGTGGCGGTGCTCGCTACCAGGGCGGGTTATGGGGGCGACGAGCAGCGCGCTACCTAGCAGGAACTCGTCGTCCAGCGTGTAGGTGGTCTCGTCGTCGGGGTACTCGAAGAGGAGTGGGCGCAAGATCGGAGCACCGGTTCTGTGG
The DNA here is from genome assembly GCA_035296885.1 of Rubrobacteraceae bacterium. Lineage (GTDB taxonomy): Bacteria > Actinomycetota > Rubrobacteria > Rubrobacterales > Rubrobacteraceae > Rubrobacter_F. Next base: position 21,685 of record DATHAB010000085.1, read on the forward strand.
CACTCCTCGAAGAGGGTGTAGAGGTACGGGATGAGACGCTGCCTTAGCTTTAGCATCTCGCGGCAGACGGACTCGTAGGGCTCGCCGAAGACCCAAGGCTCTTGACGGCGCGTGCCCTTCATCGAGTGGTTCCGACAGAAAGGTTGAAAGACACCAAATTCGGTAAAGCGCGCGAGAAGTTCGCCGTTGCAGTCGTCGAAGAAGCCGCCAATGTCCACCCCGGCCCAGGCGACACCCGAGAGACCCATATTCATAAGCTGGGGCACGCTCATCCACAGGTGCTCCCACCACGAGGAGTTGTCGCCCGTCCACTGCAAAGCGTGGCGCTGGAGTCCGGCGTAGCCCGCACGGGTGATGACGAACGGACGCTCGTCGGGGCGTAGCCTGAGCAGACCCTCGCGCACCGCGCGGGCCATGAGGGAGCCGTAGGTGTTGTGGATCTGGGCGTGGAACTTCGGCTTGTCTTCGAGGCCACTGGAGTGCACGACGTCCCCAGGCATTGTGGATTGGCGGGGCACGAAGAGCGAAGGCTCGTTCATGTCGCACCAAATTCCCGCCACCCCCTCGGCGACGAGGGCCCGGAGATTCTCGCCCCACCACTCCCTCGTCTCGGGATTCGTGAAGTCTGGGAAGGCACACATCCCAGGCCACACGACGTTGTGAAACTCCTCACCTTCCGCTGTCTTGCAGTACAAATCCTTCTCTCGACCCTCCACGTAGACCGGGTAGTTTAGGTCCACCTTCACGCCAGGATCTACAATAGTAACGACGTTGAAGCCCTGCCCCTTTAGCTGGGCCATGAGTTTCCCCGGCTCGGGGAAGGTTTCCCTGTTCCAGGTGAAAACTCGATAGCCGTCCATGTAGTCGATGTCGAGGTAGAGGGTGTCGCAGGGGATGTCGCGCTCTCGGAAGTTGCGGGCCACCGCGCGCACCTCGTCCTCGTCCATATAGCTGTAGCGGCATTGCTGGTTGCCCAAGGACCACCGCGGTGGCATCGGGGTGCGGCCGGTCAGCTCCGTATAGCGCCCGAGCACGTCTTTAGGGGTCGGGCCGCAGAAGACGTAGTAGACGACACTGCCGCCCTCTGCGCCGTAGTAGGCGAGGTTCTCGTCCGCTTTGGCGAGGTTGAACTCGACACGATGAGTGTTGTCAAAGAATAAGCCGAGAGCCCTGCCATTTACTAAGGAGAGCGTAAAAGGGATGGAGGCATAGAGGTTGTTGAACGAGGCGGTGTGCCCCGGATGAGGGTCGACGTTCCAAAAAACCTGATACGACCCCGTCTTCTCGAGTCCACTGGTCTGCTCGCCGCAGCCGAAGTATCGCTCGTCCCGTTCGCGCCTCTCGTACAGCCGCACTGGGTTCCCGAGCGGTGCAGGTAAGACGTTTGCCTCCGGCCGCTCGACGATTCCCATCCCGAGCTGTGGGTCATCGGCGGCGAACTCCACCCCCGAAGCGTCGGTGTAGCGTACCCGAAGCGGATCCAGGGTAATGTGGGCGGTTGCAGAGCCGGTAGAGAGCGTCAAAGTACCATTAGCCTCGCGGATCTTCGCTCCAACCGGTTCCCTATCCTCTTTTGCTATCGCCTCAGACCTATAGTCTGGCATCTGGCCCTCCGGAAACATTCCAACCCGGAAGAGGTCCGGGGCCAGCGCCGCTACTTCGACCGTTGCCGAGTTGGCTTTCAGCTGTAGGCTGCGGTCGTCATGATTCAGAAGCTCCGCCCGCCCGAGCGGTTTGTAGCAGCCCTCCTGGGTCGCCGGCGATTCGAAGATCTCGGCCAAAGCCTTGCCCCTTCCTCTGGTGGTCGGTCCCCCATCGGAGCTGCCTGCTCCGTTACCAAAGCGCACCATAAAGGATTCTCGTCCATACCGACAGCATCGGGAACTCTATCTTAGATCGGACGACATAGAAAGGCTAGGCGAAAGATGTATTCGCGTACGCAACATCTAAACCGCCCCCCTTATGTATCCTTTAACCGCCCGCAACAGCAGTGCCAGCAAAGGCTACGGTACCACCCGTATCGACGACGGCCAGAGCAGCGGCGCCGTGCGTCGGGGTGATATGCACATGGATCGGCAGGACGAGTGAGCTAACGGGTACTCGTAGGGCTTGTAGGTGTTGCTACGAATTACTCCGCTTTAAGATCTAGAGCTAGAGCGCGTTCGCTGTGCATCTGGTGCTTTCAACGCCTTCTTCGAGCCTCACCAAGGCAATCCCTGCGCCTCTTCGCCCCACGCCCAACGCTTCTTCTGCACCCACCCCTCGAATTCGGCCCGCCATAGTGCCACAGATGCACAAATAGGAGGTCCGCCACCACAATAGCAGCAGACAGGGTAGCGATTAGCGCGGCCACCATAAGGACGACCGCGATTAGGACCAGCGGATCAAGGAACGGCACTCGACGATCTCTTCTTGTACTCTAGCTCTTCTCGATGATTCCAGCCTCGCCTGCCCCGCGCAAAGCCCTTACTTATCAATAATATATACTCGCCTGACCGCATTTTATAGTGCCTGTCGAAGTGTACGATATTTAGACACTAGTAAAGGGGCAGGTGATCCCCTTCCCTGGCTACTTCGGCTTCTGGTTTACAGGGAGTGATTGTGGCTCAGAGCATTAGGCACTATAAAACATAAGCCCAACTAGGCTTAGCTAGGAGAAGTGTGATCTTCCAGTGCTGTCTAAAAAACAGTAAGCACTATACGTTAAAGCAATCAGACGGTTATAGGCACTATCTGTTAAGTACTGGTCCAACTACGCTTTTCATACACTGCCAGGTGCGCACGGTCTCCCTAGCCATCGCGGCCATCAACCCTCGGCTAGTCTTTCCAGCCTCTCGCGGTCGAAGCCCACGATAACCTCGTCCCCCGCAACGGTGACG
>DATHAB010000086.1:0-9739 GCA_035296885.1 Rubrobacteraceae bacterium
TCGCCTGCTTTCCCCTCCTTTCCCGTGCCTCTGCGCTAAGGCAGAGTTTTGGCTGAATGCTAGCGATGTTACTCCAAGGATCAGAGATAGGAAACTGGCCGCTAGCAGCGGCTTCGGCCTTTATTGCTCTCTATTAAGAAGGTTGCTTCGGTAGTCGAGCCGGGGACAAGGGTTGCACTCCGCTTTGGGATAAGGCTGAAGAGCCCTACATCTAGTTGCAACCTCTTGCGCTGGGGACGAGCAGTTGTGTGCTCACAAAAAGCACCATCGCAAGTAGAATCGGAGCGCACCCCAACCCTTTAGTATCGTCGGTAGTGCCCGTTGTGCAAGCAGTTAAGAAGTTTAAACGACTGTTCGGTTTGGCGAAGCCACCGTTTATCTACCGAAGGGCTTGCTCCAAAATGGGAGTGAGTCGGCCTCCACCTGGCCCGATCGCCTTCGTCGCGAGTTTGTAGGCCTCCCGAAAGCTTCGTCTTTGCCGATCTTAGAGAGGATCGACGCAGTAAGCCAACCGACTAATAGCCCCAATAGTACCCCACCTAGCACATCGCTAGGGTAATGTACGCCCACGTAGACGCGCGAGTAGGCGATGGTAACCGCAAGGGTCAAAAAGCCCCAACCCCAGAGTGGTACACGACCGAGCAAACGCCGGGCGGCGAGTGACGCTCCGCTAGAAGCAGCGAAAGCGTAGGTCACGTTGACGGACGGGGAAGAGTAAGAACTCGGTGGGCTAACTAGCAGGCGCACGTCCGGGAGCGAGAGGAACGGCCTGGGCTGCATCACGAGGTTCTTTAGCACCTCAGAAGCGGCTACTCCCACCGCCAAGGCGACCAACCCGGCCAGTGCGGTCCAACGGCTGGTCCTGCCACCAAGTGCTGTAAGCATTACTAGTAATACCAACCAGACCAACCCATAGTCGTTGATGTGGCTCAAAAAGGTCATGCAAAGATCCAGCACAGGGTTGGTCCAGGCGCCGTTTATGAGCCGAAACACGAAGTAATTTACGTCTGTCATTCCCCGAACAACCCCCTGAAGAGCCTTTTGCCCCGCCTGGTTTCTAGCGTGCGGTCAGCAGCCCTTTCGTACCCTCGGCCCATCTCTTTCAGAACCTTGAGGGGAAAATGCGCGGTCGCTACTACTGATTCAGCAAGTAACGTTCGACAACATTCGTCCGCCACATCGTGTGCCCCTCCAAGAAGGCAGCATCTACAGCCCTTTTGAGAGCTTGTTAACAGGGCGGACACGGGGGGCGCTAGCGCGGGGGGCGCTAGCGCCTGTTCTTCGGTTTCAACAGTGTTCTAAGCGTCTTTAAAGACGCTTCTCGGTGAGTAGAGCACGAAAGTGCCGTAAGGCCGCGGTGTTTGGCTTTTTTGAAAATGTGATGCCACCGAGATTGCAACATGGCGTCTCGTGCCTCCAACGAGTATATTAGGTTCGTGCGGAAGTCGAGGCAAGAGCAAAGACTGGTCGGGGAAGGCGTCGAGCTCCGGCGGCACAACCGCTCCAACTACCCGCTCTACGCCCGCTGGTACGGCGACGAGGAGGTCTGGCGCCTGACGAGCTGGGCGTCGGAGCCTATGCAGCAAGCAGCGGTCGAGCGGCTCTTCGAGGACCGGAAGGAGTCGCCTATGAACGACTCCTTCGCTATCCACCGGGAGGGCGAAGAGGAGCCTATAGGCGTGATCAGCCTGATGAACATCAGCGAGGTGGATGCCTCGGCGGACCTGAGCGTAATCGTGGGCGAAAAGGAGGACCGGGATGAGGGCTCAGGCACGGAGGCTATCCGCCTCATTCTGCGGTACGCCTTCGAGGATCTGGGGCTCAGCCGCGTGGCTTTGAGCGTCTTCCAGTTTAACGATCCGGCTATGAGATCGTACGAGAAGCTCGGGTTTCGGAGGGAGGGCCGTATAGAGCGGGCGGTCCATCGTGACGGGGAGTGGCAAGACGCGATCCTCATGAGAATCCTCGCGTCGGAGTGGCGCGAGGAAGAAGATACGGGCGAGGCCCCTTCCTAACCGCTCCTTACCTCGGCGCCAAAGGCCTCGCGCAGCCTTTCGGAGATACGGTCGAGGTCCTCTTTGACCACCGCGTCGTTTAGAGTCTCTTCAGCCTGGAACGTGAAGTTGAGGGCGACGCTCTTTTTACCGGCGGGAACCTGAGGCCCCTCATAAACGTCGAAGACGCGCCATCCAGCCAGGATCGGGCTACGTAGCTCCTCCACGACCCCCAGCATGTCACCAACCCGAACCTCCGCATCCACGAGGACAGCGAGGTCCATCAAAATGGCCGGCACGTTGTAAAACGGCGCGAAGCGCGGGGTGGGATCGGGATCCGTAGCCGCAAGATCTAGCTCAAAAGCGGAGGCGGACCACCCTGCAAGTCCGAACCTCTCACCTACCTCGGGGTGCAACTCTCCGAGCCAACCCACCTCCACGCCGCCGAGTAGCACGGTGGCTGCGATGCCGGGATGCAGAAAGGGTTTAGGATGGGGCTCAAAGACCGCCCCAGGAACGAGCCTCTCGACCAGCCCCTTTGCCTCGAAGAAGCCTGCCGTAAAAGCTGGGACGTTCCACCCGGGCGGAAGTACAGTTCCCGTGAGGAGGACCGCAACTTTGTGCCCCTCCCAAACGCCCATGAGTAGATCCGCCGAGACCCCTTCCAAGCCATCGTCGCCAATATCGCCGGTCAGACGGTAGCGGAGGGCAGCCTCACGCATCTCAGAAGTCTGCTCTTTCGACTCGAAGACCCGGCCGACCTCGAAGATAGCACTACCACGAGCGCCAACAGCCCGGTTGCGAGCCGCAGCGTCGAGAAGGCCTGGTAGGAGCGTAGTACGAAGGTTGTCGGCCTCGGCGCTCAAGGGATTGCGTAACTTCGGGGCTCTCTGCTCGTCGGCTCCGTTTTCGAGACCGAGATCCTTTTTCCAACGGTCGGGGCCAAACGGATAGGTTACAGCCTCAGCGAGCCCGAGATCAGCCAGAAGGTGCCGGAGGCGCCGGAGCTTTCTCTGCGTCGGGGTAAGCCCGCCAGGCTGTGGCACACCCGGGAGCTTCTCCGGCACGTTCTCAAGGCCCAAGAGGCGCCCAACCTCCTCGATAAGGTCCGCTTCGCGCCAGAGGTCTCGCCGGAATGTAGGCACGGTAACGAGAAGGGGCCCGCTTTCGCGCCGGACCTCGCATCCCAGCAGCTTGAGCCTCTCCGCGGCCTCGCTCGCCTCCACCGACATCCCGAGTAGCAGCTCTGCTCGTTCTAGACGAAGCGGCACCTCCCACGGCTCTACGGGTTCGGGGTAGTGGCTCAAGGTGTCGGGTGCGGGGCGACCGGCGGAGTTCTCTGCAAGAAGACCGGTAACACGGTCCATCGCGTAGGAGACCATCTCCGGGTCGAGGCCACGCTCGAAGCGCCCGGAGGCGTCAGTGCGAAGGCCCAGACGCTGAGAAGTCTCCAGGATGTTGCGACCGGTGAAGGTGGCAACCTCGATCAGGACGTCAGCAGTGGTCTCGCTCACCTCCGCTTCTTCCGCGCCCATGACCCCCGCCACAACGAGCCCCCGCTCCTCGTCGGCGATAACGAGCATCTCCTCGTCGAGGACACGGGTCAGCCCGTCCAAAAGGGTTATCCTTTCGCCGGGGTAAGCCCGGCGGACGACGACGCCATCCCTAACCTTTGCGCCGTCGAAGGCGTGTATAGGCTGGCCGGTCTCGAGCATGACGTAGTTCGTGGCGTCGACGATCGCGTTAATGGGACGCATCCCGGCGGTATAGATACGCCGTCGCATCTCAAGAGGAGCCTTCTCGCCAGGCCTAATATCGGAGATCCGCCTGAGATCGTAGCGAGGACACAAGTCCTCTGCTTCGACCCTTAACGTGTAGTTCGCGGTGAGTTCTCCACCGCCGCCGAACTGGGGCTCAGGTGTTCGAAACGTCGTCTTGAGGATAGCGGCTAGCTCGCGGGCTACACCGATCATGCCCCAAAGGTCGGGGCGGTTTGGCATGACGTCTATCTCCAAAACGGTCTCGCCGGTAGGGAAGTAGTCTTCCAAGGGTCGTCCGACTTCGTACGAGTCACCTAACAGCAGTATTCCCTCGTGGTCATTCGAGATGCCGAGCTCGCGCTCGCTCATCATCATCCCGTACGATTCGAGGCCGCGCAGCTTCGCCTTTTTTATCGTGCGACCGTCGGCCAATGTGCTGTCGGGGAGGACTACGGGGACGCGAGCGCCGGGGTAAGGGTTGGGGGCGCCAGCTACGATCTGGACCTCCTGGCCTCGACCGAGGTCCACCTTGGCGACGTTGAGCTTGTCCGCGTTTGGGTGTGGGTCAAACTCGACGACCTCCCCCACTACGACCTCGCCGCTCGCAACGCCGAGCCGCTCGATACCGTCTACCTCCTGGCTACGCAAAGAGAAGAGCTCGAGCAGTTCCTCACCCGAAAGGTCGAAGTCTACGTGCTCGCGGAGCCAGCTTAGCGGAACGCGCAAAGGTTATTCCTTTCTAGGTACTAAAACTGCCTGAGAAAGCGGAGGTCGCCTTCGAAGAAGAGCCTCAGGTCCGAAACCCCATACTTGACCATCGCCATCCGGTCCGGACCCATCCCAAAGGCGAAGCCGGTGTATCTCTCGGTGTCGTAACCGACTTCGGCTACGACCGCGGGGTCCACCATTCCGGCACCACCCATCTCCAGCCAGCCGGCCCCCTTGCAGACCTTGCAGTTGGGGTCTTCACCGACGCAGACAAAGCAGCTTACGTCCATCTCGACGCTCGGCTCGGTGAACTGGAAGTAGCTAGGCCTTAGACGAAGCTGCACGGACTCCCCGAAGATGTGGCGAGCCATCGCAGTAAGAGTGCCCTTGAGGTGACCTAAAGTGAGGCCCTCGTCCACTGCTAGCCCCTCGACCTGGTTGAACATCGGGGTGTGGGTAGGATCGGAGTCGCGCCTGTAGACCCGCCCCGGGCACACCACGTAGACCGGCGGCTCCTGAGAGAGCATCGTGCGGATCTGGACCGGCGAGGTGTGGGTCCGCAACACCAGCCCCTCGTCGAGGAAGAAGGTGTCCTGCATGCCACGCGCCGGGTGCCCTGGTGGGATATTCAAGGCAGTAAAGTTGTAGTAATCGGTCTCTACCTCGGGGCCCTCGGCCACCCGGTAGCCCAGGCCCACAAAGAAGTCCACGAGCTCGTCTATGACGCGCACGGAGGGATGTAGGCTTCCTTTGGGGTACGGCGTTCCGGGGAGCGTTACATCCACTGCCTCAGCCTTCAGACGCTCCTCACGTTCGGCAGCGGCGAGCGTTTCGAGCCGCTCGGCTAAAGCGGCTTCGATCTCTTTAGTAGTCCTGTTCGCGGCCCCGCCAATCTCTCGGCGCTCCTCCGGTGGGAGGTCCCGGATCCCCTTTTTCACTTCGGTGAGCCCAGCGGATCGGCCCAGGTACTTTACACGCACGGACTCGAGGTCCGCCGTGGAGTTCGCCGCCGCGACGGCTGAGAGGGCCTCCTCACGAAGCTCTTCTATACGATCTGCCGCCATCATACAAGGCGCTATGGTAGCACACGGGTATACGCCTCGTAGAGTAGGATCGAGGCCGCAACCGCCGCGTTTAAAGAAGCCGCTAAAGCCGGTATGGTGACCCGCTGAGAACAGGCCACTACCACCTCTTTGGGGAGCCCGCTCCCTTCAGCGCCGACCACGACGACGAGCTTTCTGGCCTTAAGCAAACCGGGTGGAGCCCCTCCTTTGGGAACCGCCGCTGCAGTCACAAAACCCGATGCCTGGCTCAAAGCCAGGAACTCGGCCACGTCGAGCTCCCTGGAGACGGGGGCGTAAAAGATGGAGCCCATTGTAGCGCGGACGGTTTTGGGGTTGTAGAGGTCGGCAGTGCCTTTGGCGAGGGCCACACCCGCACCAAAGGCGTGGGCTGCGCGGACTACTGTGCCGACGTTGCCCGGGTCTTGGACGCCACAAAGGAGGACGATATGACCCTTCGCGCTCAGCAGCTCCTTAGGAGAGATGTCGAGGAACGGAAAGACGGCGACTGGGCCGGTGGGGACGACAAGCGTCGAGAGCCTCTTTACGGCGTCGAGATCAGTAAAAAGATGTGTAGGGGACGTTACGGCTTCGTCTACGAGGTTTTGGCCCTCGGCAAGAAAGACGCGCTCGGCTTCGCGGTACTTCTTTTGTTTAAGTTTGGTGAGCCGTTTGAGGGTGGCGTTAGAGTAAGTCATACGACGTCGGAGGGCTCCAGGTTGTCGAGCTTCTTTTTGGGACCGCCGATGACGAGTATGTCACCTTTCTGAAGTAGCATATCCGGGCGCGGTAGGGTACCTCCCTTGCCTTCGCCCTTGATCGCCAACACCGTCAGACTGTTTTTATCGTAAAGCCGGAGATTCGCGAGGGATTTGTCTATCCACTCGTGGGGCACCTCCATCTCGATAACCGCCTCGTCCTTACCGAGTTCTAGGTAATCCTGTATACCGGGGGTGGACATCCGACGAGCCAGAAACTCGCCGAACTCTTTCTCTGGCTGGACCACGTGGTCGGCGCCGACCTTCTCCAGCACCCGGGCGTGCAGCGGGTTGCTCGCCCGCGAGAGTACGAGCGGCACCCCGAGATCTTTGAGAACGAGGGTCACGAGCACGCTCGCTTGGATGTTCTCCCCGACCACGACCGCCGCCCCGTCGAAATACTCAAGTCCGAGATCGCGCAATACCGTCGGCTCTGTGGCGTCAGCCGCGACTAAGTGTGCATCGGGTAGCTCCCCGGCGAGGTCCTGGATCAGATCTTCGTCGCAGTCTATACCCAGGACATCATGCCCCAAGGTCTCCAGGGTACTCACGAGAGAGGCCCCGACCAGGCCCATCCCTATAACCGCAAACTGCTTGCTCACCGCCTCATCTTACCGCTATGTTGCCTCCGCGGATAGACGTAGCCCTTTGCCCTGTACCGGGCGGAGAGCGCCGGTATCAGGGTGATGTATCAGGGTGACCAGACCCACCCGCCTGAGAAACATTAGCCCCACAGCGAGCAGTTTTGGGTTCGGGTACGATCTTCGGGTTTGGGACGCCAGTGAGCAGAAGATCTCCCACTTCTCAACAGTTGCCCAGGTAGGGCCAGCGTTCGGAGCAAGCAGCCTCTCCAGGCGCGAGACGCGCACCAATAAAGGCGTAGTAGCTTTCGTCTCAGCGCAACGTCAGGGCGAGGAGGACGCCGAGGACGGCGACGCCGAGCGTAAGCCAAGCGACGTAGTCGCCGGGGTGGCCGCTATGCAGGGCGCGCAGTCGATACGAGCCAGCTTCCCAAACGGCAGCGAGCGAGCGCCTTTTTGTTCGCTGGGGCAGGCGATGACTGAAAAGCGTGAGGAGCGCCAGCGCGATCGCACCCCCGGTCGAAACGACGGCGTAGAGGAAGTCGCTAGTCGTGTAGGTGTGCGTAGTACCAGCCGGTTGCCCCCCCTCAGTGGGCAAGTCGTACAGTACGGTAGCTATGTAGGAATGGTGGTCGAGGAAGCGGGCAGCCGCCTCCTGCGCCGCCTCCGCAAGGCCGGGCACGAGGCCCACAGCGAGCCCCATGAGCAGAAGCCCGAGAGCCGGCACGAAGAGAAACTTCGGTGTGCGGTTGCGCGCTTTTTCCATCTCGGGTTCGTTTTCCATCTCAGCCTCGGTGTCCTGGTCGGCTTGCTCGGACAGTCGGTCGGGTGTGGTCTCAGGGTCCCAGCCGAGGAATACTCGCCCGGCGACGCGCAGCACCGCTCCGCCGATGAGGATCGAGGCCAGCGTCGCGAGCACGAGCACCCAAGCGTAACCCTGCTCCAACGCTGCTTCCTTGAGCATCGACTTGCCCAAGAAAGTGCCGAAGGGCGGCAGCGACGCGAGCGCCAAGCCGCCAACGACGAAGACCAGCCCAGTAAAGGGGAGATCGCGCCCCAAACCCCGCAGGCTCATCTCGTCGAGTCGGCCGTGCTGGTGCTGGAGGATGCCCACACACACGAAAAGCGACGCCTTGACGAGGCCGTCGCCGAGCACGTACACGGTGGTCCCGGCCAGCCCTTCCGAAGTGAGCAGGCCTATGCCGATCAGGAATAAGCCGACGAAGCTTACGTTGGCAAAGGCAAGCAGCCGCTTGAGTTGATGTTGAAGGAAGCACATAACGGCGCCGAGAAGCGCGGTAACGATTCCGACACCGACGAGGATCACTTGCAGCTCGACCTCGTGAGGCCCGAGCACTCCGCTGAACGCCGTCCAGTAGATGCGCGCGACCGCGTAGAGCCCGAGCTCGCTCATAACACCGGCGAAGAGGATGCACACCGAGGTTGGTGCGACAGCATAGGCGTCAGCAAGCCAGAAGTGGAAGGGCACCACAGCCGACTTGACAAAGAACCCCGCAACCATCAGGGTGAAGGCTACGATTACCAGCCCGTCGGGCGTACCTTGCGCCAGCGTCTCGCCGATCTGGGCGAGGTTGAGCGCGCCGGTGCGCCCATAGATCAGTGCGACGCCACTTAACACGAGGAAGCCGCCGATGGTGTTGGTGATGGCGAAGTTGAGCGAGCCATTGATCGCCGGTCGCTCGTCGATCTCGTAGCCGGTCAGGACGATCGCCGAGATGGACATCAGCTCGAAGAACACGAACATGTTGAAGAGGTCGCCGCTCAGGGCGAAGCCGACCAGGGCCGCCAGAAACACGAGCATGAGCGCGTGAAAGACCTGACCTACGGACCCGAAGTGGCGCCAGGACACGATGAGCGCCGCGCTCATGAGCAGCCCCGCGAATGCGGCTAGCCCCGCGCTAACAGGGTCGATCGTGAACGAGATCCCTAAAGCTATCCCGTCCCGCGGCTGCCAGCCTCCGAACCAGTAGACCATCGTCTCTTCGGTCGAGCGGACGAGCAACACAACGCAGATCACAGTCACAGCTAGCGCGGTGGCTATAGCCAAAACGTCGGCCACCCGGCGCAAACGAACCAACGTGGCGGTGGCAGCGAGAGCAGCGGCCACCAACAGGGGGAGGCCTACCGGCAGCGCGGTCAGTACAGCCATCTTAGCCCTTGAGGGTCGCTATCTCGTCCGGGTCGACGGTGCCAAACCGCTTCTGCGCCTGCACCGCGAGGGCTAAAAGCAGCGTCGCCACCGTCGCCTCGACGACCACGTCGGTGAGGGTGAGCGCCTGAACTACCGGGTCCACCACGGGAGTTTCGGGCGGTATGTCTTTGTAAATCGGCGCCTCGGCCCCGGTGCGGTACCCGATCGCCAGCAGCAGTACGTAGCTTGATGACTGCACGACCGTCAGGCAGACGATCAGGTGGACGAGGTGGCGACTGGTCACGACCCCGTAGAGGCCGATAAGTAAGAGCCACGCGGCGACCGCGTAGGGCAAAAAACTCACGCGTCGCCTCCCCGGCCCCTCAAGAGCCACTGCTCCAAGAACTCCGAAAAGAGCAGCACCACGGCCCCCGCCACCTCGAGCCCTACCGAGATGTTGAGCAGCGGGATCATGCCTGCGGAGAGCAGGGTCCCCGGCTCGCCGAGCGGCAGGAAGTTAAAGAGGAACGTGGAGCCGGCGATCAGGCCGCCCAAGCCGGTGAGCACAAAACCTGCGGCCCCGCCAGCCTCGGTGATCTCGACGAGCGGCATCGGACGGACCCGCTTCAGGATCAGGTACCTCCCGGCGACGTGAACCAGGACGAACGCGCTGGCGAGCACGATACCCCCCTGGAAGCCGCCTCCGGGCGTGAGAGCCCCGTGGA
>DATHAB010000087.1:0-2513 GCA_035296885.1 Rubrobacteraceae bacterium
AACATCATAACTGGTGGTATAAGGCTGGAGAGCTTGCGCAGGAGGAGATTCCGGATCGGAGAGGTAGTCTTAGAGTACGACCGGCCTCGCCCGCCGTGCAAGCACGTCCAAGACCTCACTGAACCGGGCATGACACGGGCCTTGAGGGGACGCAGCGGCATCTGCGCCAGAGTCGTCGCGGGTGGCTGGATTAGCGCCCGCGACGAGATCGTCCCGATGTAACCGCAAGAAGCCCGTAAAGGCAAGAACCTCAAAGGGAAGCTGGAGTCGCTGACGGGAACGGTGGAGGATCTGTAGAGCGCGCCGCGCTCCTAACCGCAGAAGCTCTTGGCCTGTGGAGCTCTGACTTTCTTTAGGACCTTCCATCCAGAAGGCATCAGTATGGCAGCGATTGTGAGCTTGAGCAGATCGCCGGGGATGAACGGTATTAGGCCGGTTATGAAGACCTCTCCGTTCGAAACGTAGAAGGAGAGCCACGGCAGCCCTATAGAGTAGATCACGACCTCGCCCGCCAGCATTGCAACCGCCGCTGTGAAGAAGTTGCGGTCGAATCCCCGCTCACAGAGCCAGCCGACCACGAAAGCGGCGATGGGGTAACTGAATAGATAGCCTGCAGTCGGCCCGACAAGCACCACAACGCTCCCCGCGCCCCCGGCGAAGACCGGCAGGCCCATGGTACCTTCTGCGAGGTAAGCAATCATCGCAAGGGCGCCTCTCTTCGACCCGAGCACTGCACCGATGAGGAGTACGCCAAGCGTCTGGCCAGTTATGGGCACTACGGGTAGGGGGATAGTAAGCTGAGCCAAAAGCGCCATGAGGGCGCTGGCCCCTATCACGATCGCTATGTCTCGCAGGAGGACAGAGGGCCGCGCCCTCGGACGTGGCATCGCTGCATTGATCAACGCACCCGTCGAGCCGAGCATGTAAATGGCCTCCTTTTCTGTTAAAGAGCTAAAACAAAAAGCGATAATCAGCTCTCAGCATTCTTTTGTCAACCCTCAACTCTGCAAAAACACGCTCTTAGGCCCTTCCCTTCTATCCTTTCGGAGCTCTACGCTCGCAACTGTCGCTAAGAGAAGCCCAGTGCTAATGCTTGCGCCTTATAGAAGAGCTAGGGTGCTGTCGTTGCCTCTATTCACGAGCTGCCTAGAACTAACTTTCTCGGAAACTCATATCCCCTATATGACGGGGATGCGGGATTGTGCGGTCTAGCTGGGCGGGGTCTTTCTGGAGATCCTGGAGGGTTAGCAGAAACACAAGGAGTGCACCGATGAGGCCAGATAGCAAGCTCCATGTACCCGGCCAGACGAAGTCTGTCATCAGCCACCAGCTAGTCGTTTCACGGATATACCTCCATTACCCTTTTTCGGTACTCTGTTTTATAGGAGTCTCCGAGCACCGGATGGTGTGTTGGAGGCCGTCTAGTACTCCAGTGGTTAGTCTCCTTGACTATGTATCCCTAAGGTCCTTGATGGCCACTCTCCATAGTACTCCGCACACATGTCGAGCCCGCCAGCGAGGAACCGAGAGAGTGGGTGGTCCCGTCCTCGTCTTCGACGGTGACGACGCCGTCCAGGGTGCGGACCTCCTTCACCTCGAGCATCCTACCGGGGACGAGACCACTCTTCCTTAGGAAGGTCAGTGCGGCGACGTCCTTGTGATACACCCGGGAGATGCATACGCGCTCGCCTACCTCTGCCGTGTCCAAGGGGTAGGAGTCGTCAGGCTCCAGGGTGCCGTCCGCCGCCGGGATCGGGGCGCCGTGAGGATCGTGGCCCGGATAGCCTAGGAACTCCGCTAGGCGCTCCGTGAACCCGTTGGAGACGGCGTGCTCTAGGCACTCCGCCTCCTCGTGTACCTCCTCCCAAGAGTACCCGAAGTGTTCGAGCAGGAAAGTTTCGATCAGGCGGTGGCGGCGCACCAATCGCAGGGCCTCGGTGCGTCCTTCTTCAGTCAGCGAGGCCCCGTGGTAGCGTTTGTACTCGACAAGCCTCATATCTTGGAGTCGTGCAAACATGTTCGTAACCGACGCTGGCGCGATGAAGAGCCGAGCGGCGATGTCGTTGGTAGAGGCCACGCCAGCCCCCGCAACCTCCCATATAGCCTTTAGGTAATCCTCTACAGAAGAGGAGGGGGGCCGAGTCAGGGCAGAATCGTTCATTTCACCCTCGATATTAGATGTTATAGACCATTTTTTCAACTTAATAAAACTTGACATTTGGGTGCGGCAGATTTTACTGTTAGGTGTAGCTAAAAATGACCCGCGCTGAAGGGACTTAATGAGCGAGCGTGACGAGATAATTAAAGAAGCCGAAGGGGTTCTGCCTGGCGAGAGCGCGACCGTACGGGCAGCGCATCAGTCCTTGAAGGGCGATCGCCGGGGCATACGCAAGCTGTGGCCCTTCCTGGGGCCGGCGTTCGTCGCGGCGGTAGCCTACGTGGACCCGGGCAACTTCGCGACGAACATCGCGGCTGGGGCCCAGTACGGGTACCTGCTCCTGTGGGTGATCCTT
>DATHAB010000088.1:0-7127 GCA_035296885.1 Rubrobacteraceae bacterium
CGAAGTACCGCGTCGTATAGGCGAGGCCCGTGGCCGGCTCTCACCCGAGGGTGTCGCGGTTCTTGAGAGCATCATAGCCGAGAGCGGGAGCCTGGAGGATGTTATCGTCGCAATGGAGTCGCTGCCCTCATCCGACAGGCACGTGTTAGTCGAGTTATCCAGGTTTTTCGCCGAGGCTTACGATGCTCGAATAAGGGAGAGTGAGGGTTGGGCGGGCCTACAGCGCCATCTGGCGGCGCTTATCCTTCGGGCGCGGGAGCTTGAGCCTTCTCTGAGAGCCGGCGCAACCTTGGGTGAGGCTATCGTGGTACTCAAGCGCCACGGAGAGCCGCTTGGCATCTCTGATGAGGTCCTTGAGATTGCCATCGAGATGCCGGAGGAATAGCTGCCGCTGTCTGGGCAGGGGCTTTCGGGCTCCGACTTTTCGTCTTCTTTGTCAGCCCTCCATCACGCCGAGGATGTCGTCGGCATCCACGATCAGGTGTTCTTCCCCCTCGATCTTCACTTCCGTACCGGAATACTTGGCCAAGACCACCATGTCCCCGACGCTCACGTTAACCTCGTCTGAGTCTCCCACCGCGACGACCTCGGCAGTCTGCGGCTTCTCCCTGGCCGTATCGGGGAGGACGATCCCGCTAGCCGTTTGCTCCTCACCCTCGACCATCTTGACGAGCGTCCTCGCTCCAAGCGGCTTCAACTTCATCTACTTACCTCCAGTGTGGCTTTGAAGGACCGGCACAAGGTAACGCGTGTGCTTCGATCCATCAACATGACGGCCGGTTCGCCTTCTCCCGTGAGCACGCCGACTGGGCTCTCTTGAGAAACAGGGGACGGATAATGGGGCTTTTAGCTAATCGCTGCGACGTGTCGAGCTCATACGGGAGCCGGCCCTTTTATCCCAAGCTGTTCACTAAAGGTGGCTATACAATCATGGGATAATTACCTCTACTAAACCTCTCCGTAGCTGTATTTGGTACTCTCCTCAATGGTTTGGATCTCTTCGGGCGTGAGGTCGAACAGAGCGTAGACGCGGGTGTTGAGTTCGGTCTCCAAACGAACGATCTCCGCGGTGATCCGTTGATGTTCGGCGCGTCGTCCCATGAGCCAGTCCTCCCATTCGTCGCGCTCGGCAAGGGGTATGTCCTTCTTGAAGACCTTCTTTATCTCGGCTCGAAACGCTGGGAAGTCCAGGTTCCACCATGCCAACAGCTTCTGGCTGAGCTTCTTGCCCGATTCATTCGGGCAGAGGTCGGAGAGGATGCGCCGCTGCGTCCTATCGTGCAGCGTGTAGCGGGTGCGTGCCTCTGCTGTAATCTCCTCCGCCAGCTTTCCAACCTTGCCGCGCTCTTCCGCCGATGCGTCAGGGATTGGCAACCGCGATAACTCTCTAGGCTGTATCTCAAAGTACCCGTTCGCTTTCGGCGCGAAGACCTTCCGGCAGTAGAACTCGCAGACCCGCGAGTTGAGGACTCCTAGCAGATAGTTACCCATGATTGTGTCTTCTACAGGCAGCACATAGGAGGTGTTCAAGGCGTAGCTGACCTCTTCTGAGAAGGAAAACGTCGGATACAGAGATACTTTGGTCGAGTGGATGCGTGGCTGCTCAAAGACTGCGTAGTAATCAATAGGATCTTGCATCTCATGCCATTTGTAAGCTCCTGCCTTTCTCCCAGGCCAATCTCTGCCAGTCCAACCTTTGGGCTTGGGTTCAAGTTTCTCGCGAAAATGTTCGAGATAACGCTTGATTGCAGGATAAGCTTCGATATCTATTCCTTTGCGGCTGAAGATCAAATAGAGTCCATTATCTTCTTGATGCCAAGGCCGTAAGTCTTCGCCTCTTTCACATGGCTTGATGATTTCCGCCGAAGTTGGGTCTTCTTCGATCAGTTCGTTCCGCGTAGCGCGATCCAAAATGAACGCGTCGTTGAGACCAGTCTTTATACCGCTGCGTATGGAGTTGCCCAGAACTTCACCTACAGGCCTAGACTTTTTCCAACCACGTAGGATGTGTTGAAGGGATTTAGTCGTGAAGGCCCATATATCGTCCGCTTCTGGGATCGGGTTCGGCTCCGGTAGGGTATCGTTCGTCAGATCAGTGATGCTCCTCAAGCCTAGGGTGGCGGTTTTCTTCGGGAGTTCGTTCTTCAAGGACAGGATAATCGGGTATGTCACAGCGCCTTCGAACACCTGCTCTTCCCCGAACTCGACGATCTCCAGAACGGTGGATCTCGAAGTAAGAAACTGCCGCAACGGAGCACCGTAGCCGAGCTTACTGAATAAGCCGGAGGAGATATAGCCCATACGACCGCTATCTTTCAGACGGCTCAAGCCAAACTGGAAGAAGTACACGTAGAGATCTGCCGCACCCTTATAAGTCTCTGAGTACGCCGCTTGAAGATAAGGCTTGAGTTAGGGGAAGTGTTTGGACTGAACGTAGGGTGGATTGCCGACGATGGCATCGAAGCCAGCATCCTCTCCGAGCGTACGCCCCTGTCGATCGAAGAAGACCTCCGGGAACTCCAGCTCCCAGTGGAAGAAGCGGCGCTCGGAGGCCATCTCGTCGGCCTCATCCAGCCAGCGGGCGAACATGGACGGGGCGTAGAGGGCGCGGCCGGCTGTGTAGTCGACGAGCGGTTTCCAGAGGGCCGGGTCCGCCTCCACCCCGAAGTACGTAGCGGTAGCCAGGTTGGAGAGGCGAGCGTAACGACGGGTCAGGTCCTCGCGCAGACGGGCGTAGAGCCGCTCCTGCTCCTTGACCTCCTCTACAGTATCGGCGGGGTTCTCCTCGATGGTCCACATGCTGCCAACCGCGGTGCTCATGTTGTTCTGGAAGGCCGGGTCTCCGAGCATGGAGAGTTGGGCGTCGTCGTCTCGCTTCATCTTTCGCTTCTTGCGGTTGCCCCCGAGCTGAAGATCGTCGATCCGAGCCCCCACGAGGGAGTTGCCACACCGCAGGTGGTGATCGAGGAAAGAGAGCGGGCGGTCCTTTGCTACGGTCGCGAGCCAGAGACTCAGTTTGGCGAGGTCGACAGCAAGCGGGTTCAGCTCCACGCCGTATATGCACGACTGGACCACGCGACGCTTCCAGTACGCTAGCTCCGCTTCTCCGTTTATCTCCAAGTCTTCCGGGGCGACGTCCAGTCCCACCAGGAAGAGGGCTATGTGCTCCGTCGCTTCGACCAGGAAGTGGCCGCTGCCCATCGAGGGATCGAGCACGTCGAGGGCGAGCACGGCCTCGACCTTCTCCTCGTCTGTCTTCTTGCCGGCGACCGCTTCTTCTAGGACCGGACCGACCGTCCGATCAACTATGTACTTCACGACGAAGTCGGGTGTGTAGTAGCTGCCCGACACCTTGCGCTCGCCCTTCTCGTTGAGGAGCGCTACCGACCAGCCTTCCTCCAGCTCGGATAGTGCCTCCAGGTGGTACTCAAGGAGACCCTCGTATATGGTGCCGAGATGCCGCTCTGCTAGGTCTTGGTAGTCTACGAACTGTCCGCCTACGCGAGAGAGTTTATCTATAGCTTCTTGCAGGTGCCCGTCGCCTACTGCGTATTGCTCAAGGAACGGATGCCGCTCCGGATCGAAGAGCCCGCCGTCGAAGGTCGCCACCTTCAGCGGTGGGCTGCCCTTGTTGATGAGGCGAAACAACTCTCGTAGTTTGGGCCAGAGCGTAGCGCTCGTCGGTAGCAGGGCGCGGCGATGCGCCACGTCGTGCTTGATCGCGTGCAAACTGTAGGTGTCGTGGTACATCTCGCTCTCGTGCACCGGCAGCAGTTCCGCGACTCGGCGTAAAGGACGAAGAGCATCCTGTAGAGCACGATCAGGGAGTTGTCGTAGATCTCGCGCAGAGTGTCGGGACTAGGGCCGAGCGCGTTCTCCGGGTAATCTAGGAAACCTTGTGCAACGTGACGAAGCGCCTCGTAGACCTGTCGCTTGAGTGAGTTGCCGACGCTCCGGGCGTAGTCCTCACTCTCTTTGAGTATCGACTGGACGCTCAAGGGATGATCCTCGAACGCCGAGCGATGGAAGAAGGCGTAGAAGTACAGAAAACGCTTCGCGTCTCCACTTTCGACCAGGGCAGGCAGATCGACTTCGTAGAAGCGGTCGAGTTTGTGAGCGGTGTCCTTATGGTAGAGGCGCCAGAGTCTTCCGTTGGTCAGGATGCCCCACTTCATACCGGCGTGCCGCATGTAGAAGGAGATTTGAAACGACGGGTTCTCGTTAGAAAAGGCGGCGCTACCCTTCTTCACCGACACGTCCAGCCGGCGATCCCAGAACTTCGCGTCCCCGACGGCGAAGGCATTGCCGCGCAGCAGCTCGTCGGTGAGGGTCCGGTCCTTGTTGGAGTCACGCGACACAGCGTCTCGGTAGAAGACGTAGTCCGGGCGTTTGGTGCCCTCCGGCGTCTGGAGCGGCGGCTGCACCTCGAAGTCGAGGCCGAGGATACGCAGCACGGGCCGGACGAGATCCTCCTCTGTCTGCGCCTCGTTCTGGCTCGGCGCGTAGGCGTCCAGCGCGCGGGCCACCGCCTCCATCGTGGCTCCGGACTCCTCCGCAAGCTCTCGCCAGTCCGGGCGTCCGGGCAGGGTAGCGTTCAGGTAGTGATCGGAGAACAGTCCATGGTTACGGTGAGGCTGTACCGACGGCTTAGGCGTTGACTGTGCGGGCATGGACGCAGTATATGGCAGCTTGGTTGTCAGCCGCCACGTAGGCAAGAATTGGTGACCAGTCGGAGCATCGAGTTACCGCCAAACTTCACCAGCACCAAGACTTTGCGGCCCTTCATAGTAGGGTCCTATCTTGGGTGGTAGAAGCGTAGTCCCAGCCGCTTTTTAGCGCCTTCGGGAAGTGCTCCGTCGCGGCGGATCTCTCTGGGGGCTCTCTAGCGCTTCAGATCGCCGGCAACGTTTACCTTCTGCTCGGCGTAGTTGATCTGCACGCTCGGCCTGAGCAGCTTCCTCACCTGAACGAGGCCCTTTATCGCGGCGAGGTAGCGCCTGGTGACGCTCTCCTGCCAGCGGATCATGTGCTTGAGGTAGGACGGAGGGACGTCCTTCTCGTTGCCCCTCCACAGCTGCGCCGCCATGAGCACATCAAAGAGCTCGACCAGCATCCAACACGAGACTACCCGCTCTGTCAGGAGGACCTCAAGAGGCGTGGGGTTCTCACCGGCGATCTCCTCTCGCATCATGTCCAGGCGCCCGGAGAGGGCGTCCTCTGTGAGCGGGTCCCCAGCAGAGGCCGTGTCGATGAGGAGGTGCTGTGCCCTGCGCCCAATATCGGAGGCCCTGGCGACCACCACCGGCGAGGTCTCTTGGAGTTTCCGCCTGAGTTCTCGCCTAGCCTCCGTGTTCCCGGCCTCCGCCTTAGCGGAGAGTTCGCGCAGTTCCGCGAGGCTCTGTTGGGCCTCTGCGGGGAGTCGGTAGCGTTCAAACGCTCCTGCCACGTCTCCACTCTCCTTTGTGTGTGTGATAGCCGGACGCTATCAAGTGGGCCCGGCCGAGGATCTCCGCTGCCTCCGATAGCTCCACGACCGGTGCTGCCAGGGCCTCCAACCTCTCCAGCTCCTTGGCTGACTCTCGCCGCTCAAGCTCGCGGAGGGCGCGGTTCATGATCTCCCGCTCGTGGGCGATCCTGGCCAGCTCCCCGCTCCCTACGTAGACCTTCCGGACCTTCTCGCCTTCGCGAACGCTCCGATAGTAGTAGAGTCGGCGGTCCCGGCGCTCGAGCGTCACGCTATGCCTGTGCCTTCGTCGTATGTACTACGTCCTTGCCGCTTCCCCGACTTTGTAACGTGGCGGGAGCAAGGAAGGGTGAGGGCAGGCACCTGCGGCGGGCTTTGGTGTTAGGACCGGAGCCATCCTGTGTTCTGAAGAGGGCGTGCACGATGAGCACTTCGGGCTTGAAGGTGACGATGAGGCGCTGGAGGCTCACAGACACACCTCGCAATCGCAGCCGATCGGATGGCTGTCGGCCAAAACAGTTCGCCGCGCCCACGTTTCGGACATTCCCTGCCCGACGAGACGCCGGATTCGCTCCGCCTGCTCCGCGGTGAAGCGGCCGTTCTTCTTCTCCGAGGGTTCCACAGTCCCAGATTCGCTAATCGGGCTAATCACGTAATCGCGGCCCTGTTTCTCGACAGCATCTCGTTTAGGTAAACCGTTTTCGCTGATTAGCCCCTTACTAATCGCCGAGTAATCGGAGTCGAGGTGCTGACCCTGATCACCATCCGGGCTAATTGTGATTAGCCCTTGATGAATAGCGGAGTAATCATCCCTTCCCCCATAGGTATCGGGATTATAGTCCGACTCGTCCTCCGTGTTTAGATGATTAGCCCGATTAGCGCTTTTCGGGGGTGGGCCGGGATCGGGATCGGAATCTTCCCACCATGCCCTGACCTGCTCGGGAGTGGGGAGGCCCGTCATAATCCCGTCCTGAGACCACCATGAGGGTTCGGCACCCTCGACGAGGGCGAGGCCATACTCGTTCTCCTTCATCAGCTTCGCGCTCGTTACCAGGAACGTCTTATTGTTGGAGATCGATCCCTGCGACACCCTTTGTTCGGAGGGTACGTCCTTGCCCTCCTTCGCGATCTCCCGCTGGGTAAACCCCTCGCGATTCGGGAACTGCTGCCGAAGGTCATAGAGGGAGTTGAGAATCTTCCGGTGCGTATCGGAGATGTTCATCACGGTCCTCTTACACACCTCGTTGAAGATTCGGTAAGCCGCTGTGTAATCGTCGGGGATGGCCTCGGTCGCTACTTCCCCCTCTCCTAACTCCAAAAC
Source organism: Rubrobacteraceae bacterium (assembly GCA_035296885.1). GTDB lineage: Bacteria > Actinomycetota > Rubrobacteria > Rubrobacterales > Rubrobacteraceae > Rubrobacter_F. Next base: position 6,786 of record DATHAB010000088.1, read on the forward strand.
GCGGCGGTTGCGCTGCTCGAGCCATGCGTGTGTCACCATGAGCGAGAGCAGGTTCGCCCACAGCCGCGCCCCGTGACCGATCCCGTCGTCGTCGAGGGCGAAGTCCGGGTGCTCCAGGGGAAAGATCACCCGCCTGATAGCAGTAAGTTGCCTCAAGCCTTCGCGCCACAGGAACCGTTCGCGGGAGTAGTCGGCGGTGGCTGCATCGGGGAGGAGTTGCGCGCTGACCGCCGATGAATGTTCCTTCACCCTTCCTGGGTAGTCGGGGAGCTCGGCGACCAGGAGACGGGTCTGGAGTTGCTCGTCGGTCTTGTTGCGGATCGTCGGGATCGCGATGGTCAC
>DATHAB010000089.1:0-2765 GCA_035296885.1 Rubrobacteraceae bacterium
TTCACGAGCGCTTGATGCAAAAGGCCGTTGCTCGCCACCATCTCCTACGTGCCCTGTTGCAAGTCGAACTCGCGTCCCTGGTAGTCCGTGACTTGCCGCTAGACTCCTCGACCAGCAAGCTGCTGGCCGCCACGTCCCACGCTGAGAGGTCCCGCTCGTAGTACCCATCCAGACGCCCCGCTGCCACGTAGCACAAGTCGAGCGCGCCCGCACCTAACCTCCTTACGCCCCGCGTAAGCCCCGTAAACCTCCCGAAGAGTTCTAGGCCCACCGACTTATCTCCTCCCGCCCTTGTGAAAAACTACTCACCAACAGCGCCCGTATGAGTTCGTCGGCACCGGATACTTGTATAGGGCGACCGTCGAGGGTAGCGCCGGCGCCACGTTCGGCGGTGTAGGTCTCTTGGGTCATCGGGTCGTGCACCACCCCAGGACTTCCTCGCCCTCCCTCTCTAGCGCTAGGGAGACAGCGAAAAGGTAGCTCGTGGGCGTAATTAGTAGTGACGTCCAAGGGATCCACGATCCGACGGGCCTCGCCGCAAGCTCCCCACTCTCCTCGGCCAGCATCCCGTAGGCGGGGAAGGACTCTTCGAGGATCTCCTTGATCTTCTGCTCGGACTGCTTGTCCGCCTTGGTGACGATATCCACCTCCCCCTTGTATTGGATCTCTCGATGCTGTCCGAAGCTGCTGCGCAGCACCTTTCCCGCTGCCTCGGCCGCCGCCCCCGCCACCTCTAGCTCCCTCGTGAACCTCCGACCCCTTCCGTACCGAGCGTTTTCACAACCCACGAGCAGCTACGGATGTCCCCGCAGCCCGTGTTACCAAACTGTTGGTATAGAAACCGGTTGCTTCAAGAGCTCTTGTAAGCTGCGGGTGCTGATCTAAGACTTTCCAAGCCGGTAGAAACAGAATACAAATATCGCCCGGTGCAGAAGTGCTTCCGAGCTCTCCGCTGGAAGACCGCTAAATAACTCTCAATGGAAGTAGCCTGGCTGCAGTAGGGGAGCAAAAAAGGGGCCCTCACCGAGGACCCCAGCCTAACACGCTTTGTTTAGAGGCTAGCCTTCGAGCAAGAGGAACTCCGGGTCCTCGATGAGCTCCTTTATTCGCGCGAGAAAGCTCACGGCGTCCGCGCCGTCCACGATGCGGTGGTCGTAGGAGAGGGCGAGATACATCATCGGGTGGATCTCCACGACCTGGCCGTTAACGGCCACCGGGCGGTCCTGGATCTTGTGCATCCCTAGGATCGCTACCTGCGGAATATTGAGGATCGGGGTCGAGACCAACGACCCAAAGATGCCGCCATTAGTAATGGTAAAGGTGCCACCACGCAAATCTTCGAGACTGAGCCTACCATCACGAGCCTTTTGGGCGAGCTCCGCAATGTCTTTCTCTATCTCCCCGAAGCTCTTAAAGTCTGCGTTTCGCACTACAGGAACCACGAGCCCGTCGTCGGTGTTCACCGCCACCCCTATGTCGTAGTAGTGCTTGAGGACCAGCTCGTTGCCCTGAAGCTCGGCGTTTATCTTCGGAAACGCCTTCAAAGCCCCGACCGCCGCTTTTGTGAAAAAAGACATAAAGCCGAGCCTGGCCCCGTACCGCTGCTCGAAAGCGTCCTTGCGACGGCGCCTCAGCTCCATGACGGCGGTCATGTCTGCCTCATTAAAGGTAGTGAGCATCGCCGCTGTTTGCTGGGCCTCGACGAGCCGCTGGGCGATAGTCTGACGCCTGCGCGATAGCCGGACGCGCTCCTCGCGCCCATCCTCAGCCGCCGGGGCAGAGGCTTCTTGGATAGTGGGCCTCTCTTCTGTACGACCGTCTTCTGTGGAGGCGGGCCGCTCGGACCGTTGTCGCTCCGGGGCAGCGGGACGGTACTGCTCACGGATCAGGCGCTCCACATCTTCCCTGGTTACGCGCCCGCCGGAACCCGAGCCCGATACCTCGGCGAGGTCTATGCCGTACTCCTGTGCGAGCCTCCTCACCAAAGGCGAGGCCCGGCGCCCACCGTCCTCAACCTCGCGGGGGGCGTCAGCCTCCTCTCTGATTGCCTCTCGTTCAGCTTCGGTCTCCTGGGCCTCCGGTGCGATCTTTGGCTCGGTGGCTTGCGTGTGCTCGGCTACCGGCCCTTCGGCCTCTACCCTTTCGAGCTTCGCAGCTCGGGGTACGGCGCCATTGCCTTCTCCTATGGTGCCGATCGCTTCGCCCACCCCGACGGTCTCGCCCTCGCCCTTCGCGATGCTCTGCAGTACACCATCCTGCTCGGCCTCGACCTCGAAGTTGATCTTGTCGGTCTCTAGCTCGACGACCGGTTCGCCCGCCGTTACCGCATCACCCTCGCTCTTGAGCCACCTGCCGATAGTCGCGTCGGTAACCGACTCCCCGAGCTCCGGAACGTGTATCTCAGCCGGCACGACGTACCTCGCGCTCTCTGGCTTCTTCCGTCTCTTCCGCCTCCTTGAAGGCGGTCCGTATCATGGTCGCGTGCTCCCTATCGTGAAACCTCCTCGATCCTTGCGCCGGGCTAGGCCGGGCCGGCTTACCGACGTACCTGATGAGCAACTCCCCATCAACAAGCTTCCTCAGGCGGGGCTCCATAAACGTCCACGCCCCCATGTTCCTCGGCTCCTCCTGGGCCCATACGATCTCCGCAAGGTTCGGGTAGCCTCCTATAACAGCCGTTATATCCTCCTCCGGGAACGGGTATAAGAACTCGACGCGCGCCACGGCAGTAACGTAGTCCTCCTCCCTCGCCTCGCTGCCGACGA
>DATHAB010000090.1:0-2729 GCA_035296885.1 Rubrobacteraceae bacterium
CTCCATCCGGCAGGTGGTGATGCGTTCGATCTATACCTCGGTGTGCACCTTGATCCCGGTGGCCGCCCTGCTCCTCTTCGGCGAATCTACTTTAAGCGACTTCGCCTTTGCCCTCCTGATCGGCATCGCGGCGGGTACCTACAGCTCCATCTTTATAGCCACGCCCACTTTGTCTCTGTTTAAGGCCTGGCGAGCCAAACGCACCGCCACCGCCCGTAGTACGAGGGCCGCGACGAGATAAGGGCGGGTAAGGCCTAGTTGTTAGACCATCGCGGGCTCTACGAGAAGGATCGGAGCGATATTTCTCTTTAGAGCGGCTTCTTCTCGCGTTCTTTTTTTACGATTCTCGTACTAGCCGAGTACGCGATTAGATCTATCTCGAGGTAGTTTTTCGTGTAGCACCCATCTCACGTTGGCGGGTTATTATGTGAGTAGTGGACCACGTCTTTAGGAGGTGTTTATGTTCGAGACGCTGGAGCGTTTGATCCTGTTACAGATAGGTGCTGCTGCGGCCACTCGTGACCGGGTTCAAGAGGCTGTTAACCGCCTGATCGAGCAAGGCCGTCTGGAGCGCGAAGAGGGACGCACCATGGTCGAGGATATCCTAAGCCAGGCCCGCGAACGCTCGGCGGGGGCCCGCGCCCTCGTGGACACCTCCATGCAGCGAGGCCTGCGCGCCACAGGGTTCCCGAACAGGGACGCCTACGAGGATCTTCTCTTCCGCGTCGAGCAGCTCGAGCACCGCGTCCGCCTGCTCGAGGGCCGGCCCGATGCGCAGACGCGCCCTGAGACGCCGCTAGAGCCTGCCGCGCCGACGGCAGGCGAGCCTACCCCACCTACTACACCGCCGGTCGGCGGGGTAGATCTCGCCCCACAGCCTCCGAGGGACGAGCCGGAGACCCCACCCGGTTGGAGACCGGGACGCAGGTAGCCTGGACAGGGGTGCAGGAAAGGTTTAAGGCGCGGAGGCTCGGATAGGTGACAGGTGTGCGGGAGCACGCGGGTTCTTACTCCCGAGGCCGGCGAGAAAACCTCGTGCGGTTCTCCCAGATTGGACGGGTCCTCGTCCGTCACGGTTTTGGCTTCGTCTTCGACGTCCGACGAGACCGGCGGGAGAGGCGCGGGGTTGAGGAGCTCTTCGCCCCCAACTTCGGTATCAGGCTCAGGCAGACGCTCGATGACCTGGGGCCTACCTTCGTGAAGTTCGGCCAGCTCCTCTCCACCCGCTCGGACATCATCCCCGAGGGAATCCTCGTCGAGCTCCAGAAGCTCCAGAACACGGCGGCGCCCATCCCCTTGGATGTGGCGCAGGCCGTCATCGACAGGGAACTTGGGGTTCCCATCGAGAAGCTCTTCATCGAGTTCGACCCGGTGCAGCTCGGGTCTGCGAGCATCGGGCAGGTATACAGGGCACAGCTCCACAGCGGAGAGGTCGTGGCGGTCAAGGTGCAGCGGCCGGAGGCGCCGGAGAGAGTCGAGGCGGATCTTAGGCTCATGCGAGACCTTGCGGCCTTGATCAACTCGAGGTTCGGGGACAGGATCTTTGTTGATGTCTCGGAGCTCGTCGCGGAGTTCGAGGGCGTGATCCGACGCGAACTCGACTACGAGACCGAAGCAGAAAACGCGCGCCGCTTTGCCGCTAACTTCGCCGGGACCCCGGTGAAGATTCCGAAGGTTTATACCCAACTATCCACGAAAAGAATCCTCACGATGGAGTTTATCGAGGGGACCCGCTTCCACGACATCAACCCCCTCCTGTTAGCCCCGTCCGAGCGACGGCACGTTGCCACCATGGGGGCGGAGGCTATCTTTAAGATGGCTTTCGAGGATGGCTTCTTCCACGGCGACCCACATCCCGGCAACCTTGTCTTAACCCCTAAAGGAGACCTCGCCCTACTCGACTTCGGCATGGTCGGTTTCTTGAGCCATGGTGACAAAGAGGCTCTAAGCCGTCTGTTCATTGCCGTCATAGGGCATGATGCGGCCGCGGCGCTACGAGGGTTGGAGGGTTTAGGTGTTCGGTATGCGTCGGAGGTAAGGGGGAATCTGGTACAAGAACTGAGGGAGTTTCTGTATAAGTATTCAGGGCTCTCGGTCGGGGAGGTGACGCTCGGACAGGCGCTCTCGGAGCTGGTCTCGCTGGCGCGGCGCTACCGGCTCTCTATGCCGCCAGTCTTCCCGCTGCTCACCAAAGCTCTAGTGACCGCCGAAGGCGTCTCCCGCTCCGTAGACCCGACCCTCAACGTCTACGAAATAGCCCGCCCCTACGCCAACCGCCTGCTCCGCGAGCGCTACGAGCCCGAAGCCCTTTTCGAGAGGTCCCAAGAACGCGCCCTGGAGTACGCCCGCTACCTGGAAGACTACCCCGAGCAGATTAGGCAACTCCTCACCGCGCTTGAGGATGGGGAGATCGAGGTAACGCTCCATAACCGTGGCCTGGATGAATTGACTGGGGAGGTGGATGTGCTCGCCAACCGGCTCGTCTTCGCTGTCGTAACCGCCGCCTTGCTCATTGGCTCCTCGTTCTTGGGCGCCTTCGCCGTCGGCGGCCCGCAGGTGCCCTACCTCGGCTTACCTCTCGTCGCCTTCGCCGGCTTCACACTGGCACTCGTGATGGCTACGATGCTACTCGTGGTCATCTACCGCTCAGGACGGCTGTAAAATTCGGTCCTCGAAAACCTAGCGTTATCCTCGAAGGCCCCAAAGGCCTTCGGACCCATGAGTGTAAA
>DATHAB010000091.1:0-4440 GCA_035296885.1 Rubrobacteraceae bacterium
TAGTAGGGGTCGGAGGCGATCTCGAGCTCGCGGGGATTGGTGAGGTATAAAGGCTCCAGCACGACAGCCGGCATGTTGGTCTCGCGCAGGATGTCGTAAGAGCGACCAAACTCGCCGATGTCGCGCGTCTCTAGAGCCCGACTGACGCCCCTCTGAATATAGGCCGCCGCCATGCAACCCCGGTGCGACTGGTAACCAAGGCGGCTGAAGTAGAAGGAGGCTGTACCCTCAGCTCGAGGTGTCTTGTGGTGACCGTGGTGTATAGAGATCACCATCTTCGCTCCCGAAGAGTTGGCCAGATACGCCCGATCGGAATTCGAAACCTCCTCGTCCCCGCTTCGGGTAAGAAGGACCTCGCGAGCTGGCAGTATCTGGGCGAGCTCCTGTGCCACGGCTAGGTTTAAACTCGCCTCCGTGAGGCCGGGGTCTCCCGGGCAGACGTATCCTTTGTCCTGCCCGCCGTGGGCGGCGTCTACGATGAGGGTGCTGGAGAAGAGATCCTCGGGGAAATAGCCCCCGTTTTTGTCGGGCAGCTGGTGGGTGCCCAAAGTTTGGGCGGCGTAGATTTTCAGAACCTTAAAAACCTCGTCGTCAATCACGCCGTCAACGATGAGCCCAGCGTTATGTTGAAACTCTTTTATAGCGCGGGCGGTGCGCTCGTCGAAGAGACCATTCACAGCGCCGGGATCGAAGCCGAGGTCGTTGAGCATACGCTGGAGCTCCATAACATCCGCGCCCCGGAAGGGCGGTTGGCGCAGGTATAAATAGGAGCGTCCACCGGGTTTGTAGCCGGCCTCGACGAGCTCACGCCAGGTGATCTCCCCTACCACCCCGTCCGTAAGGATTCCCATGTTCTGCTGGAAGGCCTTTACGGCAAGCTCGGTCGTGGTCCCAAAAACACCATCTATCCCCCGGTTACCGAGGTCGAGCCCTAGGCTGAGCAGGCGGGTCTGAAGGTCCACTACCTCCCGCCCCCTGTCTCCTTTGCGTAGCGCGCGCACGACCTATAAGAACCTCACGAGTGGTTCGCTTCTACGAAGATAGACATAAAAAGCAACGAGAGCTCCGATCGGTCGCTCAAAAACACGCGCCGGGCGCTCCTACAGAGGATGCCCGGCACGAAGTTCACGGGTAGGGCTCGGTCTTTAGATTACTCCTCGACTACGCCAAGGATATCGTCGGCGTCGAGGATCATGTAGTCCTCGCCGTCGAGCGTGATCTCGGTACCCGAGTACTTGGCGAAGACGATAACGTCGCCCTCGCTAACCCTAACGCCATTCTCGAACTCTCCGACCGCGATGACCTCAGCCGTCTGCGGCTTCTCCTTGGCCGTGTCGGGAAGCACGATGCCCGATGCCGTCGTCTCCTCACGCTCGATCACCTTCACCAACGCCCTCTCGCCAAGCGGCTTAAACTTCATCCGCTACCTCCTTAAACTCTTCCGATTTTGCACGCTAAAACCTAGGGGCATGCCGAACCCGCTAAACCTTTTGTACACCAGAGATTGTAACCGGCCAGATTACGAGACGCAATCGAGAAGCGCCCCGAAAAGGACGCCCTATAGCCCGAGCTGCGAGGCGAGCTGATTCTTGGGCAGGGCGCCGACGGCTTGCTGGGTGACCCGGCCGTCCTCGAAGCGGGCAATGGTCGGGATGCTCGTTATCTGGTAGCTCATCGCAGTCTGAGGGTTATCATCCACGTTCAGCTTAACGAAGCGCACGTCGCCGCGATTTTCGCTCATCTCGTCTAGGATCGGGGAGACACGCCGGCACGGCACGCACCAGGGTGCCCAGAAGTCCACTATGACCGGCTTCTCCGACTTGAGAACTTCGTCCTCAAACGTGGCATCGGTGACCTCGGCAACCGCCATAAACCGCACCTCCAAGTCCTAAACGTAGAGACTCTCTAGCTGCGATATTCTAGCACGCTGGATCTCGCTCACTCGGTAGGCGCCGCTCGAATACCTTGTCACATCCCGCCCCGGTTCAAGCTATCGGCGAGGACCTCTACCCGGACCGCTCCGGAGAGCTCTTCGGCCCTACGAGCCTCGAAGATGCCGGCACCCAAAGCCTCAGCGTTCGCCGCGGCACAACCAGCAGCCAGGCGCACGGCCTCGACCGGCGAAAGCTTGCGGTGCAACAGACCCGCGAGCAGCCCCGCAAGATAGGAGTCGCCGCTCCCGATGGTCGAGAGGGTCTCCACCTTGGGCGCCCGGGCTGATATCACACCATCCTCCGTGGTTAGGTAGGAGTGCCCTTCCGACGACGTCATGCACGCCCTTTCGGCTCCGAGCTCGATCAGCCTGCGAACTCCCCACAGGTAATCTCCCTCCTCTATAAAGTCGAAGCCTACGGCGCTCTCAGCCTCGTGCTGGTTCGGACTTACCAAGGAGGGGTTTGCCTTCAAAGCCGCCTTCAAGACCGTGGGTGGCGCGTCAACAACCGTATACAGACCCTCTTCGCGAGCTTTACGAACGAGGCTCGTAAGGTAGTTCTCATCCACGTTGCCCGGCAGGCTTCCGGCGAACACAACCGCCGTTGCGTACTCCATGAGAAAACAGAGGCGTTTGGAGAACTCGTGGGCCTCCTCTGGAGAGATGGCGGGGCCGTGTTCGTTGATCTCTGTCTGCGTACCCGTGGTTGGGTCGACAAGAGCGGTCGAGGTCCTCGAGGGGCTCGAGACTTCAACAAGATCAAAGGGGATAGCCGCTTGCGCGAGCCCATCCCGAATAGTATCTCCGTTACGCCCACCTACCAGCCCCGTAGCCAGAACCGGCACGTTGAGGCCACGTAAAGCGCGAGCGACGTTTATGCCCTTGCCGCCCGCAAGGGCTATGCCCTCAGGGGCCCTATGACGATGCCCAAGCGTCAGGCTCGGGACGACGAGGGTTCGATCCACGGCGGCGTTGAGGGTAACTGTTAAGATCACCTGTACGCACCTCCCCTCTCCCCCAAAATTACTCCGCTGTATACCACACCATTATCTAAAAGATACCCCTTAGGAAGGAAACCTTCTCGTACCACAAAGCACTCACCTGATAGAACAAAGCCCCTGCAGGAGGCTACAATGGACGCGCCATGCGTACCATGCTCTACCATTCGAACCCGTGAAACGTCTTCTTATCATCACATTCCTCGTGCTGGTGGCCTCTGTAGGCTACCGCCTCTATGGTTCTCCCGAGACCGGAACGGGGAGCCTCACGCTCCCTCAACCGGCTCCAAACGTGAATGAGAAGGCGCCGGTCTTCGAGGCCACCCGTCAGGATAGTGGGAAATTCAAGCTCTCAGAGGAGGGCGTCTACGTGCTCACCTTCTGGAGCACCTTGAATAAGGACAGCGCCGATGCCCGTCCCGAGTTCGAACGGCTGGCACGTGACTACGAGGACAAAGGCGTCTCCTTCGCCGCCGTCTACGTGCACAATGCCCCACAAAGTGAGAAAGATGTCCCCTACGCGGTGCTACAGGACGGTGCCGGAGAACTCACCTCCCTGTATAACGTGAAAACGGTACCGAGATTGTTCCTGATAAACGATAGCACTATAGAGCTTGTACAAGACGGCTTCTACCCGGAGAGCGCCGAGCGGTTGCAGGAAGAACTCGACCGGGTGTTGCAGGATAAGATTTAGAGTCAACGTCCGCGGACAACGGAAAGGAGAGGGTATGAAAGAGGCTATAGTGCAGACCATAGGCTTTCTGGTCGCCGTTGCGACAGTAGTGCTCACTATTGCCGCCCTGATCGCGGCGATCATGGGCTTCGAACCCGGTTAAAGCGGTTCTCGCTACACCTGGACTCCCGCGCCCGCCAGGTCCTCGCGCATCCTGCGAGCCGCGTCCCGAGCGGCGTTCTTGTAGTCGCTTCCGAAGAAGGCTGGCTTCTTGAAAGCCTGCAAGATGTCTCGGCTGCTATTGACCAGCACACCCGCCCTGTCAGCGTCGAGCAGCGCCCGCACCCCTGAGGCGTCTCCCTTCTGCGCCCCATATCCCGGCGCTAGAAAGAGCGCGCGAGGGAGTAGCTGACGCACCCGCCGCCCCAGCTTAGGTCGGGTAGCGCCCACCACCGCTCCGGCGTCGAGGTAGCCCAACGCCCCGGTTTCGCCCAGGTTCGCCACGAGCCTTGCTGCGAGCTCGTAGAGCGGCGGTGTCGAGGAGTTCTGGAGCTCTTGAGCGGAAGGGTTGGAGGTGACAACGAGTACGAAGACGCCTCCACCCCGCCCCAAGCAACGCACCTCGTCGAGAAACGGGGCAATTGCATCGGCGCCCATGTAGGGGTTGGCGGTGACGCTCGTGGCGCCGTAGACCGCGAGGTGGGCCTCGGCGTAAGCGGCGGCCACAGGCCCTATGTCCCCGCGCTTTATGTCCCCTATGGTCGGAAGTTCTAGAGCGCTGGAAGCTTCAAGCAGCTCCACATATACTTCTATTCCCACCGGTCCCAAGCGCTCGA
>DATHAB010000092.1:0-6365 GCA_035296885.1 Rubrobacteraceae bacterium
GCCAAGGAGATGCAGCGACAGGGCTTCAATATCCCCCTGCTCATCGGCGGTGCGACAACCTCGCAGACGCACACGGCCGTCAAGATCGCACCGAATTACGACCACCCCACGATCTACGTAAAGGACGCCTCCCGGGCAGTAGGCGTAGTCCAAAACCTAATGAGCGAGAACCGCAGGATAGCCTACACGGATCAGATCGCCGCCGAGTACGAAGAGGTGCGCGTCAAGCACGCGGGGCGCAGATCCAGCGTCCAGCTAGCCACGTTGGAACAGGCTCGGGCCAACAAGACCAAGATCGAATGGGAGGGGTACACCCCACCCAAGCCAAACATCCTCGGGGTAAAGACGTTTGACGACTACCCGCTAGAGGAGATTCGGGACTACATAGACTGGACGTTCTTTTTCCACTCCTGGCAGCTAAAGGGCAGCTACCCGAAAATCCTAGACGACCCCGAGAAGGGTGTAGAGGCGCGCAAGCTCTTCGAGGATGGCCAAGTCCTCCTGGATCGCATCATCGCGGAGAAGCTGCTCAAGGCCCGCGCGGTCATCGGGCTCTTCCCGGCCAACGCCCTGCCAAACGACGACATCGAGGTCTATGCCGACGAGTCGCGTAAAGAAGTGCTAAAGGAGTTCCACCTCCTGCGCCAGCAGAGAACCAAGCCACCGGGGCGTCCCAATCGCTCCCTGGTTGACTACATCGCGCCTAAAGAGACGGGGCTAGAGGATTACATGGGCTTCTTTGCCATCACCGCCGGGCTCGGGGAGGAGGAGGTCGCGCAGCGCTTCCGCGAGGATCATGACGACTACAACGCCATCATGGTGCAGGCTTTGGGCGACCGGCTGTCAGAAGCGTTCGCCGAGCTGATGCACGAGCGGGTCCGTAAGGAGTTCTGGGGCTACGCAGCGGATGAGCAACTGAACAACGAAGCCCTCATCAAGGAGAAGTACCGTGGCATCCGTCCCGCCCCCGGCTACCCGGCCTGTCCGGAGCACACCGAGAAGGGGCTCTTGTGGGAACTCGTGGACGCGGAGAAGAACTCCGGCATCAAGCTTACCGAGAGCTATGCTATGTCGCCGGGCTCGGCTGTAAGCGGCTTCTACTTCTCCCACCCGGACTCAACGTACTTCGGCGTCGGCCAGATAGGGCGTGACCAAGCCTCTGACTACGCCGAGCGCAAGGGCATGACTCTCGAAGAAGCTGAGAAGTGGCTCGCCCCAAACCTGGCCTACGACCCCGAGCGGTAAAAACGAAGGGTCTATAACTAACAATCTAGGCTGCGGAAGATCTCGGGGCCTTAGAGGTACTGGCCAGGAAAGGGCTGAAGTAATGGGAGAAGTCTGCTACCGTGTCCGGTGCAGCAGGGGTTAGCAGAGGTATGACCAACTCAGCTTCCAAAAATTCGATCTTCGATTTTCTCCTCGGACGGTACCTTTCTTCGCTCTGTGAAGTCGCAGAGCAACCGCGAGAGCAACTGGGGTACTTCGATGCTGCCTCCGGCGGCTGAGACAGATTTACCTCTCTACAGCGGTCGGACGTACCAACCAGGAGGCCGGCGCGTCAAGGGGCCTCCCCGAACCGCGCGCCGGATCCAACGCTGGCGCGGCGAGGAGTTGACCAAGGTCGGAAGGACTACTACACAGGAGGCCGGCTGCAGGCACGTGCAGGTCGACGAACCGCTGTTCGCCGCCGTGAGCGTCCCGAGGTCGAGGCGGCGGTCGGCGCCATCAACGAAGCACGCGAGGACATCGACATGTTCAAGTGGGTGCACATCTGCCAGGGCAACTACTTCGTCAGCGAGAAGTTCTACCAATAGCGACCAGGTTCGGCCAACGTTACTTCGACTTCGGCGAGTACCCGGCTGGCCTGATCTCCCACACCTAGTGCAACGCGCTGTGATGATCGAGTACGACTTCGCGGTCGCCTACGAGAGCGTCCTACGCGAGCGGCAGCTCGCGATCGGCGCCGCCGACGTCCAGAACAAACAAATCGAGACCTCCGAGCAGATCATCGAGCGCATCCAGGCGCAGCGTTGGTTATCGCCCGAGCAAACGCTCATCACGACCTCATGCGGGCTCAACCACCTGTCGCGCGAGGCTGCCTTCGGTAAGCTGAATACGATCGCCGACGCCAGCGCAACACTGCGCGGCGACCGCGCCCTACCAAACCCGTTCTGTTCGACATCTCAACCTGCCTTTCGGAGCCCTCCCCTTCTTACCCATTATGACCTATTGTGGCAAGAAGCTGTCGCCGACGGTATGCTTCTCGCGTGAAGGGACAGGGGATCAGGAAGCTTTTCGTGCTGCTGGCAGCCACGCTCGCGGTTGGACTGTTACTGGCAGGTTGCAGCGGAGGGTGCAACGGAATCGAGTAAGGGTACGTCGCGCTGGGAGGCCACGCCACGCGAAGAAGCCCAGGCGCGGGCTTCGGATAGGGCGTGGCGGGAGGCGGGGAGTCGCCTCGCCTGGCTGCGGCTTGCGCTCGCGGCCGGCCTGGTCGCCGGCTTGCTCCTCTCCCCGTACCTGTGGGTATCAACACGGGCGTACCCGCTGACGCCCCTTTGGGACGCGGTAACACCCCTGCCGTACCCGGCGGACTACGCGCTCTTGGGTCTCTTCGTGGCGCTTGTCACCAGCGTAGGGATAGCGCGAGGGCGGGCTGTGGGGTGGCTCGCAGCCGGCGCTCTGGCCCTAACGGCGTTCCTGGTTCTCGGGGACACCTCCAGGCTCCAGCCGTGGTTCTACCAGTACTCCTTCATGCTCGCGGCCTGTTGCCTGTACGGGTGGGGTCGTATCTGTGCCCCAGACGCGCTGAACGCCTGCCGCCTGATCGTCGTGGCCACCTACTTCTGGAGTGGCCTTCAGAAGGCCAACGCAAGCTTCGTCCAGGTCACCTACCCGTGGCTCGTCGGGCCCTTGACCACGCGGTTACCGGACTGGGTAAGCTCTGCGCTGCTCTCGGGGGCCTACGCCGTGCCCGGGCTAGAAGCGGCAATAGGTGTCGGGCTTTTGACGCGCCGCTTCCGAAAGTCGGCTGTGGTCGGCGCTCTTTTGATGCATGCCTTCATCATGCTCTGTGTGGGGCCTTTGGGCAACGAGCAGAACACAGTGGTCTGGCCCTGGAACTTCGCAATGTCGGCCTTCGTCCTGATCCTGTTCTGGAAAGCGCCCGACGATCCCTCGCCTTCGACGATCTTGAAACCCGGCCGTAACCTCTCGCCCAGCTCCGCCCTGCGGGCGGCGGTGCTCGTCCTGTTCGCCTTCATACCGCTCTTCGACTTCTTCGGGCTCTGGGATTCCTACCTCTCCTCGAACCTGTACTCTGGTACTAGTAGGCAGGGGTACGTGCTGGAGTGGGACGGGGCCGATTGGCAGGAGACCAGGATCGGGCTTCTATCCTGGCAAGAGCTAAACACCCCCGCCTACCCCGAGGAGCGCGTTCTCAAGAACGTGTTCGCCGAGAGGTGGTGCGAGGCGGGTGGGCTTGCCCAGGCGAACTACCCAGAGCCGATCCTGCGGGTGGACGAAAGGCCCGCGGTCTTGAGCGGTGAACGCTCATCAGAGTTCTACAGCTGCGACGATGTACTGAGCGCGACGGCGAAGCCATGAGCCCCACGCCCCCACACCTTATGGCTCTAGAGGAGATCGAGAGGCAGGCTATCCCCGGCCTCGTGAAGGTGCTGCGCGAGGAGAGGCTGGACGGCGTGCGGGTGATTACCGTTGCGTAGACGAAGAAATCTACTCAAGCTTTACGACACCGAAAGCTCGAAATAACCCTCATCGAAGTAGTCGTAGTCTACTCGTTTGATCTAATGAGCTAAGTAAGAGCTTCAAGCCGCAAATTCAGCAGAACGACCAATAGCTCGAGACCGAGCGGGGCTAAGAGGTTCCTGAGGAGGCCACTTGGGGAACAACGGTGTGGGTTAGTACCATGGTGACCACCCAAGAGGGAGCAGGTAGAGGAGATACGATGAGTAGTCTGATCGCTGATATCGGGCATTGGGTCGTCGAGGTCGTCTACTCCTCCGGCTACGTCGGCGTGGCCGTCCTAGTCGCGTTGGGGTACCTGCACTTAATAGTGCCTACACAGCTGGTCCTACCCCTCGCCGGCTTTTTGGTCGGACAGGGGCGCTTCTCGTTCATCCCGGTGCTGATATGGGCGACGGCAGGGGGAGCGACCGCCTCTCTAGCTCTGTACTTTCCGGGGCTCTGGATGGGTGAGGAACCCCTGCGCCGGTTCGTTAAACGGTTCGGCCGGTACGTGTTCGTCTACGAGTCGGACCTGGACAAGGCGAGCGATTTGTTCGAGCGGCACGGTGGGAAGGCCGTCCTGATCGGCCACCTAATCCCGGGTATAACCGCCCTGATCTCGATTCCGGCGGGTATCAAGCGCATGTCACTATACGGACGTTTCCTGCTCTACACCATTATCGGCAGCGCCCTGTGGAATGGGGCGTTTATCGTCCTCGGGTGGGCTTTGGGCGCCAACTACACCCTCATAGAGCGGTACGCGCCTATTATCGAGTACACCATGCTGGCCGCCATAGTCGGAGGGATCGTCTGGTTTATGTGGCGTCGGCGGAAGTCGCAAAGCCAATAAGCCCGGCAATAAAGGGCGGACCCAGTTATCCGGACCCGCCCCACGATGATCCTTTCGTCTGCGGCTTCTACTTACGAGAGGGGACGTTAGCTCGTGCGCCGCTCGGTCTCGTCTTCGATCTCCACCTCTTCGCGGCGGACGTCCTCCTCGGCGATCTGCTCCTTGACCTCGGGGCGCTTCTCGACCACGACCTCCTCTTCGGTCACAGGCACCACGATCTCGTCCTCCCCGATCTCGACCTCCGGAGCCTCCCGGCCCTCCACCGGTATTCACTCGACGCTCACCTCCTCGCGCCTCTTAGGTACCCGGACCTGCTCGCGTCCGGTAGGCACGCGCTTTGGTGACCCTGAGCCTCCCGGCCTCGCGCTCACGGGCGCCAACCCTAAGCTTCTCCTCGGAGCGCTGGACCCTGAGATGGTCCGTATCCTCAATATCGCTCCGGCTCACCCGGCCCTTGGCCGGGTCCGTGAGGCCGAAACTCACCGTTCGCCTCGCTGTCACCCATAGTCATGCCGGGGCCGGCATTGCCAGCGCGTTCCCTAGCGGTACGCTGCCTGGCGGCGGACTCTTCACCCCGGGTCCCCTCGCTGCGGCGTTCTGGGGAACGCCGCTCCTCCTCGGTCGCGCCTGCTGCAGCATCCGAGCGTGAGGAGTGGTGTTCATCCAGGTAGTAGTCGCCGTAGGCGCCCCTCCTGGCGGCTCCTAGTTGCTGGCCCCCACCCAACCCGTGGTGGCTGCGGACCCGCTCCTCGTACTCGGGCGTTATCTCCTCGTCATCGTCGACGGCAGGACCGTCCTTGACCTTGCTCTTTGGCTGCGAGACCTCGACAACACGCCGCCTCTCACCTACCCTGGCAGCTTCGATCGGGATCAGGGTGGGCTTGGCACCCAAAAACCTATCTTCACGCCGATGTACTCCGGTCTGTCGTCCTCGTCAACGAAGAGGTCGTCTACTTGCCTATCTTCTCACCCCGCAGGTTGTAGACCTCATATCCGGCATAGCTCTCCTCGAGCTCAGTAAACCTGTCTTGGCGCTGCTTGGCCAAAAGCCCGTACCTCCTTTGTACGTGAATCGAGGGGGAATAGCCGCTACCATCGCTCGTTCATCTCATCGGTGTCGGCCCCCCTATCGCTTATCGAGAAGTAACCGGGATCTATCAGGATTTTCAGAGAATTTTTCAACCACGAGGCGCGCGACAGCCACCGTCTTTTCCGTAGAGAAGCCCCACCGACGACCGCGAGACCATCTCCGAACCCTCCTCAACGGCGAGCTCTCAGGCACCTCGAGCTATCCACCACAGCGGCCGGAAGGTTCTCAGGTACAATCGGCAGCAACCCTCCCACAGAGCACCGATATGAACCGTACAACGACCTTTAAGCACTAAAAGAGCTGCAAATTTACTTCATAATTCGGCTCATTTACCAAACGCCTCAAACGCCACGTTAAGGTTCTGCTAAATTAAAAACTCTTTGATAAACCAAGAGCCAGCAGAGGCAAGTTTATCCTTAAAAGGGGTTTTTAGTTAAATTTTTCGAATTTTTTATGAAAATTCTTTAAAAAGGTGTTGCGTCTGGCCCTGATTTTTGAGACATTGTTAAGGTGTTGAAGTTATGAGCAGCCCAATACGGGCTGCCAGAACGAGAGGAGGTCATGTAGTGAAGCGTATTGCCCTGATTCTTACCCTAGCCGCCATTGCGGCTGTGGTTATGGTGACCACAGCCCCAATTGTGGCTATCGCCCAGGAGTCCGAGGAGTCGGCCGAGAAAG
>DATHAB010000093.1:0-14183 GCA_035296885.1 Rubrobacteraceae bacterium
CTCATCTATAGATTGTGTTCCACTAGCAGGCATTGCGGTGTAGGTAGTCACAGGTGTCTAGTGTAGGTAGTCACAGGTGTCTACATTAATCTCCAGAGTCTTCGTACTCGCCTAATACATCTCTGTAGTACGAGAACAAAGAACCCATGAAGCCGTCGTAGGCGCCCAAGGACTCTCGAGACACCTTCTGGAAGACCTCTTGGTGCTTGCGGATCTTCTCCGCCATGTTCTGAAGGGTTTGTTGCTGGATCTCAGTCTGAATTTTAAGGGCTTCGACGCCGCCCTCGTAGACGCTCTGGGCCAGCCGGGTGCCTGACTTCTGCACCGCGGCGGTGCTCTCTATGGTCGTCTCGTAGGAATCCCAAACCGCTTCAGTTAGCTTCTCGGCAACCTCGTTGATTTTGTCCGCATTATTATTCTCGAGCATCATCCCGTTCTCTTCCTTATCCCACTTTCCCCAAATCCTACCACCTTTGCCAGCTCGCTAGCTGGGCAACGCTTCAGCTGGTCAGCAAGAAAAGCCGAAGTGCTGACCAACTGAAGTGCTGACTGGCTGATTAGCTTACCTTCTCAGCGACCTTGGCATCGTTAGTGGCGAGCACCTTCTCGACCAGGTTGGGCGGGACCTCCTCGTAGTGGCCGAACTCGACATGGAAATTCGCGCGGCCGCCGCTGAGGGAGCGCAGGTCGCGGGCATAGGTGAGCATCTCAACCTGCGGCACCTCGGCCCGGACGATCTGGCGCTCGCCACGCTGCTCGATACCCATGGGCCTTCCGCGGCGGCCCGAAAGGTCGCCCATAATCTCACCGACCAGTTCAGTGGGACCTAGCACCTCCACCTGTACGTACGGCTCCAAAAGGACCGGATTGGCCTTCTCGAACGCGTTCTTGAACGCCATGGAGCCTGCGACCTTGAACGCCATCTCCGAGGAGTCGACCGAGTGGAAAGCCCCGTCGTAGAGCTTAACCTTGACGTCCACAACCGGGTAGCCCGCTAAGGCACCCTCCTGCATAGCCTCCTGGATGCCCTTCTCGACCGCTGGGATGAACTGGCGAGGGATGGCTCCGCCGACGATGGCGTCCTCAAACTCAAACCCGGCTCCCCTGGGTAGGGGTGAGATCTCGATCCTCGCGTCCCCAAACTGACCACGGCCGCCGGTCTGCTTTTTGTAGCGCCCTTGAGCCTGAGATGAGCCCACGATCGTCTCCTTAAACGGTACCTTCGGCGCCCGGGCGTCCACCTCGACCCCATAGCGGTGTGCGATCCGCTCGATAGCGAACTCCACGTGCATCTGCGCCAGCCCCGAGAGGATCTCCTCCCCCGTGTCTTCGGACCGCTCAAGCTTCAAGGACGGGTCCTCGTCAATGACTCTCTTTATGGCCTCGAAGACCTTCTCCTCCTCGCCGCGCGTCTTCGCCCCCACGGCGAACGCCGTCGTAGGCTCCGGCAACTCAACCGGTGGGAAACTCATCATAGCGTTCGACCTACACAAGGTGTCGAAAGTGTGCGTGTCCTTTAGCTTGGTGACGGCGATGATGTCGCCAGCCACGGCCTCGTCGACTGAGATACGCTCCTTACCTAAAAGGTGCGAGATGCCCCCAAGCCTCTCGGTGGAGACTGTGCGTGGGTTCGTCAATCCCTCGTCCGAGCGGCAGCGGCCACTCACGATCCTCATTACGCTAAGGCGTCCCGCGAACGGGTCCACGTAGGTCTTGATAACGTAGGCTGCAAAGGGGCCCTCTGGGTTGCAGAGTATTTCCTCGCCGTCCTTGTTCGCCCAGCGGGAGCGGTCGGCAGGGCTCGGGGCGCTCCCGGAGATCACGTCGAGCAAGCGATCGATCCCGACCATCTTCTCAACGCTCGTCGCTAGGACCGGGATGATGACCCCGTCCGTGATACCACGCCTCAAGCCCTCGAACGCCTCTTCAGGCGAGATCTCCTCCCCCTCCAGGTACTTCTCGAGGAGCGTGTCGTCGCTCTCGGCGATGGCCTCGAAGAGCTGGACCTTAGCCTCCTCGACCTCGTCCTCCATCCCAGTGGGAACTTCGTTCGTCTGCTGGCCGTCCACGTATGAGGTCCCGGTAAGGAGCCCGTACACCCCCTTGAGATCATCCTCCCGACCAATCAGCAAGTTCAACGGCACAACTGCTTGCCCGAACCGGTCGCGGAGCTGCTCGACTACGACGCCGAAGTCCGTGCGCTCCCGATCCAGGTGGTTCACGACGATAACGTGAGGGATGTTCTCCTTCTCGCCGCGGCGCCAGACACGCTCGGTCACCACCTGTATCGGATCTTGGGCATGTACGACCAAAATGGCACAGTCTGCCGCCCTTTGGGCGATAAAGGCGTCCGCGATAAAGCCGCCCTCGCCTGGGGTGTCGAGTACGTTGATCTGGCGCCCCTTCCACTCGAGATGGGCGACGTTCATCCCGAGCGTCATCCCGCGCTCGGCTTCTTCCTCGGTATGATCGAGTACGTTCCCCGAAGGCCCCTTTCTCCCGGACGCAAGTCCCAGCATCGCCTCCGCTAGGGCAGTCTTCCCGCTCCCTCGGTGCCCAATCAAGCAAACGTTCCGAATTAGCTCTGGTTCCACCGCCACGACTTCCTCCTCTCTTATCCACCTAAATCTCTCGTCCGTTAGATACGGACAGAGCATATAGCTTAACGCAGAGAAAGAGTTCGCGCAGCCTATCGACACAGAGCGTCTATAGCAGGCACGCTGAAAAAAGCATACTTTGGATGGCAAGAAAAAAAGCCAAATTTAGAAGTGTTGTCCGGATGCCTCTTACAAGGCGGCTTTCTCCTACAGCCAGCCGGAGCGCTTGAAGAAGCGGTGGAGCAAGACGGCCACGAGCACCATTAGCCCCAGCGCGAACGGGTAGCCGAAGGGCCATCCGAGCTCCGGCATATGCTCGAAGTTCATACCGTAGATGCCGGCCACGAGCGAGGGAGCGAACAGGATCGCCGCCCAGGCGGAGATCTTCTTGACCTCCTCGTTCTGGTTTATACCGACCATCGTGAGGTTGACGCTTAGGATGTTGTTCAAGAGCTCCCGAAAGCCCTCGACCCGCTCGACAACCCTAAGCAGGTGGTCTCGGACATCGCGTAAGTATCTACGCACCTCGGAGTCTACCCCCTTTTCTTCGCCCTCGATCAGGCGTCCAAGAGCCCCAACCAATGGCTTCGTCGCCCTGTGGAACTGGATCACCTCGCGGGAGAGATCGTAGATGCGACGCGCGACGTCAGGCTCGCCCCCGAAAACCTCCGTCTCTATCTCCTCGATGTCGTCCTCGAGACCATCGGCCACCGGAGCATAGTCGTCGACGACCCGGTCCATGATTGCGTACAAAATAGCCATGCTCCCCCGTCTGAGCAGCCCAGGCTCCCCCTCCAGCTCCCTTCGCACCTCGACCAGCACTGGGGCCTCACCGTGACGTACAGTCACGACGAAGTTTGGGCCTACGAAGACGTGCACCTCGCCGAACTCGACGGTCTCCGACTCGTCCAGATAACGGGCGGTTTTTAGCACTACGAAGAGCGTTTCGCCGTAGTGCTCGATCTTAGGCCTCTGGTGGGCCTTGACGGCATCCTCAACCGCCAGAGGGTGAAGCTCGAACTCCTCGGCCACGGAGGCGAACTCCTCCTCGCTCGGCTTGTAGAGCCCTATCCAGGCCACCCCGCGCTCCTCGCGGCAAACCTCGTAGGTTTCTTGTAGAGAGCGGGGCTCTGCAGCCCGCCGGCCTTCAACGTAGATGGCGCTGTCCACGATCACGGGCTAATAATACAGGGAAATCATAGTGGCAGCCCCGAGGCCATGAGTAAACGTCGAGGATCAAGCCACCACGAGCATCGCTGGCCCCGCCCGCTCAAGATGGATGAGCAACTCTCCACTTCAGTGTTTTTACAACCCGACGCCCCCGGCCTGTGCCGGGGGCGTCGGGCTAATGGCTGAAATCTGACCGCTCTAAACCAACAGCAACATCGGGTTCTCGAGCAAGCGCTTAACCTGAGCCATGTAGTGGGCCCCCTCGGCGCCGTTGGTGATGCGATGGTCCGCCGAGAGGGTGAGCTTCATGAAGTTGGCCGGAATGAGCTCGTCGTCCTCGTTGTAGGTCGGTCGCTTCATGATACTGCTGACAGCAACTATCGTGGCCTGCGGCGGGTTGATGATGGCGGAGAAGCTCTCCACGCCGAACATACCCATGTTGGAGATGGTTATGGTGCCGCCCTGGTACTCGTCAGGCGCGAGGTCCATGTCGCGGGCACGAGCCGCTAGGTCCTTTGACTGTTGCGAGATGGCGGAGAGGCCCTTGTTGGCAATATCCCTGATGATGGGGGTAATGAGACCCTCCTCTAAGGCAACGGCCATCGCCATGTCCACGCTCTCGTGCAGCTCGATACCCTCGTTGGTGTAGAGGGCGTTGAGTTTGGGGAAATCCTTTAAAGCCGACGCGCACGCTTTCATGACAAAGTCGTTGATGGAGAGCTTTATCTCTTGCTCGGCAAGCTTCTCGTTAAGCTGCTTGCGCAGGGCGATGACCTCGTCCATCTTTACCTCGACCGTGGCGTAGAAGTGCGGGATCTGCTGCTTGGCCTGCGTCATCCGCTCGCCAATGATCTGCTGCATCTGGCTCGGTGCTTGGACCTCGGTCCCCGGAGTACGGGTAGGCTCGGGCAACTCGGGCGGCTGCCAGATAGCCTGTGGAGCCTCCTCCGGCGCTCCTTCCTCGGTCTCCTCGACCTCTTCCTGCTCGGCCTGGCCGTCGGTCGCCGGCGCCTCGCCGCTCTCCATCGCCGCCCGCACGTCGCGCTCGACGATGCGCCCCTGAGGGCCGGAGCCCTCTATCCGCGTGAGGTCGAGGTTGTTCTCGCCGGCCAAGCGCCGGACTATAGGAGAGGCACGGACTTGGCCGTCGGTCCCGCCGGCCTGCCCCTCACCGACCTGCACCCCATTGGAGGGCTCCTCTTCCGTACCTTCGTCCTCGCTCGCTTCTTCTTCCTCCTCGGTAGCGGTCTGGTCCTGGGCCTCGGCACCCCCCTCCTCGGAGGCCCCGGCTTCTTCAGCTTCGGGCTCGCCGCCGCTGTCGCCCTCGGGGGGTTCCTCGCCTTCACCCAGGATCATGGCTATAGCCTCGCCTACTGGGACATCCTGGCCTTCTGCAGCGATAAACTCGTGTAGCGTACCGGAGTCCTCGGCTTCTATCTCCATTGAGGCCTTGTCGGTCTCTATCTCGGCTATCGGGTCGCCTTCTTCGACCTCGTCGCCCTCGCTTACAAGCCACTTGACGAGGGTACCCTCCTCCATCGCGTCGCCCATCTTGGGCATGATCACCTCAGGCACTTGCTTCACACCTCCAGATAAAGCGCCTGCCGCGCCGCATCCGCCACCATATCCTCATTGGGAAACGCCGCAAGCTCCAGGTTCCGCGCATAGGGCGCCGGGACCTCAGCCCCGCTCACCCTCGCCACCGGCGCGTCCAAGTAATCGAACGCCTTGTCCTGGATAATCGCCGCGACCTCGCTGGCGACCCCGAACCACCGCCACTGCTCCTGCACCACGACCGCCCGGTGCGTCTTCTTGATCGACTCGATAATGGTCTCCTCGTCAAACGGTCGTAGGCTCCTCAGGTCTATGACCTCAGCCTTTACGTCGTCCTCTTCTTGGAGCTTGTCCGCCACCCTCTCTAAGAGGTTCACCTGCCGACCGTAGGAGATCATCGTCACGTCATCCCCTTCCCGGACGACACGGGCCCTGCCGAACGGCACCTCGTAGTCGCCATCAGGAACCTCACCCTTGGTGCCGTAGAGAGCGCCAGCCTCCAAAAAGACCACCGGGTTCGGGTCCCGGATGGCGGTTATCATCATGCCCTTGACGTCGTGAGGTGTCACGGGGGCGACTACTTTTAGACCCGGGAAGTGGCCGTAGAAGCTCTCTAAAGAGTGTGTGTGCTGGGCGGAGAGCTGGACGCTGCCGCCGTTGGGGCCGCGGATCACCAGCGGCACCTCCACCTGGCCGCCGGAGAAGTAACGGACCTTGGGGGCGTGGTTGATGATCTGGTCAACCGCCAGGAACGAGAAATTCCAGGTCATCATCTCGATGACGGGCCTGAGACCCATCATTGCCATACCTATAGCCGCGCCCGTGAAACCGTACTCAGAGATAGGGGTGTCTACGACCCTCTTAGGGCCGAATATATCTAGGAGGCCGTCGGTGACGAGCTGTGTGCCGCCATAGAGGCCGATGTCCTCGCCCATGAGAAGCACAGAATCGTCGCGCTCCATCTCTTCTTTCATGGCCTCCCTCAAGGCCTCACGGTAGGTCTTCTCAGGCACCTTTACTCCTCCCCCGTGTACTCATCTTGCCCCGCATAGACGTCGGTGTAGAGCTCTTCTAAGGGCGGTTCCTCGCTCTCGTCGGCGAAGGTAGTGACCTCGTCTATGGTCTCCTTCATCTCGTCTCTTATCTCCTCGATCTTGTCCTCGTCGAGGATGTCCCTCTCAAGGAGCTTGTGCTCGAGCATCCCGATCGGGTCGCGCTGGCGCCACTTTTGGACCTCATCTTTGGTTCGGTACTTCTCGAAGAAGTCAGCCGCCCCGTGCGGGGCGATACGGTAGGTGATCGCCTCGACGGCGTAGGGCTTGCCGGTTTCCCGAACCTGCTCGGCTACCCGGTGGGCGCATTCCAAAACCGCTTCGAGATCCATGCCGTCGACCTTCTCGTGCTCGATGCCGTAGGCGTCAAACTTGCGGGCGAGGTCGGTCATGGCCGTGGACCGGCCGACCGAGGTGCCCATGCCGTACTGATTGTTCTCGACGATAAAGAGGGTCGGGTTCATCTTGTCCCTACCCCAGAGCCCCGCCTGGTTGGCCGACTCGTGAAAAGGCCCGCCGTTCATCGCCCCGTCGCCTAAGTAGAGCTGGACGATCTGGTCGGTCTCCTTGTAACGCAGGGCGTAAGCCATGCCCATGCCTATCGGTATATGCCCGCCGACGATGCCCCAACCCCCATAGAAGCCCCGCTCGGCATCGAAAAGATGCATCGAGCCGCCCTTGCCCTTAGCGAGGCCGGTCCCCTTGCCAAAAATCTCAGCCATGGCTGCTTTCGGATCGCTGCCCAATAACAAGGGAAAGGCATGGTCGCGGTACGCGGTAATGACCTTGTCGCCCTCTCTGTAGGCGTCGATAAAGCCGGTTGCGACCGCCTCCTGGCCAGTGTAGACGTGCATGTAGCCCCCGATCTTACCTTGCCTGAAGCCTCTCTGGGTAGCCTCCTCGAAGGCCCGGATCAGGACCATCTTCTTGTACAGATCTAGGAGGTGGTCGCCATCGACGGCTATCGATCCGTCCTCGCGCGTCTCCACCGCTCCATCCCCCATGCTCTCGTTCTCTGCCGGCACTGTGGCCCCCTTTTCTTACAGAGCTACGGTTTTGCCAAAAGAATACCAGACTCCGGCTCCCCGCTACACGCGTTCTTACCCGATAAACCCAAGCCCGGTGTGGAGCGCCTCGCGAGCGGCCCTTAAAGCGCGGGCGCGGTGGGAAGCCTCGTGCTTGCGGGCGCCGAGTTCGGCGTAGGTCTCCGTGTACCCTTTGGGAACGAAGATCGGATCCCACCCGAACCCACTGGAGCCTCGGGGTTCGAGCGCGATGTCCCCCTCCACCCCCCCGACGAACGTGCGTGTGGAGCCGTCCGGAGCTGCGACCGCGACGGCGCAGACGGCTCGCGCCGAGCGGTCCTCATAGGCGGAGAGCATTCGGAGCAGACCCTCGTTCCCTATGCTCTGCAAAAACCACTTGGTTAGCGCCCCCGGCAGCCCGTTCCAGGCCTCGACAACGAGCCCCGAGTCCTCAACGATTATGGGGCGATCCGGGGCGCCGAGAGGTTCGCGAGCGGCGGCGGCCTTGGTTACGGCCACTTGCGCGAGATCGAGGGTCTGTGGTTCGGGTAAGTTTAGGGCAACGTTTTCTAGCTTTGCCCCCAGAATCTCTGCTACCTCCCGGGCTTTGTTCGGGTTGGAGGTGACGAAGAGGGCTTCCACGCCACGGAGTCTACAATCTGCGCATCCTTTGTGGTAGAGTCGCCCGTATGCATGAGGTAAGGATCGAGAGCCTAGAACAGCTCGAGGTTACGGATGGCGAAGTTCGCATCTTCGCCAACGCTGGAAACCTTTCCCTCATCTTCCCGAGCGCCCTGTGGGAGAGAGCCCTCGCAGAGGCCTCGTCCCCCTCGGGACCTACTTCTCAAGAGCTCGAGGAACTTACAGCCCTGAGGCAGCAGCTCAAGAAGCACGCCGAAAAGAACTCTTTCGCCACCGTTCTCGAAGATGTGCCGTGCGGCGAAGTGGGCTCGGGCCAGCAGTTCGACCTGGTCTTGCGACCGGAGAAGATGTTCGCAGCTACGACCGGCTACCTTTTTTTGCCGGAGGCACTGCCGGAGCACATGGCGTTGCTCGGGGTGAGCCTGGAGGAGGACAACTTTGTCGAGCAAGCGTACCTCATCGGGGCGGTGGCGGAAGATCAGGCTCTGGTCGCTGGGGACGAGAGCTTGAAGGCGCTCTCGATCCGGGGAAGGCGGTGTAGCGCGAGCCGCTTCGAGCTCGCGCCCGAGCTCTGGCAGGTCCTCTCCGAGGACCTCGGTTGGAAGAACGTCGAACCCGTGGCGCCGATGGGCGGCACCAAAGACAGAAAAGAGGGGTAAGCCAGGTGCCACTCGTAGACCTCGACCGCTTTGATTTTCTATACGCGAACAGGGTCAAGGGGATGAAGAGCGCGGCCACCCGGGACCTTATGGCTATGCTCTCAAGGCCCGGGATTATCTCTTTGGCCGGCGGCTTCCCTGACACAAGGGCCTTCGGCGAGGAGGCCTTCCGCGAGATCTCCCACCAAGTAGCCGCCGATTCGGCTCAAGCCCTACAGTACGGCCCAACCGGGGGGCTTGAAGGTACAAAGGAGATCATCGTGGACGTGATGGAGGCCGAGGACATCCGGGCGCGCGAAGAGGATGTCTTCGTAACTACCGGCGCCCAGCAGGGCTTAGATCTCGTCGGCAAGGTGTTCTTGGACGAGGGGGATGCGGTGCTTTGTGAGGGGCCGACGTACGCGGGGGCTTTGAACGCCTTTGCAGCGTACCGACCTAACATAATACACGTACCGATGGACCGGGCGGGTATGATCCCGGTGGCAGCTCGCGAGGCGTTAAAGGAGGCGCGTAAGCGGGGTACCCACGTGAAGTTCATCTACACCGTCCCAAATTTTCACAACCCCGCCGGCGTCACTCTAGCCGCAGAGCGCCGGCGCGAGCTCTTAGAGATAGCGGGCGAGTTTGATCTGGTGATCCTCGAGGACAACCCTTATGGGATGCTACGGTTCGAAGGAGAAAGGTTACCGACCATAGCTTCCTTGGAGCAGGAGTCCGGCGAGCCAGACCGGGTTGTGTATTTGGGAACATTCTCCAAGATCTTCGCGCCGGGGGTGAGGCTCGGGTGGGTACACGCCCAGCCGGGAATTTTGCACAAGATCAACATCGGCAAGCAGGGCGCGGATCTCTGCTCGTCTAACCTCTCGCAGATGCTGATCTACTCGTACTTCAAACACGCCGACTGGCGCTCGTATGTAAAGTGCCTCACTACTCTATATAAGGAGCGGCGGGACGCGATGCTCGATGCTCTCTTGGAGTTCATGCCTAAAGAGGTGAGCTGGACCCACCCGGAAGGCGGGCTCTTTGTGTGGGCGACGCTGCCGTCGTACCTGGACGCGACGGCGATGCTCCCGCAGGCAGTGAAGAAGAACGTAGCCTACGTACCGGGCGAGGGGTTCTACATAGACGGTGCGGGAAAGAACTGCATGCGCCTGAACTTCTCGTTCGTCGAACCTGGAAAGATAAGGCGGGGCATCGAGATCCTCGCCGAGGTGATCCGGGAGAGAATGGAACTCAGGAGTGATCTGGAACGTGGCTCCAGGCTAGCTACCCGTTCGATGGTCCGTAACACAGAGCGTTAGGGAAGCGCGTTAGCTTTGGCGCGCCTGGTGGTGCTGATGGGTGGCCACTCGATGGAGCGAGAAGTCTCGCTGGTTACGGGCCGGCGCATCGCCCACGCCCTCGAACGTCTCGGCCACGCAGTGCATACTTTAGATATCGAGGAGACCACAACCGAGAGGCTTATCGAGCTTGAGCCGGAGGCTGCGTTTATCTGCCTGCACGGCCCAGGTGGCGAGGACGGGACGGTGCAGGCGCTCCTGGAGACTCTAGAGATACCGTACACCGGGAGCGGACCACTCTCCTCGATCCGCTGCCTCGACAAGGACTACGCCAAGCGGGCGATACAGGCCGCCAGTATCCCCACCCCGCCTTTCAGAACCTTCTTGCGTCGGGCGATGAATGAGATGGGTGCAGCAGCGGCTTTAGGGCTCGCGGCGGAGCGTCTTGGCTACTCTTTGGCGGTTAAGCCCGCCCGCGAGGGCTCAGGGCTTGGGTTGACGAAGGTCGAAGAACCAGGAGCGCTACTCGAGGCCGTCTACGAAGCCTTCGGCTATGACGGAAAGATAATCCTGGAGCGTTGGATGTCGGGCACCGAGATCACAGCCCCCATCCTTGAGCCAGCCAGCGAGGAACCACGCATCCTCAACCTCGTCGAGATACGACCCCGCGAAGGCACCTATAACTTCGAGGCTAAGTACACCCCCGGCGCGACCGATTTCGCTATCCCGGCGGAGGTTTCCGCCGACGACGCTGCTCGTGTCGAGGAGACAGCCTTGGCCGCGTACCGTACTTTAGGCTGCTCGGGCTTCGGACGGGTGGACATTGTACTCGAAGGCGGCGTCACTTGGGTCCTGGACATAAAAACTATCCCCGGCTTCACCGAGACCTCTACCCTCCCCTTGGCCGCCGAGGCCGCGGGTATCGGCTTCGAAGAGCTCGTCGAAATCATCTTAGATGCCACATTACAGAGCGATGCCCCGGCGAAGCTGTAACGTTCAGTAAGCGTGGCAGTCGGAGAAGATATTGCAGAGTTCTTGCGCTCGAAGATAGAGCCGCTCCCCGACATACTATATATCCTTCACCTGTCGGATGGACGATGGAGAAGAGTTTGAGTGCGGCTCTCTTTTCCGTATCGAGTTTTTCGACATGCCCGAAGGGTGCACAGCAGATCGCATTTCAGCCGTAAACTCACACCAGAGGCTGAGCAGAGACTACTTTGAAGACAAGCCTTTTTTCGACTGCTACCTTGGGTAGTTAAGCTTGTGCAGCGTTACAGGCTCAGTGCTCCACTTCTCGTCCCAGCGAACTCCTCCAACGCATTGAGCGCCATCCGCGCCTGCCGCTGCCTCCGCTCGGGCTTCGCGAGCCGCTTGCCGTTTTCCTTTTTCGGGACGGCGGGGACGAGACCCCAGTTGGAGTTTATGGGTTGCAGGGTGCCCTCTTTAGTAGTTATGTAGTGGGCCAAAGCGCCCATCATAGTGCCACGCGGCATCTTTATCGGCTTCTCACCGTGAGCGAGCCTCGCCGCGTTCGTCCCGGCTATATGTCCCATCGCGGTGCTCTCGACGTAGCCCTCGACGCCGGTAAGCTGGCCAGCGAAGAAGAGAAGCGCATCTTCACCGACGTCGCTTCTTATTTGCATTGTGGGGTCGAGCATGCGGTTAGAGGGGAGGTAGGTGTTGCGGTGCATAACACCCATGCGGGCGAAATCGGCCTTCTCCAAACCCGGGATGGTCCTGAAGACACGCTTCTGCTCACCCCACTTGAGCCGCGTCTGGAAGCCAACCATGTTGAAGAGCCGACCCTCGGCGTCGTCTTGGCGGAGCTGAACGACTGCGTATGGTTCCACGCCGGTCCTCGGGTCTGGTAAACCGACCGGCTTCATCGGGCCAAAGCGCAAGGTGTCGGGGCCGCGGCGGGCTATAGTCTCTGCGGGCAGGCAGCCCTCAAAGTACATATCCTCCTCGAAGTTCTTTATCGGGGAGAGCTCTGCGGTCGCAAGAGCCTCGACGAACGCGTAATACTGCTCTTCGTTCATCGGGCAGTTCAGGTAGGCTGCTTCGCCCTTGTTGTAGCGTGAGGCTAGGTAGATCACCTCCTCGTCCAAGGAGTCACGGTAGATGATCGGGGAGGCGGCATCGTAGAAGTAGAGTGTCTCCCCCGAAAGTACCTCTATCGTCTCGACCAACGCCTCCGAGGTCAAAGGACCCGTGGCGATAACCGTAGGGCCCGAGGGTATCTCCGTGACCTCCTTGCGTATTACCTCTATGTTCGGGTAGCCGTGTATCACCTCCGTCACGGCCCGCGGAAAACCTTCGCGCGCCACGCCTAGAGCACCGCCCGCCGGGACCGAGTTTGCGTCTGCGCAGCGCAGGATCACGGACCCCAGACGTCTGAGCTCCTCCTTTAAAAGTCCGGAGGCCGTCTCCAGAGAACGGTTACCCATCGAGTTCGAGCAGACCAGTTCGGCCAGGCAGTTGGTGTGGTGGGCGGGGGTTTCCTTTGCCGGGCGCATCTCCCACAGCTCCACCGAGCAGCCAGATTCTGCCGCCTGCCAGGCCGCCTCGCTCCCTGCGAGGCCGCCGCCTATAACCGTAACGTCCGTCATGAGATCACCATCCAAAGGCGTGCGAGATAGGTTCTTTAGGAGAGCTTATTCTAAGCTAACCTCGTCGAATGTCAGCCTCTAAGGAGGGCTATCTCACCTCTCTGGCGAGGTTTAGAGTATTCCGGGCCATCTTTATCGAGGCAGCGTCAACCATCTGGCCCTCCACGCTGATCGAACCAGAGCCCGCACCTTTGGCCTTCTCGTAAGCGGATACTACTTTTCTGGCCCACTCGACCTCTTTCCCCGTCGGCGAGAAGGCTTCGTTGACCTCATCTACCTGGCTCGGGTGGATGCACCACTTGCCATCAAAGCCCAAGGAGCGGGCGATGAGGCAACTTTTACGTAAGCCTTCTTCGTCTCGGTAGTCGGCGATGGGGCCGTCTATAACACGTAAGTTTGCGGCGCGGGCGGATACGACGAGGCGGTGCATGGCGTAGTGAAAGCGGTGACCGGGATATGCCTGGTCCCACTCGTCGGCGGTACCGATGCTTGTCTGCGGCATGCGGGCGCTCGCGGCGTAGTCACCGGGACCGAAGACGAGGGCTTCGAGGCGCTGTGTGGCGCGGGCTATAGCATCTATGTTGACGAGGCCTCCGGCAGTCTCTATCTGGGCTTCGAGCTGTATCTTGCCGGGTTCGAGGCCCGCGTTTAGCTCGACGCTCGTGAGGAGGGTATCCAGGGCGTAAAGATCTTCGGGACGCCCTACTTTGGGGACCAGGATCAGGTCCAAACTATCCCCTACCTCCTCTACGACTTCGATAACGTCCCTATAGAAGTACGGGGTGTCGAGGGCGTTGATGCGGTAGAGGGTCGGGCGTTCGCGCCAGTCTAGCTCACGCATGGCTCGAACGACGTTCTTGCGGGCGCCCGTCTTCTCGCTTGGCGCAACGGCGTCTTCGAGGTCGAGAAAGAAGAGGTCCGCTCCGGAAGACGAAGCTTTCTCGATCATCCTCCATCTCGACGCCGGTACGGCCAGTACAGAGCGGGAGACTCTCACCTTTTACTCCTACCTGAACAGGCTCTCGACAAGTTCGCCATTCACTTACGATCGGTCCCCCACCTTGTGCTGCGCCAAGTCCTCGACGTAGGTGAGCATCGCCGAGTGGTCCTCGCCGCCCAGCCCCTTCACTACGAGCGCCTCAAGCACCTGCTCCACGAACGCTGTAACCGGCAACGATACCCCGTATTCCCTGCCCGCCGCGATCGCTATCCTCAGGTCCTTACGGTGCAGTTCTAGTCTAAAGCCCGGGGTGAAGTCGTGCTTTAGGAAGTTCCCGCTCTTAGCCTCCATCATCCTGTTCTGCGCCATTCCACCCGAGAGGACCTCGATCATCTTGGCCGGATCCACCCCCGCTTTCGACCCGAGCACGAGCGCTTCGGAGACCGCTTCGAGGATAAGAGCGGCAACTATCTGGTTGGCCGCCTTAACTACCTGCCCCGCCCCATTATCGCCGACACGATTGATGGTCTTCCCGAGGATCTCGAAGAGCGGTTTGGCGCGCTCGAAATCCCCCTCCCTCCCGCCGACCATGATCGAAAGCGTACCGTTTATAGCCCCCTGCTCCCCACCGCTTACCGGAGCATCGAGCATGCTC
>DATHAB010000094.1:0-12034 GCA_035296885.1 Rubrobacteraceae bacterium
GCCTTCGGAGCTCACCGACATCTACGCCGTCGGCGCTACCGCCCGCGCCCTGCTCTCCCATCAACCGG
Source organism: Rubrobacteraceae bacterium (assembly GCA_035296885.1). Lineage (GTDB taxonomy): Bacteria > Actinomycetota > Rubrobacteria > Rubrobacterales > Rubrobacteraceae > Rubrobacter_F. Next base: position 69 of record DATHAB010000094.1, read on the forward strand.
AAGAGCCCTCACCACGTCTTCTGGAGTTTATCAACTGCGCAACCTCCCCAAATCTGGCTCACCGCCCCCGGAACGCCGCCGCCGCTCTAAGGTTACTCACCGACCGCCGTGAGAGTACCGGAGCCGTGAAGAAGGACGAAACCATCCCCGCTGCCGGGAGGTTCGCGTGCCATACCTTGAGGGTGGTTAACGGTTTGGTAGCTGGCTGGCTCGGTTACCTCGGAGCAGTACTCCTCCTCAACGGCGCCGGGGCTTTGGGGGTTGCAGCGGGTTTCGGGGTCTTGGGTTACCTTCTGCCACGCCTGGGGGCTTTAGGGGTGATAGCCGCCCTAGCCGTGGCGCTCGTGAGGAGCCAGCAAGCAGGGTTAGGGTTGGCCACGCTCCTACCGATCGTGGGAGGGTTGTGGATCGCCGCCGGCTCTCTGAGCCAGGGCATGAGCCGGCTTCCTCTGGGGCCCTTGCTCGCCATCCCGTTCGCCGCTTACGGTCTTGGGGCAGGGCTACCTATATTCTTGGGGGCGCTTATGCGCCCTCTAGGGGCCGCCCTTTCGGCGGCGGTCGGCGCCCTCTCCCTCGTCGCTTACGAACTCTTTTTCGGGGACGGCGTAATCCCCTATCTCGGGCTCTTTTTAGGCAACCTTCCCAGGACCTTGGGTCCAGCGGAACTGATAGGCCAAAGCGAAGCGCTCCTTGCAGAGGAGGTTTACCCCGCGCTCGTCGTGCTGGCCACCCTATGGGCCGCGATGGCCGGGGTGATCTCTGTAGCAGAGTGGTTCGGAGTTTGGGCGTTGGGAGCCATACTCGCGGTCGTCGGCGGCACTATCGGGTACGCTCTTGCAGTCTCGGTAACGCCGGATGCGCTCTTGCAAGCTATGACTTCTTTGAGCGTCGCGGCTATAATGTACGGGATCGTAAAGTACCTAACGTCTAGGCTCGGTGGGTAGGTTCTTTGGGTTTCCTCCAGTTGATAGAGAAGCGTATGGAGGCCCTTGTAGAGGGGGTCTTTGGCCGTGCCTTCAGACGTCAGGTCCATCCGGTCGAGATCGCCAAGGGCCTCGCCAAGCAGATGGACGAGAACCGTATGGTGAGCGTCACCAGAACTTACGCCCCAAACGACTTCACCGTCCACCTCTCTAATGATGACATGGAAGCTATCAGGGTCTACCAGAGCTCCTTGAGGGACGAACTCATCCAGTACATTACGACCCACGCCCAATCCAAGGGCTACCATCTTATGACCCCGCCGAAGGTTCGCTTCGTCACCGAGGACTCCTTACGCTTTGGTGAGTTCGGCGTAACCGCCAAGCTTACTGGCGGCGAGGGACCTCGCGAAAAGGGCGCTCCCGAAGACACTTCGGGAAGGACCCGGATCTTTCGTACTGAGAAGGCCGGAGGAGAAGACCAGAGGACAGCCGCCATCTCCGCCGAGGAGGCCAAAAAGCATGGGCTCGCACGGGAGGCGGTGGAGCTGGTCTTGGAGGACAAAACACATCCCTTGGAGGGCTCGGGACCATGGACAATCGGACGTTCCGGAGAGAACGATATTGTTATTTCGGACCCCAACGTCTCACGCAGGCACGCCAAGCTCTCGCGCTTAGAGAACGGGTTTATCGTCGAGGACCTGGGCTCGACCAACGGCACCCTCCTCGACGGCGCGCCCATAGACCGCGAGCGCATCGAGAGCGGCGACGAGCTGGCCTTTGGAGGGGTCGTCGCCCGCTTCGTCCGTCGGACGGACGCGGAGGCTCCTTCCTCTCCTAAGGACTTTTGGGAATCCGAAGGACACGCACCGGGACGCAAAAAGGATCACGGGGGGCGCTAAAGAAGTGCTCGACTTGCAGGTACCGCTGCTTGCGGCGAAGGCCCTGCTCCTTCTTTTGCTCTTCGCCTTTGTTTACGCCGTGATCCGGCGCGGCATCAGCGATCTTCGCGCCGTCTCCGAGGATGAATCTTTCGCCGCCCGGCGTAACCGGTCAGGGCCCTACGTAGGAGGAGACCGGAACGGCTTGGCTACGCTCGTGGTCGAGGACTCCGAAGTACTCGCGCCGGACACCCGGTTTCCGATAGAGGGCGGCACGGTAATTATCGGCCGCTCGGCTTCGAGCGACATCGTGCTCAAGAGCGACGACTACGCCTCGGGACACCACGCCAAGCTTACCCGGCACGGCGGCCTCTTATACGTCGAAGACACTGATTCCACCAACGGCACCTACGTCAACGGCCGTAAGACTGAAGGCGTCACCCCTTTGAGGAGTGGTGATCGGGTGCAGGTGGGATCCACGACCTTCAGATACACAGGATAGATTGCTCTTTTTAGAACACCACGGCCTAACGGATCCGGGCAAGGTCCGCAAGAACAATGAAGACTCCCTCCTGGTGGGTACGGGCCGGGACGAGACGCTCTTCGCGGTCGCTGACGGCATCGGCGGCTTCGAGGCCGGAGAGGTGGCAAGCTCCATCGCCGTTGACGTCCTCAAAGACCTCGAGCCTTCGGAATCTTTGGAGGACGCCATAAGGGAAGCTAACCGGCGCATCCTCGCGGCCGCCAAAGGAGACGAGAAGCTCTCGGGCATGGGGACGACCGTGGTGGCAATGCGCTTCGCCGGCACCGAAGAAGAACCGGTCGTCGAGATCTCGCACGTCGGCGACTCTCGGGCGTACCTTCTACGAAACGGTGACCTAAAGCCCATCACGGAAGATCACTCCTTGGTCGCCGAACTCGTCCGGAGCGGCGACCTGACACGCGCCCAGGCCAGCGAGCACCCGCAGAAAAACCTGATCACGCGCGCCTTAGGGGCCGAAGAGGAAGTCGAGGTAGACACAACCGTTCTCCCGGTAGGGGTCGGCGATCGCCTAGTCCTCTGCTCCGATGGCCTCTCGGATATGGTACCCGAGACCAGGATGCTGGACCTGCTTACCTCCCCCGGCACCGAAAGTCCCGAAAGGGCTGCCTGTACCCTCGTCTCCGCCGCCCTCGACGCCGGAGGCGCGGACAACGTGACCGTCGTCGTCGTGGACGTGGAAAAGGAGGACCCCTCCGCCGAGCAACCCCGCCGGGGCGACACCCAGGAGATGAGGGTAATAACTCCCGAAGAGCTCGGAGGCGCAAATCGGAGGTCCCGAGCCCAGAACAAGAAGGAGGGGAGCAGCCTGTGGCAGGCTATACAAATATCCATCCGGGCTCTAGCGGTAGTGCTGACGCTGGCGGCGCTCACTACCCCGTTCTATCTCTGGAGCCAGAGCAGGTACTTTTTAGGCTTTGATGAGGGCGAGGTAGTGGTCTATCGAGGGTTGCCTTACGCGCCTTTAGACGTCGCGCTCTACGAGGAGGTCAGGAGGACAGACCTCATGGAAGCTGAGATCGACAGCCGTTATCGGGAGCATATAGAGAATCACAAGCTCTATTCGTCGGAAGAGCAAGCCGAGACCGCCGTGCGCGGTCTGGAGGCTGAGGAGTCGGCGCAGCAGTGACCCAACGCGCCACTATCCCTATGGCTATCGCCCTTCTCGTCACCACTCTTAGCTTCGCGACCCTCATCTTCGTGCAGGAGCTCAGCAGCCCGCCCCTGATCTACGGCGCATCCTACGCTGGGGTGATGGTCACGCTCTACCTGGGTGTCAGGCTCTGGCTGCCGCACTCCGATACGGTCCTTTTGGCGATAGTGACCCTCCTAACCGGGGTTGGGCTCGTCATGATCTACCGTCTCACCTACGATATGAGTGGGGCCGAAAACCTCGCCACTACACAAGTGGTCTGGATCCTCGCCGGGAGCGGCGCCCTCCTGTTCACGATTCTCTTTTTTCGCAACTACCATAAGCTCTTCGCTTATAAGTACCTTCTCGCCCTGGTCGCTGTAGGTCTTATAGCCTCGACGTTCACGCCGCTCGGGTACGAGGTAAACGGCGCCAGGCTCTGGCTGCAGGTCGGGCCGGTCAGCTTCCAACCCTCCGAATTCGCCCGGATCGTCCTCATTATCTTCTTCGCCGGCTATCTCGCTGAAAAGCGCGAGATCTGGGCGGCGACAAGCCGCTCGGTAGTGGGAGTCCAACTGCCGCCGGTGAAGTACTTCGGGCCGGTCGCGCTCGTGTGGGCGGCCTCTTTGGGGCTCCTTATCTTCGAGAAGGACCTCGGGAGCAGTCTGCTCTTCTTCGCCGTGCCCCTGCTCATGCTCTACGCGGCGACGGGACGGATCGCCTATGTCATTCTCGGTACGCTCCTCTTTGCCACGGGCTCGCTCGTGACCTATTTCCTCTTCTCGCACGTCCAAGCGCGTGTGAGGAGCTGGCTCGATCCCTGGTTCGATCCGGACGGGACAGGCTTTCAAATCCTCCAGAGCCTCTTCGCTATCGCCGATGGGGGACTCACCGGTACGGGTCTGGGCGAGGGCTTCGCCCAGGCCATCCCTGCAGTCCAGACGGACTTCATCTTCTCCGCCGCTGCCAGCGAGCTCGGCCTCTTAGGAGCTACAGCCCTGCTCCTCGCCTTCCTCATCTTTGTGTACCGGGGCACGAAGATAGCCCTCCTCGCCGAGGATGATGCCTCCAAACTCCTCGCCTTCGGGTTTACGGCCATGTTCGCCATGCAGACCCTGATCATCGTCGGCGGCGTTACGAAGGCCATCCCCTTGACCGGCATCACCCTACCCTTTATCTCCTATGGTGGCTCCTCGGTGGTTGGTAACTTTATACTCACAGGCCTCCTCCTCGTTGTCTCCGAAGAGGCCGGTAAACGTTTCGTTGACGAAGAGGAGAAGAACAGGACCGGTGGAGCGAAAGAAGCAGCTTGAACGCTCATTTAAGGCGCGCTTTCTACCTGTTTGCAGCCGGGTTCGTAGTCCTGGTCGGGGTTCTGGCCTATTGGCAGGTGTATATGAGAGAGTCTCTAGTGACCAACCCGGCGAACTCCTTGCAGTCGCGGCGTGCCCAGGAGGTTCCGCGTGGCACCATCTTGGCGGGCGATGGCGAGACGGAGTTGGCCCGCAGCATCTGGAACGGCGATACATACGAGCGCGTCTACCCGGAGGGGTCTCTTTATGCAAACGTCGTAGGCTACTGGAGCCAGAGGTACGGAGCAAATGGGATCGAGATCGGCCAGAACAACAACCTCTCTGGTGCTGGCGAACCCGAAACTTTGGACGAGCTGATAAACCAGCTTCAAGGCGGCCTCCAGGCTGGCAACGACATCCAGCTAACCCTCGACCCTGCGCTGCAGCGCAGCGCCTACGAGCAGCTCGCCTCCAGCAGCACAGGACGCGGCGCCGCCGTCGCCTTGGATCCCAAGGATGGCGAGGTCCTGGCCCTGGCCTCTTACCCCTCTTTTGACCCGAATGAGGTGGACGAAGACTTCGCCGAGTTTATCGAAGACCCGAACTCTCCTCTTATAAACCGGGCCACTCAGGGCTACTACCCGCCGGGCTCGACCTTTAAGGTTATAACCGCCACCGCGGCTCTTGAGGCCGGCCTCAAGCCATCGGAGAAGTTCAACGATACCGGAACCTACGGGACGCCGGGATACGACGTTTACAACTACAGGGGCAGGAAGTATGGGGAGGTGACCTTCGACCAGGCCCTCACGTATTCTATAAACACCGTATTCGCCAGGATCGGCTATGAATACGTGGGCGCAGAGAGGTTGGCGCAGACGGCCTGGAGGTTCGGCTTCGGCGACTCTTACGAAGACTTCCCGCTGGCGGTAAGACCCAGCTCTTTGGGCGAGCTCCCGCCCGATCAGTGGGCCCAGGGGCTCGTGGCCCAGATCGCCTTCGGCCAGGGCCCGGTAACAAGCACACCCTTCGAGATGGCGCTCACAGCCGCCACCATCGCCAACGACGGTACCAGGATGGAGCCCCGCCTCGTGAGGGAGGTTCGCTCGTCTGACGGCGTTGTCCTAGATAAGCCGACCTCACGCGTCCTTGATAGGGCGGTCCCCAGAGAAACGGCTCGCACTCTTAACGATATGATGCAGAACGCCGTAACCCAGTACGAGACGGGCGCCCTGATCCCCGGCATTAAGGTCGCCGGCAAGACCGGGACCGCTGAAGCCCCGGGCGGCGAGCTACACTCTTGGTTCATCTCCTTCGCCCCGGCAGATGACCCCGAGATAGCTGTAGCCGTTCTCGTTGAGAACGGGCAAGAGGGCTACAAGTCCGCCCTCCCCATCGCCCGCCGTCTCATGGAGAGCTATCTGAGGAGCCAGGGCAAGCTCCCCGACGAGCGCACGACGACCCCTCCACCCGCCCCGCCCATCCCGCCCAACGAGACTACGACCGCCGAGTCTACCCAGCCAAAAAGCGCGGAACCGAAAAACGAAGGCGGCGCGTCCAAGCTCCCCTTCCCCAACCCCTTCCAGTCTCCTGCCAAGGAGAATCCGAAGAGGGACGCTAGCGGCAAGGTCCAGGATTTTGCCAAAGGCTAGAAGTAAAACCCTGGGAAAGGCCCGAGCGGCTAAGGTTATAATGCTCTAACTTGGAACAGCTCGTAGACAACCGCTATCGTATAGTACGCTCCTTAGGTTCCGGGGGTATGGCCGAGGTCTACCTGGCCCACGACGATGTTCTGGATCGGGACGTCGCCCTAAAGGTCATGAGCAGGCGCTACGCTGACGACGAGGAGTTTGTAGAGCGCTTTAAGCGTGAGGCCCAGAGCGCCGCTGCCCTCTCGCATCCGCATATAACCTCGATCTACGACCGGGGCGAGACCGAGGACGGGACGTACTACATAGCGATGGAGTATCTGCCCGGCGGCACCTTGAAGGACCGCCTTGTGAAGCGCGGACCATTGCCATCCTATACGGCAGCTGCCGTGGCGCTCCAGATCGCCGAAGCTTTGCACGTCGCCCATCGCGCCGAGGTTGTGCATCGGGATATAAAGCCTCACAACGTCCTCATCTCCGGCTCGGGCGACGTGAAAGTTGGGGATTTCGGGATCGCCAGGGCCGCCTCGTCGAGCACGATGACGAGAACGGGCTTCGTCTTGGGTACAGCCCACTACATCTCCCCCGAGCAGGCGATGGGAGACCCGGTAGGGCCCCAAAGCGACCTTTATTCCCTGGGTGTGGTCCTCTATGAGATGCTCACCGGCACGCTCCCTTACGACGCCGAAACCCCCATAGCGATCGCGATGAAGCACGTCAACGGACACCTCGTTTCCCCCCGGGAGCTAAACCCCGAGATACCCGAAGGCATAAACGCCATCACCCTCAAGCTCCTCGCGAAAGACCCCAAAGATCGCTACGCCGGTGCCGCGGAGCTCATAGAAGATCTAGAGCGGGTAATCGAGGGCCTCGAACCCGCGAACGCCACAACCCGCATAAAGCTCACCACGTCTGCCCGCAGGGCGCAGACCCGCGCTGTAGCATCAGTAGTGCCGCCCGAAACGCGCAAGGTAGCCAAACGCCGCAAGAAGCGCACCCCTGTACTGCTGCTTTTACTCCTGCTCCTCGCCCTGCTCGGCGGGTTAGGCTACACCCTCCTCCCGAACCAGAACGTTGCCTATGCCGAGGCACCAGACCTTCTGGGCGCCCGCTCCATAGATGAAGCGCGGGCAATGGCCGGAAACTTCCAGGTGGTCGAAGGCGGCAGGGAGGACAGCAGAGAGCCCAAGGGGGCGATCATAAGGCAGAGCCCTGAACCGGGCGAGCAAGCTGAGGAGGGCTCGCAGATCTACGTCATCCTTAGCGCCCGCCAGATGACGAACCTCCCCAACGTCGAGGGCGAGACGGGTGAAGAAGCCGAGCGTATTCTCGAAGAGGTGGGCTTCGAGGTCGAGGTGAACCAAGAGGAGAGCAGCGCAGCGTACAAAGGCTATGTGACCGAGCAGGATCCCCGGGGCGGCGAGGGTAAGATAGCCGAGGTGGGATCGGTCATCGCGATCACGGTCGGCACAGGCCCCGCACCTGTAAAGATCCCCGACCTCTACAACCTCACCCTAGAGAGAGCGAAAGAGGTTCTGGAAGGAGCAGGGCTGTCGCTCGGTAGCCAGACCGAGGCCTCAAACGACCGCATCTCGGCAGGCCACATAAGCGACCAGCGACCGACCGCCGGCACAGAAGTAGAACTAGGCAGCTCTGTAGACATCACCGTGAGCTCCGGGCCGAAGCAGACACCGGTCCCGAATGTTGTGGGTAGGAACGTCGAGGAGGCCAAACAGACGATATGGGATGCGGGGTTCGGCTACACCGTCGAAACGGTAGCGAGCAACCAAGCCGCGGGGACGGTTGTCTCAACTGACCCTGAAGCGGGCACGCTGCTCGACCCCTATTCAAGAACGGTAATCATCCGGCAGAGCGCCGGACCGCCGCCACCGCCCCAGCCCGCGCCGCAACCGAAGGCCGCTAAGAACGGCGACAAAAGCGATAAGAACGGCAACAAGGACAACGATAAAGCCGAAAAGAACAAGGCTGAAAAGAACAAGGCCGAAAAGAATGAGGGGGGCGAGAATAACGACTGAGTACTGCTGGCTTTCTAGCTCCTAAAGTTCTTTGAGAAGCTCCCAGCGAACGTAGTCTTTCAGGGCTGAGAGCGGGACTTCGCGAGGTGGGTCTAACCTAACAAAATCATGGCGGCCGATGGCATTCTCCTGAAGCCAGTCCTGGTTAACCGGTTTGGTTCGTTCGGGGTCATAGCCGGTCTCGTAGTAGAGCGTGCGTAACTCACCCCCTAAGGAGAGTTCCGCGACGAGGATCGGGTGACGACCGGGGGAATACGCCAGGACCTTCGCCTTTTTCTCTGACGCCTCAGAATCCATGTTAACGAGTTTATAGCAGGCCTCACGTTTAAAGAGAAGCGCGGAAGGCCCCGAAGAGGCCCCATGATAAAATTATCATCGTATGAAGCCGTCAGAGAACATTAGCATACGTAAAGGAAGATTCGATGTCAGATCCCATACCCAAAGACGACGAAACTGAGGAGACCGACGCCGCCGCTACCAAGTATGCGCCGCCGCTTCTCCCGCCGAAGGATTTGCCCGAGGAGCTCTTGCAGCGCCGACTCAGCAGGCTGGAGACGCGCAAGACGCTCGTGGAGTTGTGCAAGGGCATTCCGGGCCTTGAGGAGGCCCTGCTTCCCAGGGGTATTCAGGCCGACGCCCTGACCCGCAAATCTGGCGGCAGCTCCACCATCTTGCGGGGCGTCTCCCGCAGGATCATGAACGATGCCGCAGCCTGGGGCGCCTTCCGCACCGCCGTTGCGGAGCAGATACCACCCGAGACCTTCGAGGCTCTAGAGGACCTCGAGCCCGAGAACGTTGAGGAGCTCGCCAAGGCCCACACCACAGAAGGGTTGCTCTTGGCAGCCTTAAGCGGTGAGACCGAGCCCGAGGAAGAGGTGGTAGAAACGCTGATCTCGAGGTGGCGCGAGGAGAATCAGAAGGCTGAAAAAAGGGCTACGGAAGACGCCCGCATAACGAACCTTGAGGCGGAGCTGGAGCGTTTGAAGCGCGAGAACGAACGGCTCTCTTTCGCCTCCAGGGCCGCCGACGAGCAGGTCGCGTCTTTAGGGCGCGAGGCCGAAGCCTTGCGTAGCGAGAAGGAGGACGCCACGAACCAAGCCAAAAAGGCCGAAGATAGAGCGGCGGTGGCCCTGGATCTCCGAAGCCAGATGAGTGAGAAGGTCGCAGAACTCGAGCGCAGGGCCCAACATCTCGAGCGCATCCTGCAGAGCGAACGCGACGCTTATTCAGCCGCCGCCGAGCGTCTGGAGGAGATGCACGAGGAGCTGGAGCGAGTGATCTCCGAGCGGGACAGGATCCAGGACGCCCTGAAAAACGCCCGCTTCACCGACGAGGGTTTCGGGGAACTCCTTGTCCGTGCGGTGAAAAACGAAGTAAGCGCCCTCCCCAACTCTCTTGATGCCACGGCCCGGTCCGCCCAGCTCATGGAGTTTATGGGCAGCGTGCTCCGCGCCCACGCCGACCTGCGCGAGCCCCGCTCCCGTGAGAGAAACTCCTCCAGCGCCCACCTGCCCCGCGAAGAGGCTGCCGAAGATTCGGACCCTTCCCCACCTGTTGTCGACGACACGGTCGTTGAGAAGGACGTATTCGGGGGGCTCGAGTCCCCCGAGGTCGTCGGCACGGTGAACAACAGCTCTACGGCAGTGGGGCTGGTTGAGCCCGTGGAGGGGAAAATCGGTACACGTGCGAGGTCCTGGCCAACTCTGTCGTTCAAGGCCCTGGGCGGGGCGGGCGAGGTCGGCGGCAGCAGCCATCTTTTAGATTTCGGTCGAACGCGGGTGCTCGTGGACGCCGGGGCAAAGCCTGACGGCCGGGGTTCGCTCGCGCCGAACTTCCAGTCGTCAAAGGGGCTCGATGCGGCGGTGATCACCCACGCGCATCTAGATCATTGCGGGGCGCTGCCGCTTCTGGTTCGAGATCAGCCGGACGTGCCGATCTACTGCACGCCACCCTCGGCTAGGCTCATCACCTCAGCCTTGAACGACCATGCGGCGATGAGCGGAGGGCTACCCGGAGGAGCGTCCCTGCACGAAGTAAAAAGACGCCTCTGCCCCGTCCCTTTCAGTAAGCCGATAAAGGTTGGAGACGCCAGAATCACTCTGACCGAGAGTGGCCACATCTTAGGTGCCGCAAGTGTCCTCTTTGAAACCGGTTCAGCGACCGTGTTCCACACCGGCGACATCTGTCTAGAAGACCACTTCTCCATCCCTTCGGCGCGCCTGCCGGGCGTCGAGGACATAGACCTCTTGATCATGGAGGCCACGCTCGCCGACCAGAAGCCTCAACCCTTCTCCGAGGCTATACGGAAGATGATCGAGGTCATCAATGAGACCACCTTGGAGCGCAAGGGTATAGTCCTTATTCCGACGTATGCCTTAGGTCAGGCACAGGAGATTATCTTGGGCCTCAAGCACTACGGCAAGGAGTACGGTCTCGACCGCGATGTCTTTATCTACGTGGACGGCTCGGTGGTCACCACCTCCGAGCGTCTGTATGCCGAGCAGCTCGGTTACATGAAGCCCTATCTACAGCATACGGACCCTAAAGAGCTCTTTTTCTCCGAGAACATACGGGCGGTTGCCAACGATGACAAGGCTCGCGAGCGGATACTCTCGAATCCGTGCGCCATCATCGCTTCGCCGGTGACGATGCAGGGTGGAGCATCGGCCTTCTACCGTAAGCGGCTGCAGGACGATCCTACAAACGCCGTGATACTTCCGTCCAACGCTCAGGCCTCTTATGGCGCCTCCAAAGCTCCAGGCGAGGAGGAGGGCTGGCGGGTCGAGAAGGTCAGCTTCGCCGCGCACTGTACCCAGGACGAGCTCTTGGGAATCACCAAGAAGCTCAACCCGCGCCAGGTCATACTCATCCACGGCTCCAGACGACGCATAAGCGACCTCGCTTACCGGCTCGCCCCGAACTACAAAATCCACACCCCCACCATCGGCGAGACCGTCCGCACGGTGCTCCGGTGAGGAAGGAGCGGTGAAGGCGAAGACCGTACTGCCGGAGGTCACGCTGCTCTACGACGCGCGCGGAGCACGTCCGCAGAATGCCGCCGGCATCGGCGAGTTCTGGTACGAGCCGGAGGTCTGGTCGCTTACCCTCTCCCCCACCGCCCGTGTCTTATATGCCGGCCTGTGCTCTTTCCTCGCTCATGGTCAGATCAACCGCAAAGACCTCCGGAGCACCCTGAAAGGCTATAGAGACGAAGATATTGCAGTGGCTCTCGAAGACCTCGTCCGTCACGGTCTCTTGGTCTCCACCCTTAAAAGAACCACCGGAGGAACGCTGCCGGGGTACGAGGTGAGATCGGTGAGCGCCTTCGCGGGTTGAGTTGGTTGACATCGCTACCTCGGCCAGCGCAGCTCCGTCGGGTGTTCCTTACCCGATAGGAGATCCGGGAGGGTGTAGCCCTCCGCCGACCACTTTCGGCCCGCTCCCCCGGTGAGCGCCGCCAGCTCCACGAGCCGTCCGAGTACGCGTAAGCAGAAGCCGTTTAGTACCTCGTCCGGGTC
>DATHAB010000095.1:0-5968 GCA_035296885.1 Rubrobacteraceae bacterium
CTTCATCATCCCCCGCGCCTACGGCTCCTCGATAGAGGCAACCGGTTGCCCGCAGGCTGCGCTGTTAGCGTTCGTCGCGTTCTATGCGACCTGCGTAGCGATAACTTGGTGGTTCTATTACCGTCGGAATGCCGAGATCTCTTGCTGAAAGAAGGTGTCCAAGGGACCTCCCTGTTTGAGGAGATCCCTTCCTTTACAAGAACATCTTTTGGACTTCCGCAGAAGAGACGTTGTGGGCGGTTTCTTTAGTCCTCTGTCGCGCTCTGCGTTCTCTCCGCCACCTCACGGGCCACCTCCTTGGCCGAGCCCGTCTCGCGCCACACCTCGAGCTGGCGGTCGGCGCCGGTTGGTTCGTCGAGGATACGTCCTACCCCTGAGAGATCCTTCTTCGTCCACGACTCAAGGCACTCTAGCCAATCTTCCAAGACCTTGCGGGTCTTTATGCTTTCGTGCGAGCCGTGGTCCACAAAGCTGCCCTGGAGACCATAGCGCTGGGCACTCCACTTGTTCTCCTCGATCTCGCGGGTCGGTACGATAGCTCGCTGTTCACCGGACTCGTACTCCTCCTTGAGTACATCGCATAGGGCGGCGCTTAAAGCGATAAGGGCCTCACTGCGCCAGGGTTCGGTCTGGGCGTCGAAGGCACGTATCTCGACGGTGCCGAGTTTAGGAGCTGGTCGTATGTCCCACCAGATCTCGCCCAACTTGTGTACTGCACCCGAGCGGATAACGTAGTCTACGTAACCCAGGTAGTCGTCCCAGGAGTTCAAGGGATCTGGAAGCCCGGCGCGGTGGATGGAGCGGGAGAAGATGAGGATGCGAGAGGATTGCATGTCCGTGATCTCGCCCTGCCAAAAAGGCGAGTTGACCGAGAGGGCGAGCATGTGCGGCACGTACTCCCTGAGGCGGTTGAAGAGGTAGATGGCCTTCTCGCGCCCCCGCACGGCGTAGTGCGTGTGCAGCCCGAAGGTGTTGTTGCGCCGGATGAGCCAGCCGAGCTTCTCCTCGAGGCGCCGGTAATGGGGCTTGTCTATGATTTGCTGCTCGCGCCAGTCTCCGATCGGGTGCGTACCGCTCGTACCGAGCACGCGTCCTAGGCGTTCGGCTTCTGCGAAGAGGTACCGCCGTCTCGCTACCAGGTCTTCAAGCACCTCCAGAGGCTCCTCGTGGATACGGGTGTTCGATTCGATCTCACAGTCTATAAGTTCCCCGGTGTAGTGACCTTTGGGGGCTCGGGCTAGTATTTTTTGGGCGCCGCCAGCGAGCTTCATAGATTGGGGGTCCGCGAGCCAGAGCTCTTCTTCGGCGCCCAAGGTGCCCTCCGGGAGGTCCTTCTCGAAGGCATCTTCTGGTATCGGGAACGTTTTTTCGGCGCCGGTCAAGATCTCCTCTCGCCGGTCGTGGTTATGTTCTTGTATCGCTTCGTCGCTCGCACGTATCTTATCGATTGCGGCTTTCGAAGTCCTTCACGGGTCTTTTCTGGCCTTTCGTCGGTTTCACGAGGCGTAATTCTATCCGCCTGGGGTGCGAATGAAGGGTAGAATGCGGAGCAGTAGAGAAAGTAGCGAGGAGGATGTTTGAGTGGCCGCAGAGGTTGGAGAGAGAGCCCCGAGTTTCGAGCTACCTGGCGACAGCTGGGATAACAAGATTTCGCTCGAGAGCATGAGGCGGGAGGGCCCGGTCGTTCTGTCTTTCTATCCTGGAGACTGGCCGAGCGGATGCACCGGCAGATGAGCCAGCGGCAGAAGGAGATCGGGCGCTTCGAGGAGAAGGGCGCGAAGGTTTTAGGCATAAGCGTGGACTCGCCCTGGTCTCATAGGGCGTGGGCTGAGAATAAGGACATAGGTTTCCCATTGCTCTCCGATTTTCGTCGCAAGGTTGTTGAGGACTACGGCGTCAAGCACGTGGTCGGTTTCTCCAACCGGGCGTACTTCGTCATAGACGAGGAAGGCGTAGTGCGTGCCAAGAAGATCGAGGACTCTCCCGGGGACCGGCCGGAGGTAGATACCGTCCTCGAAGATCTTGAAAAGGCGCTCTAGTAACCTCCTGAACGTCGCCGCATGATAGGGGAAGGCACCACTGGAGGCCCTCTGGGGCCGCACGCCTCTCCCCCAGAGGTGGTTGCGGCGGCGACGAGCGCCCTCTTCTTGGGCTACAGCGCCCCGATGCCGGGGGCCGACTCTCGCTACTCGGATGGTGTGGTTGCCCACGAGACGCGTCTCCTTGGGGTACCTGCGCTGGTGGGGGCTACCTCAGGGGCCGCCGGTCGCCCGGTGGGGGAGACCGTCCTCGAGGCGGTCTTGGGCTCCCGCTCCGCCGCCGGGTACGCGGACTTGAGGGCGGTGGGTTACCTGGCGCCGCTGACGCGCGCGGCGCTCCTCAGTGAACGTTTGGGTAAGGTCCTGGCCGGGCTCTCGCACGAGGACGTCCGCCTCTTTAGCCGAGCGGTCGAGGCGGCCGGACCCGGACATATTGGAGGGATGCTCGACAGGGCGCTCGACGTTGCTCTGGGTGCGGGGCGGGGTGCTACCTTGCGAGACGCGATGCGCTTTGCCGCCGACCGGGACCTGATGGCCCGCGAGTACGCCCGTGGCTTCGAAGTCACCCGGGAGCTCGCCCGCCCGGCTCTTTTCGCTGCCCTCTCCCGCGTCGAAGCGAGCCGGCCCGCGCTCGTGCAAGCATACCTAGAGGTTCTCGCCCAGATGCCGGACCTCGACGTGGCGAGTCGGGCCGGTCGCAAAGAGGCCGAGGAGGTCTCCCGGATGGCGAACGGCGTGTTAAAGGCCGGGGGTGTAGGCTCGCGGCGGGGATTGCAAGGCATAACCAACCTCGATGGTCTTCTGCGGGCCGACCGGCGCCTCTCACCCTCAGCGACCGAGCCCCCGGTCATAGCCGCCGCCTTTCTCATCTCGCTGGAACAAGGACCAGAACTCCTTAATTACCGTGTGCGCCCAGCCCCCGGCCGCTGAGCCTTTGTTTGTTGGCTCTAGGCACCTGAATGCTGGTGTGCCCAGCAACGGCGACCTCACGGAGGCCGCAGCGGTCCGCTAGCTTGCCCGTGAAGGGGTGAACAGGCGTGCTCCCTAGGGCACATGCCTCCAGGTGAGGCTAGATCACAATCTCCTTAAGTGTAGCGTATCTCGGTAGGAGCCCCGCCCGTTAAACCTTTCCTAAGTCACCCGCGGACCCTAGGATAAAATTACCTACGAATAAACTGCGCGGGTAGACACAAGAGAGGAGGCTCGCAGCACATGAAAGCTCTGGTCATTGTGGGGCACGGGTCGCACCTGAACGAGGACTCGAGCTTGCCAGTCTACGAGCACGCGTCGCGCATCAGGGAGCGTTGTGCCCGCGAGTTCGACGAGGTCGTAGAGTGCTTCTGGAAGGAGGAGCCCTCTATACGCCACGTCCTCGACATGGTCGAGTCGGAAGATGTGTATATAGTGCCAGCCTTTATCTCTGAGGGGTACTTTACCCAACAGGTGATACCGCGCGAGCTCGGGCTGACGGGGCCCTTCACCCGCAAGGGCGAGAAGACGGTGCGCTACGCGGGACCTTTAGGGCCATACGGGGGAATGGCGGACGTGATCCTGGAGCGGGTGGAGGACTTGCTTCATGGCAAGGAGGTCCCACCGGGCCGGCGGGCGTTAGTCTTGCTCGGGCACGGGACCGACCTGAACAAGAACTCTGGCGGGGTCATTTACCTGAACGCCGACCGCATAAGGGAACGAAACCTCTACG
Source organism: Rubrobacteraceae bacterium (assembly GCA_035296885.1). Classification (GTDB taxonomy): domain Bacteria; phylum Actinomycetota; class Rubrobacteria; order Rubrobacterales; family Rubrobacteraceae; genus Rubrobacter_F. The sequence goes on from DATHAB010000095.1 coordinate 3,742, forward strand.
ATCTCGTCGAGGTGGGATTCCTGGATCAGGATCCCGAAATCGGCGAGGTCGTAGAGAACGTTCAAGCGGAGAACGTAGTTCTTATCCCGGTCTTTATCGCTGAGGGCTGGCACACCCGTGAGACCATCCCCGAGGACCTGGGTTTGAGCGGTGAGGTAACAAAGCGCGCCGACAAAACCATCTTCTACGGCGCGCCGGTGGGCACCCACCCCTCGATGGCTGACCTGATCGCCGCCCGTGCTCGAGAGGCAGAGGTTGTCCACGGCGCGTCCTGAAGCGGATGGCCCATCTGGCATCTCTAACGTCGCATCAGCGGCCCGCGAGGCATTCGCCGCATGGGTCGAAGCCCCCGAGGGGCGGGTATTCGGCCAGGTACTCGTTCGCCCGGTACCGGCGGGAGGCTACTACCTGCGTCACCAGTCCGACGCGGAGGCCGTAGGCCTGACGCTCCACGAGGATCCCAGGGACGCTCGCGAGATCGCCAGGCTTACAGAGGCCAGGGAGCACCGGCCTCTAAAAAGCTCGCCGAACCTTCGCCGCGGCTGGGAGCTCAAGGTCGCTAATGCAAGGGAGCTCGCGAACGCGATGAACTACCTGTACCCGGCGGGGATCGTTCACTGGTACCTCGGTCGGGAGGGAAAACTTGAGATTACCGACTACCGCGAGAACGCCGCACGCCAGAGTGGCATCTACAAACGTATCCAACACCTGAGCGACCAAGGAGTACAGAAGGCGGCAAGGGCGTGCTGCGAGGATGCGGTCTGCCTCAAGAAACCCCTCTGGGACGTTGACGAAAAGGTCCCTTTGAAGATGTACCGTGGGGAGGGAGAGATCCCCTGCCCCGAGCCGTGCAGCGTCTTCGTCTCCTTCGCCCGACGTGTCAGGCTCTTCGAGCGGGAGGAAAAACGCGAACCAGCCGACGCCACAAGCTTCTCCCCAAGCGAGAAAGAGGACCTCGCCGCCCTCGTCGAAGCCGCGGCGGCCGGCGGGATCGAGTACGCCCGCGAGGCCGAGTTCGAGAAGCCGCTAAACGAGCGCCGGCTTCGCTACCGCAGCCTAACCCTCCTCCCCAAATTGCGGTCCGAAGGAGAGTTGCGGTGAGCGGGGCACCCCAGAAGCGGTGTTTTTCGTCGCCGGATAGTGGGTAACAAACCCTTACACGCTATATGACACGGAGGTTAAGAATGATCTTCAGGGCTACCAAGGCCGCCGCGAAGACGCAGAGCGGCAGAAAAGCCGGCAAGCTCGGAGTTGGGGCTGCTGCAAAGGCGGGCAGCTTTGCCGGGAAGGCTGCCCTCAAGGTGGGCAAGGGTCAGGCCAAGCTTGCCGGACAGACCTTGAACACCAGAGAGCCTGTGGGTAAACGTTACCTAAAGTATGGGTTCTTCGCTCTAGCTGGGTTTGCGGTTGGCGCCCTCGTCGCCCGTTCGGGGGAGAAGGAGATTGCTTCGCCCTCCTTTGCCGATACAACCGGCCAGGGTGGCGAGACCTGGGGTGGTGGCGCTACGCCCACGGGCAGGCCTCCAGGCACGGCTTCGTCTGGCGTCTCCGACCCCGCTAGACCCGAGCAGCCGCAGCGCCCTGAAGACCCGAACCGTACTGGGCCGGACCGGGAGTACTCCGACCCTTCCGCCGGACCCCTTATAGGCCGGAGCCACCCAGCAGAGCCGCCACCGGACATTCCCGTGCAGCACCAGGAGATTGCGAACCGCATCCGCACAAGGGTCGGCGAGGATCCGCGCACACTTCACCTGCCGCGCTTGAACGTCGAGGTCAACGACGACGTGGCCGAGATCTACGGCGAGGTGCATTCGGAGGAGGACAAGAGGGCGGTAGAAGAGATCGCCGCCGACGCCGACGGCGTTAACGAGGTTCGAAACCACCTTGCCGTCAACCCGCAAAGCCCGACCAGAGAGAATAAGGCTGCCGGCGGCGAGCCTGACCGGCCCTCTTAGTTGGTAAACTCCTAGTGTCTAGAGGGTGTTATGAACTGTTGGAAGCGTTAGCATGCGTACATGCCGAACAGGAAGCCTTATCCGACTGACGTGAGCGACGAGGAATGGGCTTTCGTGGCCCCGTACCTGGCACTGGTCCGCGAGGACGCCCCTCAACGCATCCACGATCTGCGTAAGGTCTTCGACGCCCTGAGGTGGATCGTGCGCGCCGGAGCCCCCTGGAGGATGCTCCCTAACGACTTCCCGCCTTGGGAAGCCGTTTACCAGCAGAC